>JBCCHL010000004.1:0-60151 GCA_039028775.1 Pseudomonadota bacterium | reverse complement strand
GTCGTTATTGGATTCTTGCCCACCGCCAACGCGTTCGCGCTCCCTTGCCTGTTTCACTATTGACCCAGTCGATTTTGTCGAGAAACACGGTCAGTCCGTCGACATCCATCTCCTTTTCGATGCGCCAGCGATGGACCCTGTATCCGTCGAGGCTCACGTCACTGTCTTTGGCCTCCAGGTATTCTACACCGTCCGCCTTCTTGAGCTTAAATTTCATCGACTTCATAATATTGTTAGCCCCCGAGGTCCAGGGTGGCACGCTTGCGCTCATTTGGATTGAATCGCCACCCTCGCGGATCTTAGTCTCCACCCGAAAGGTGCCGTCGGGCAGCGGGTGATAGTTCCGCAATGCCTCGAGCTCGTCCGGGATGTCGCTGTCGCCGACCGTGATGCCTTTACCTACCCAACTTGCTAGTTCGCTCATGCTTACTCCTGTGTCATCAGAGTTGTGATTGACCATATTGATGATGGTCTCCATACCGAAATCTTCCGTTGCCACCGTTGCCTGATAAAGCCCAAGCAATGGACCGAGCCACGCGGCTTGTTGTGTTTCGTCGGCGCTTATTGTGATCGCCGCGCCGTCGATGGCCTGGCTCAGCACCTCGAGCACGATCATGCTGCCGACCGGGCCCAGGCGGCTGAAAGGGGTCTCTACATTGGACCGTGCCTCCAGCAATACGTAGAGCCAGAGTGGCATATCGTCCACCGCAACCTCGTCTGTAAAGTCGCTGAGCGCGGTTCCGAGCAACGACATCCCGGTGGGGTAGTGGGTCGCGATCTGGAAGGCGTCATACAAGATCGGGTGTTGCGCCTTGATACAAGCAAGGATGGATGGTCCGCTGGGCAGAGCCTGAGATGCCTGGATATTGATCTTGGCAATGTTGCCCGGTGCGTTGCCGAAGTGCACCTGTCCCATGCCTTCGGCCAGATCGAGATCGATGGCCTGGGCTTCCAGCGTGCCGCTGGGGATATCGCCAAAGAACAGCGACCAATCGATCACGTGGTCTTTGTGCAGGGGAGTGGCCGGAAGGAACAGCTGCTCTATGGGCAGGCTTGCTCTGTCTTTCTGGAGGTTGTAGCGACTGCGCACCATCGAATGACCGAAGCGAAAGCCCGCGTGGGAGAAGACCGGCGGAATCTTGGTGAAATCGTGCGAATTCGCATACAGGAAACGTTTGCCCTGGGATACGTAGAGGTCATACACGCGGGGCTGACACAGCCTGTGCAAGAGGTCCCGGGTGACCATCGCCTGAAACAGCATTACCACAAACGCCTGGGCGAACCGGATGCGCTGTTCGCGGCTTTGAGCGCCCAAGTGATTGGTGACAATCTTGTTGTGCAGTTGCAGCCACAGCACGTGCAGTTGTCGGACGATGACATTCTCATCGTTTCGCTGTTCCGGAATCTGCGGGATGCCGCCTGTGGGTCGATGCAGATCGGCCGCACCCGGAGCGCCCGGCACGGCATCGAGCCGGAAGCGGCCATCCGCGTCGAACAGCTTGTCTTGAAGGTCATCGCCGGGCTGACCATACAGACTGTCGAGGTTCAAAAACCGTGTGGGGTTGCGACTGGGGGTGAGGTTGGTGTTCGGCACGATGTCGTGGGAGATCATCTGCCCGATGTAGGTATATCCCTGGGGGACCTGGATGGACCGTTTGATCCCGCTGCGGGTCATGGTCTCGGCCAGCCGGGTCACCAGACCCTCAGGCATAGGTATGCGCAGACTGCCCACTAGGAATCCCCCCTCGCATCGTCGTATTGCGCCACCGTAGGCGGCAAACAAACTGACTAATTGACGTTCACAGTTAGGTCTGTCGCCAAGGCACTGAATGTCTCACGCCTAGCGCGCGCTATTTGACGGTTCTTACGCTGGGATTTGCGGTGGGGTTCAATCCGGATAGACAACGCGGAAATACACGGTGGTTCGTGTGGCGTCGGTGGTCAGGCTTTGCGCCACAATACGATAGATGCCTGGGGTCAGCATCGGCGTCGGGAGGTTGATGGCCAGGGAGTCGCGGCTGCCTGGGCCGACCTGCATCTCGCTGAGCGTCTCCCACGCCGCACCCTGTAGTTCGCCTGGATCTTCAAGGTCACCGGCCACCCTGGCGATCACTGCCTGGAGCGGGGTCGCATCGGCGATATCCGGATAGATGATCAACGTGGTCAGTGGTTCATCCCGGTCCAAGGTGATGACCTCCACCTGAGGGGTCGCGGTGCGGAAGGCGTCGAGGGGGTAGACTTGCGCCGAACCGATGACCAGACGTTGCGCATCAGGGGCTTGGAAGGGTTGCCATATGCCCAGGATGGTGGCGAGTCCCACACCCACCATCAACATGGCGGCGTTGGCCATCCAGCGTGGGGCACCACCGGATGCGACCAACTGGCCGCTCGGCGCGACAGTCGCGCGGGGCGCTGCGACGTCGAGGGCCGCGACGTTGTCATCGGCGGCGGGCACCTCCTGCTCTGGTTCGAAGTCCAGGATGCGCTCGAACGCTCGATCGCTGCGCTGCAGGTGCGTCTCGAAGGCCTCCGGGTCTTGCATTAACAGCTCGTTAAACGCATCTTCGGCCGCTTCCAGCTCCGCGGCGGCGGTGGTCAACGTAGCGTACTTTTGCTCGAGATCATCACTTGCGGTCATCAGCGGTAACCCTCTTGTTCGAGCCGCGCTTGGGCGATGGTTTTGAGACGATTCTTGGCGCGATACAGCACGCGGTCGAAGTGCGCGGCGCTGACATTCAACGCGGCGCAGATCACCGGCTTATCCTGCTCATAGATAGCGTAGCGCTGTAGAATTTCGCGATCGCGCGGTTCTGAGCACGCCGCGATGCACTCTTCTAACAAGCGGCTGCGGCGTCCCCGGTCGATGATTGCTGCCACGTCAAAGTCTGGATCCGGGAGTGAATCCGCATCACTCTCAGAGCTCTGGGGGCGACGTTGTTCGCGGGCTCGTTCCTCGCGCACTTTATTTTTCGCGATGCCGTAAACAAATGCCCCCAGACGCTTGTCGTCGAGCAGCGCTCCGCTTCGGAGTTTCTCCAGGCAGGTGATGAAGGTGTTCTGCACGATGTCGTCTACCAGCGACTTATCGTTGACCATGCGCGCCACCACATAGGTGATGCGCCGGACATAATGGCGATAGAGCGCATCTTCGGCTGCGCGCCGCTCCGCCGGCGCTGTTTCGCCTTCGCGAATTTGTGCCACGAAGGAAGCCGAAAGCGCTTCTTCTGATAAGTTAGGCTCGCCGTCCATGAATCCGTGGGCACGTTGCTGTTCGGCAATAAGGTTAACCTTCCTGTCACAAGACTGTCTACCGACAGGTCGTACCTTCGCGGGCGGGGGTTGCGGCGCCGGTGAACGAATGGCGGACTGCTGGTCCGTCCGGTCGCAGGCTGACGGGATCGCAGCATAGTGCGACGCCCTAGCGTAGGACCTGAACGCCGATGTCATAGGTCAGACGGTTCTGGATCGCGCTACTCGGTCTCGCCCCCCGGAGGGTAGTGCAAGGCCGCAAGGACTTTTTTAGGCTGGACGCCAGGCTCTTCACACGGGTATGTACCGGCCGGGTGATCAGATCCTGGCAGATGCGCCCTGCGAGCTTCTGCTGGGTCTCCAGCAGATTACCGAGGGTGGCATCGTAGGACCCGCTCCACAGCTGTCGCCCGGACTGAACATGGCTGAGCGCCGCGGTGACGCGCATGACGCCGTTGCGCACCGCAACCACACCGTCTAATACACAGTCGACGCCGAACGACAGATGCAGTTCGCGTTCCGACAGGTTGCGTCGCCGTACCTCCAGCACCACGTCGGTGCTGATCAGCTCAAAGTGGCGCTGTGCCAGCGCGGTCTGCAATTCGTAGAACAGCCCGTCTACGACATAGGAGGGTTCCTCACCGAGGCTGTACTCTTTAAACGGCAGCACCGCCACAACGCCGAGATCGCCGATTCCAGTGCTCTCGTTATCCCCGAGCATTTCGATCGCGGCGACCAGCCGATAACCCACTTTCGGTACGTTCTGAATGTATACCGGCCGCCGGGCGTCGTCGCCAAAAGCTTGGCGCAGACGGCGGATCGACTGATGCAGCGAATTGTCGCTCACCACCGCTCCCTGCCAGACCGAGCGCATGATCGTATCGTTGGGTACGACATCCGGAGCGGCCTCCAGGAGTTTTGCCAACACGTGCAGGTCCTTGGGTTCCAAGGCGAAGACCCGCTCGTCCCGATGAATCTCGTGGGCGCCGGGATAGAATGTCGCGTTGCCGATACGGATAAGCTGCTGGATCATGACCCTTCCATGACTTTGGTGTTGTCGTGGTAGTGGCGCTAGAGGGGTAAAGCTCTCACCCCAAGATCGAAATTTTTCGCGTGAGTGACGATTGCAATTGGTCACCGGAAGCGCTTATAAATGGCGTCTTGCAGCGCGTAGCTGTGCACTCCATCGACTGTCTTGTTAGGGAGAGACTTGGCATGTTTCCAAAGATCATAAGCGCTTGTATGTGTTTGCTCATCGGGGTGATGGCTGCAGGTCAGGAGCGTTACCCCGTCGAAGGTGAGGTGCGCCAGGATGGGTCGCGTGGGCCGGTGTATAGGATTCTGCGTTTTGGCCACGACGACCCGCTGACCGAAGACAAGCGACTCAGATTGCAAGCGCTCGGTGTGCGCATCATCCGCAAAATCGGGCGCGATAGTGACAAGACTTCCTACGTAGGCGCGATCGATATGACGCGTGACTTATACGGTAAACCCCCACCCTATGCGAAGCTTGTCGAGAGCGAGAGTATTATCTCTCGTGATACGGTTATTGCCAGTGATCTGTCGGTCTGCCGGACGGATAGCGAGAGCGGGGAGACTGGGAGCAGTAGGAACAGCGGGGACAAGGACGCTGGCGCCGAACCTCGAATCCATGTGCTGGTTGCTGCATATGAGGCTGACCTCTTCCAAGCCGAAGCGCGCCGCTTGAGGTTGACCCCTTACGGAGCCTCCACTTGGCAGGGGCTACTTACGAAAACTGAAGTCCTGGCCCTCGCCAAAGAACCGGGTGTGATGCGCGTCACTTGCTCGCCGATGTTTATCGAGCACAACGAACACGCGCGAGCTGTGGTTAATAACGCGGGGGCTGCGGTGAATCCTAATCTCGGCGTTGGCGTCTTCGAAAACCAAGGCGTGCTCCTCGGTCACAATGCCTTTAGTAATCCCGGCAACATGAACGTGAATTCGGTCGGCGGCTCCAACGCGAGCAGTCACGGCACGGCGGTAGCGAGCATCGCAGCAGGCCGCGAAGCTGCCGATGCGAATCCAATCCAGCGCGGCCATGGTCCCGGCGCAAAGGTACTTGTCTACCGGCCCCAGTGGTGCCGCGACTTGCAGATTGATGCACCCCCCATGCCGGTTGCCGATCTCACCGCCGCTGGGGATGTGACGAATCACAGTTATGCGTGCGTGGAATGCGATGTGGCGAATTGTGATCCAGCAGACTATTACACCGACGATGAGGAGGTGGATAACTACATCCACAACACTGAGTGGCAACCCTGGGTGTTCTCGGCCGGAAACGTCAACAGTACCCTCCCGGGTAAGATCGAGAATCCCGCCAAGAATCCACTGACAGTTGGTTCCATCGATGTGTTTAAGGCGGGTACGACCAGCCCCTGTGATCCCGAAGCGGGCAACTGCGTGGTATCCGGGTTGTCCGCTGGGGGACTAACTTCGAATGGTCGCATGAAGCCCGATGTCATGGCTCCCGGTTGCTATCGTAATGTCGAGACGAATGGGATCATCAACGCGGAGGCGATGTCTACGGCGAACGTGTCCTCGAACGACTCTTACCAGCATCTGATGTCTTGTGGTACGTCCTATGCTGCACCCGCGGTTGCGGGCATTATCTTGCAACTCAAATCTCGCAATCTTGAGAACCTGGTCGAGGATTGCAACAAGGCCTGTAAAGGCATCGCAAATGAGGCGGCATGTCTGCAAACTTGCAACGCGGGCAGCGGAGAGGCCTATCTGGCGTCTTCCTATAAGGCGATGATTGTGCATGGTGCTACCGACCTCGGTGGTGACCCAGGCCCTGATCCACTGCATGGCTACGGCATTGTGAACGCGACCGAATCCCTGGATTTGCTGGGACAGGGGAAGATCAGGGAATTGGACTTTGACATAACCGCGGCGCCGAAGCATTACTGTGTGGATACCAAAGCCGGTGACACGTTGCGGATTGTGCTCGCCTGGGATGACGAGGCCAGTTCGCCCTGTATAGATCCGGAACTCAGCTGTCCCAGCGATGGCTATTTCCCGCTGGTGCACGATCTCGATTTGACCGCTCAACGGGGCAGCGGCACGCCGTTGCTACCTTATACGCTCACCGGGGGAGTGGTTACAAAAGCTGCAGATCATCTGAACAATGTTGAATTGCTGCATGTGGCGGGTGCCAGTGGTGGTGTTTACAAAGTGAGCGTTACCCCCTTTGGTGGTATCACGGACACTCAGCGCGCAAGTCTGGTCGCTTCCCACCCACTGGAGGCGTGTGGGACCAGCGAACCGGGTATCCCGGAGGCCCCAGATGATACCCACGAGATCTGGGAAGGTGTGGAGTTGCCGGAAGAGTTAGAGCGCTGGGCGGTGCGCGAAGAACTTTTCTGCAAGCTCACCGGCACCTGCAAGCCTTGCAAGAAGCAGAAATGCCGCAACAAATTTCCGTTGATCGGCGGTTTATTGTGTAAAAAGTTCGGCCACTGCCCGTCCTGCCGCGAGACGATTGCGACCTATTGTCCTGCCTATAAGAGTAAGGTGGAGCGGCGTTTCAAGGGGATCAAGGTCATCGATTCGCAGGGACGACAGGTCTCCAAAGCCCATTGGTGGTTTGGACGCACGCACCTGTATGTTCCGGGGCGCAGTGCGTCCGATGAACGCTATGTCATTCTTGATTGAGGCTCATAGCGGGGTTACCACGCCTCCCAGGTTCCCTCGTGCTGTTGGTCAATACACACGGAATTTTGCGCCACCTCGTTGATCTCCTTCGGGTCGCAATCGTTGGCGGTGTGCTTGACCACAACGTGTAATACGTCGCGTGTTTCGCCATCGCGAACGAACTGGCCCTTGTATACCAATGCCATGCAGTGACGCTGCCCGTTTGCATCATCCCAGACACCATAGATGTCTTTGTAGTCGGGAAGGATCTTCTTCAGTTTTATCGGTTCCCCGCTGGCGCGTTCGATTTTCAGGCTGCGCCAGAACAAGAACCTCCCCGGGTTGATCGTGTCGCCCTTCTCCATTAAGAGGTGATGGCTGGACGGATTAGCGCTGTGCCTGCCAGCAACACAGGCTTTCCCCACCGTCCAATCTTTCATATAGGCGTGGTGATAGTACGGCGTACATCCTGCCAACAACGTCAGCAGCGCTATCCCTGATATCGTTCGGAAAATCATGTTTTTCTCTCCTTAAGTTAGCTTTCCGCTCATAATCACAAAACCCGCCCAATTCCTCGGGTTTCGCCACTGCCCGGACCGCGCAAGCGCGTTCTGAGCAGCTGACAACGCTTCTGGTGCGGTTGCACCGGCAGCGTAGTGTTCGTAAAAGATATCCATCAACACGCTCGCCGCGCGATCGGGAACCGGCCACAGGCTGGCTACGACCTGGTCTGCCCCCGCCAACAGGAACGCACGGGCCAGGGACAGGGTGCCTTCGCCGGCGACTTCTTGGCCATTGATGGAATCGCACGCGCTCAACACCACCAACCTGGTCTTGAGCACCATGGCTTGAATCTCATCCACCGACAGATAGCTGAGAGTAGCATTGCCCTGCGCGTCGATAGCGCTGAACTCCAGACCCGAGTTGTCCGGATTGAGCAGGTCGACAATACCGTGGGTCGCAATATGCAGAACGTCGGTGGCACGCGAGGCCAGACGAGCAAAGTTCTCTTTCGAGTTATCTAGGCCCGTTGCGTGATCGACCGTATAGCCCGCCGCTTCCAGATGAGTTGCGACAACAACGCCCTCCCGTGCCGACCCCGCCAGGCGCGGCAGGATCGCTGCGTCGTCTGGTGCAAATACCGCGTCCGAGAAGACCGCAGCCATAGCGCTGCGGCTGTGTGGGCGCAAATCCGCGAGCAGGCCGACCGATGGCACGATGGTCGAAGTGACTCCGCGATCCAGGTACAGCAAGCCATAAGGCAACTTGGCGGTTGGGCCGTCGGGTACCACGAACACACTTTCGTTCGGGGTCACAACAGGTGTTAGCGTGGCGATGGTGTCGGGTGTGGTGGGGATACGGCGCCCATGTTGAACGGTGGTCAGAAACTGGTCCACCTCCGCTGCCAGGTCAGACCTGCCGGGCAGTGCATCGACCGTCAGTCGCGATTTGGAGAGCACCCACCGCCAGCTTCGCTCCGAGCCGATGTGATGCACGATCAGGTCGGTTGCCGTTGGGAGCATGTCTCGCATTTGGGCGATTGTCAGATCATGGGTTATGTCTCTGCGCTGCGCCCGGTACTCGCGTTCCATGGCTGTCAGTTCAGTGCGCAGGTCCAGAACCTGGGCGTTCAGAGTGGTTAGTTCGGGAGAATCTGGCCAACGGCGGGCGAGCTTTGCCTGGGCATCAATCTTCTGTGTGAGTTGGTTGCGCAGCGCGCGGATAGTACCTGGCATGGACTGCTCTGACTCGGTGTTCTCAATGATGCTCTCAAGCAGAGAGCGAGCCTTGCTGCTGGCCGCCAACTCTAACGCCGCGGCGGTTTCACCCCGCTCGACCAGGTGATCGATGTACGCATCGAAAGGGTCGATGAATTCGCCGGTCAGACGTGCGCGCAGCGATTGATTGGTTACGCCCTGACGGGTCGCGTCGACGAATTCGATCGCGCGTCGAAACCATCTATCCGCGTCTGTACGGTCTTCGCGCGCGGCCTGCCGACCAAGATGTACAAGTGCATCGACCACACCATAGGTATCGCCGATGGCCATCAGGCTCTCCAGTGCCGATTCCATGGACGCCTGGTCGGGTGGCAGAAAGCGCTTGGCATGTTGGAGGTTGAATCGAGCCAGCATACGTTCATCCTCGATTTTCCGCGCGATGCTGAGTCCGCGACTGGTCAGATTTTGTGCTTGCGCATCCGCGGCTGCCTCGGCCGCTTCCCATAGCGCCAGCAGCAATTTTGGTTGAGCGTTCGAACTTTCGTAGAGTGTGATCGCCTTCTGAAGGTGTTCAATGGCTTGTTGTCGATCGCCTGTCTGCCGTGCGGTCTGACCGAGTTGCAACTGGAGATCGCCTTCGATCCGTAGGTTGTGGCGCTGGCTGACGTCGAGCGCTCGGCGCAGATAGCCTGCGGAGCGGTTGTGGGCGCCCATGCTGGCGTAGGTCATACCGATGCGCTGCAACGCGCGGGCCTGGGTGCGGGGGGACTCCTGGGCGATCGCCTGTTTATAGGATTGATTGAACAGGGTGATGGCTTCGTCGAAGCGACCGGTCAGTCGATATACTTCGGCGATGTTGTTCTCTGCAGAACTGGTGTTGTGTGGATCATCCGTACGACCGAAGTAGGCCCGTGTTTGCTCAAAGTACGCCAGCGCTTGTGGATAGTTGCCCTTTTGAAACTGCAATCCTCCGAGGTTATTCTGCAGAATTGCTCGTTGCGCCGGACTACGCACTTGACGCAGAGCGCTGAGATACCAGTTGCGCGCGCGCTCCAGCAACCCCTGACGGTGGTGTAGGAAGCCTAGATGGGTGGCGGCGCGTATCACAGCCTCGTCGCTGTTGGATTGCAGGGCTTGCGGGCGACATTGCGCGTCCGTTTGGGCGACGACTGCACAAAACGCGGCTCGTGCCAGATCGGGCTGGCCGTTCTCGACGTAGGCGGTACCGAGACGGACTTGTATCCCCCTGCGCCATCGGGGCTGCGCACCAAGCGTGAGTGCTTGTTGCATAGCGGTCTGACTGAGCGCAGGTTGTGCGTTTTGCTGCCCTAGAGATGCTAGACGTAACAGCAGTAGCGTGTGTATATCTTTGTTGAGCAGATTGCCACTTTTGCGCAGAACGTTGCTGAGACGCACTGCCTCATCTGGGTTTGTGGTCGAATCTTCATCCTTGACCAGCCCGCGCAGTATTTCCAGCTCAGCCTCGGTTATTGTTAGGACGTGAGTTGTCACGTGTGCTTTTTCACGGCGGTCTTTGCGGTGGACGTAGATTAACTGGCTTTCGGGAGATACCAGGCGCCACTCAATTTCCGGAATGTCTCGGCTGTAGTTCGTCCGATGACCGTCCAGCTCCAACTCGATCTCGGCGTTGTGAGCCTCTATCACCAGGATTGAGGTTTGCGATACGCGCACGTCGAGTGTGATTGTGGAGGCGTCGTCAAAACTCGTGGATGGATGTGCGGCTGACGCCAAATGTCCATACAGCGCGGCAAGACCGATAATGATCAGTTGTGGTCTCATGATGTGTTATGGCCCCCTTCTAGCCATATTCTCACACTTAACTCTTGCGAACCTCTGATTAAATGCTTACCAATATCTGACAAGCAGAGTCGAACTAAACTGATTTATCATTCTGACGCTATTGGGTCTGCTGTTAAAGGTGTGTCAATTTTTCGGGGTCCCCGCATGCCGGATTCAGGCCAGCCATTACCGCTCTTCCTGTTGCAGCCGGCTCCCTGACTTCACGCAACTCCTATTCGAGGTGCGAGATCGCGGCGCCTAGCGACAGTTAACCCTGACACAATTTGCTATGGACATCGTTATGACGCTGCGACTAATGGTTGTATTGCTTGGGGTAATACTGACGCCAATCGTAGTCGCGCAGGACGATTGTCCGGAGTGCGAGCGTGCGCATCAGGAGATTCTCTCGGTGCTGCTTAACAATATGCACGACGCGGCCGCCCGAGGGGATATCGGCGCGTATAACGCCTTGAACGCAATGCTGCACAAACATGCCTTCGAAGGCTCCCGCAAGATAACCGCAACCACAGCGACAACGAACGCTGCGGCTGTACCGCAAACGGGTGCGGAGAAGATCGCGGTGGAGATCCTCGATCGGTATGGGATCACACCCTCAGCTTCAGGTGAGGTGCAGGCCGGAAACGCCGGAGGTGGAAGCGGTGACGACGGCAAGGGTGACGGACAAGGTGGCGGCGATGATGACGGCAAGGGTGACGGGCAAGGCAACGCGCTGGTAGAGCAGGCTGCCGAAGCCTCCTGCAACGCGGAAGAAGGCAATAGCGAAGAGTGCAAGAAAGATGTGAAGCGCGAGATCTTTGAGGCAGACTTTCTCCATAAGCACTTCTTTGTCACTTTGGGTGCAACTTCCAGTTCGCCTTTTGCCCTGCGTCGCCTGACCGCTGCGGAAATAGGGATGTTTGAAACCTGGCCGCCGCCGGGGTTGGAGGGCGTGCTACAGACCGGCCAGAGTACCGATTTTATTCTGACCGAAGACACCACGGTGTCGAGCTATCTGGAACTGGGGTATCGCAACCGATGGGCCTGGCGTTTGGGCCTCGACGATGATCTGTGTGGCGTCAGTCATTGGTTTGCGAAGGGAGGTGGCAAGAAATTAACGTCAGCCATTCAGGGCGACGGTAAGCTCGGCAACTGGTTCCGTTGTCTGGATAAGGACATTCGCGTCGGCTTTGCCTTCGGCAGTTCGGATCAACCGTCCGCATCAACGCTGCTGGGCAGCGGCGAAGTGGGTGTTTCTATCCAGTTCGGGATACCGCTTCTCGCCGTCGGCAAAGAGACCCGCCAGTCGATCAACCTTGAGTACGTCAACGAGATCATCACCGACCAGGAGTTTCAGAACATCAACGACCGTAACGGCTGGGGACTTTCTTACAATCTAGGCTTTTCCGGCCCAACCATTCCCACCGGTGACTACAAAGACAATCGACCCTATGAATTTTCTTTGCAGTACTTCGAAGGGGTGATGGACAGCCCTGCGCTGGTCGACTTTCCAGGGCTTGGGTCGGTGATGTTGGGGGACGAGATCGAGCGTCTGGTGATCTCGGAGAATGGCGAGCCGCGTTTTGTCTCCTCTGACGATACCTATCAGTACAGTCTTGATTTCCAGATCCCCTACGGCAAATATGGCTTCATGACGCTGTCCGGCACGTTTGTTACCGGCTCTATCGATCCCAATCCATGGGTGGTGCAGCTCGGACTGACGTTGCCATCGGATCGCATACTTGCGTTTTTTGCGCCCTTGTCGGGCAATGACTGAGGCCTGGCGATAGCTTGGTGTAAAGCTCGGCAACCGATCGATGGAGTCGTTGCTTTTCGTTCCAGTGCATTAGTGCGCGTGGTCGAGTTAGGCTTAATTTAGTGATCAAAATTGTCTATCTACCCGCGCCGCTTGCCCTCTAGAGTGACCCATGTATCTATCCATCCCGGTAGGTATCATCGGTTCCGGACCTATCGGGCTCACCGCTGCGCTCCTGGCGCGTTTTGGCGTTGAAGCATTAATTCTAGAGAAACGTGGCGAGTGAACACCCATCCGCGCTGGTCCGGCACCGATATTTAACAGTGCCGAGTTGCCGCGGCCGATGCTGATCACGGCCCGGCTACTCGAGGCCTGGTGGAGCGAGATCAGGGCGGCGGCGGTGACCGCGGGATGACGCGTCGCGGTTTTGCTGACCCCGATGCCGAGATCGAGCACCTGTGTCGACGTGTTTGATAACGTCAAGGCCTCGTACGGATCCATCAGCAGGTTCTGCGAATCGAAAACCATAACGCCGTCCCAGCCATCATCCTCGATACGGCGGGTCATCTGCGGCACGTCGGGTGCTGGGTGTAGTCCCCGTTTCGCAGGGCATGGTGCGCTGAGGTTGTGCCATGAGAGCGCTAGATTACACAACTTGTTAAGGCATGTACCGTGTAGACTCTGGGCTGCGCGGGCTGACGCCTTCGACACGCCAGTACCGTCGCAGACATTTGCGCTTCGCTAACTCTGGCGAGACACTAGGAGCCTGCTGAAAAACTATTTAGGACTCAGTCAAACGCTCCGATTCTTGGGCAAGGCGCGTCTCGCGGCACAGGTCGGGTACCTTTGCAAGAGGCCAACGCGGGGCAAGAGGCGCAACGCGGACCAAGGATCGGAGCGTTTGACCCACAGGGCGCGTCAGAGCTGCGTTTCAGCCGCGTTGCCCGCTTTGCGAAGGTACCTGACCTGCGCGGCAGCGAGCGCCTTGCGGAAACGCAGCTCTGGTGCGCTGAGCCTCAAAATAGTTCTCCAACAGGCTCCTAGCAGCCTGTTGCGCAATAAACAAGATGGCGGCCGGCACTTCATACGGGGAGAGACGGTGCCTTACGACGTTTGGATTGGGAAGGGGGGATGTGTGTCTGAGATCTATACGCTGTACGGCTCGTATGCGTCGTACTACACCGCCAAAGTGCGTGCGTATCTGCGCAAGAAAGGCATTGCTTTCGAGGAGCGGCTACCCAGCGATCCGCTGTTTCGCAACAAAGTGCGGCCGAGTTCCGGTAGCCATCGTATCCCTCAGCTGCTCGCTCCGCAGGGCGAGGTGATTCAGGACAGTGTCGAGATTGTAGACTTTCTGGAACCGCGCTTTCCCCAACTGCCGGCCTTTCCCGACACGCCGCGGCAGCGCATCTTTGTACACCTGCTGGAGTTGTTTGGCAGCGAAGGTCTGGTCCGGCTGGCCTGGATGCATCGCTGGCTGTTCGAAGACAACGACTTCTTTGTGAAGATGGACTTTGGGCGCTCGTTTAAGCCCCAGGGAGATGATGCCGAACTGGACAAATACGGGAACTTGATCGCGCAGCGCATGCGCAGCTATGGGTTGCCTGCGAGCACCCCGCAGGCGCGGGCGATGTTGGACGAGCAGTACCGGGCGTTGCTCGCCCTGTTCGAGCGGCGCCTCATCGAGCATCCATATTTTTTGGGTGGGCACCCATCTGCAGCGGACTATGCGGTGATGGGGGCTATGCACGCCCACCTGGGTCGCGACCCCGCCGGCCTGCGTACAATGCAGGATCATGCCCCGCGGACCTTTCGTTGGGTGGAGCACATGCTCGTGCCGGAAGTGGTCTCGCCGGAGTTTTTCTCGGTGCCGGTCGCGTATCCAGCCGACGATCTGGTGCCGCAGACCTCGCTGGACATTCTCAATTTCATCGCCGCCGAGTTTGGCGAAGCGTTGGTGTTGAGCTGCTTTGCCTTCGATCAGGCGATGGAACGGTTGGCGCCAGAGCCCGGCCATGTGATCGATGCAGACCACGATCAGCCCACCCTGCCGGTTGAACAGGTGGAGCTGGATGGGGTGGTGCACGAATGCCGGGCAAATCTGCACGGCGTCTGGCTCGCGCAACGCGCGCAAAGCTACTTTCGCGCGCAATCGGATGACGCTCGCGCAGCGATTCTCGATATGGTGGGGCAGGGCCACGCCCGTGCGCTGCTGGAAGCACCGCTGCGATACTCCTTGCAGCGGGTACAGAATCGCCTGGCGCTCGCAGCGGTCCCCGGATCGGACCGCTCGTCTTGAGCGGCGGATCTTCTGACGCGCCCGGGGTCGGACCGGATCGCGCACGCGCCTATCGTCGGGAGCGGGAACGCTCGGGTCCACTGAGGGCGCTCACGAAATTTCTTTACGCTTGGGGGGAGATGCCCGGCAGCCACATGAACTTCGCGATCGGCGTGTTCCTGCTGCTCTACTACAATCAGATCCTCGGCGTAAGTGCCACCGCGGTATCGATTGCTGCGGGTGTTGCCTTGTTTCTCGATGCGATATCGGATCCTTTGATCGGCGCTTATTCGGACCGGTTTCGTTCCCGGCTAGGGCGCAGGCACCCGTTCATGTATGCGGCAGCGATACCGCTGGGTGTGTTTATCTGCCTCCTCTTTCTACCCCCTGCGGGACTGAGCGAAGGGTGGCTTATCGCCTGGATGGCGTGCTTTCTGATCTTGACCCGACTCACGTTTACGGTCTTCAGCGTTCCGTGGAGTGCGCTGTTACCGGAGCTGGCGGTCCGGTACGAAGATCGAACCTCCCTAGCGGCGTATCGACCGCTGGTGGCTAATATCTTTGGCGGCTTGTTCGGCATGTTGGTCTTCCGGTTTGTCTTCCCGGCCAGCGATGCGTACCCGCAGGGGCAGTTGAATCCGGATTTCTATCCACTGTTTGCATTCCTGGTGGGCAGTCTCATGACGGTCTGGTGCCTGCTGACGACACACTTCACCCGCCGCGAGATCCCCTATCTGCTGCAGCCGGTGGAGGCTTCTCGACCGGGCATTGCCCAGATGTTTGCGGAAGTGATTGCCGCCCTTAAAAACCGCAATTATCGACTGCTTCTTGCCGCGATGCTGGTCTACTTCGGTATCGTCTCAACGCTCGCGGTGTTCGACATGTTGGTGAATACCTATTTCTGGAAGCTCGCCGGCGAGCAACTCAGTTTTCTCGGGCTGTTCGGCATCATCGGGCCCGTGCTGGGCTTTCTCCTCGCCCCCAGAATACAGCCGTACTTTCAGAAGCAGCATATTCTCTGTTTCGGCTTGCTGACGCAGATGATACTGAGCCTCGTGGTTGTATCGGCGCGTCTCGGCGGGTACTTCCCGGATAACGACAGCACGTGGTTTCTGCCCTTGTTGGCGACCTTGACCGCCACTCAGGCGTTCATCCAGGTGCTGGGCGTGATCGCGCTGTTGTCGATGATGGCCGATCTGGTCGATGAGCAGGAGCTGCAGACCGGGCAGCGCCAAGAAGGGGTATTCGCTTCGGGCATCGCGTTGGCGACCAAAGCCATCGGCAGTGTCGGCGTGGTGGTGGGAGGGCTGCTGGTCGACCACTTCATCGGCTTGCAGCCGGGTTCCGCGGCCACCGAGGTTGGCGAAGATGTCATTTTCCGCTTAGCGATTGCGGATGCGGTGATCGTCAATCTGTTCATTGTGGTGCCGGCTTATCTGATCAGCCGCTACAACCTCAGCTCCGCCCGGGTGGCGGTGATCCAGCGCGATCTCGCCGAGCGTCGCGCGGCCATGGAAGCGGAGCCGACCTGAAGTTGGCATAACGTTCGTAACGCCGACGTCGGGTGTGTCCGTAGGCACTTGTCTAACGCTCAGGCTGCGGGTTACAAACAATCCGTACAATTTACCAACGGGTGACTATGGTGGCGCGCAGATATCGTTTGTTATGGTGTGGGTTTCTTATCCTGGGTGGAGTGATGGTCATGGCACAAGACGACGCCAGTGCAGACAAAGGCAGGGTGACCGGTATTGGAGGCGTGTTCTTCCTGGCCGACGAGGATCACGCGGCCCTCGCCGCATGGTACGAGAAGAATTTGGGGATTGCCCTGGAGGCCTGGGGTGGTGGGGTGCTCGAGTGGTCCGGGGACACCGCAGAAGACGGTGGCGCCACGGTCTGGCATGTCGGGGCTGCTGACAGCGACTGGTTTGCGCCCAGCGGCGCGCGCTTCATGATCAATTATCGGGTGGACGACATGCACGCCCTGCTGGTCAAACTTGAACGCAACGGTGTCGAGTTGCTGGACGAACCCGAGTACCACGAGAACGGTGTCTTTGTGCATCTCTTGGACCCCCAGGGCAACAAAATCGAGCTTTGGGAGCCAAAGCTCTGGGATGAGAGCAATAAGCGCTGAACACGAGCAGGGTAGGTGCGTACCTCAGCAGTTTTCGGTATCTTATTCGGCCACGCCAACCACAGGCACGGTCCCGTCATATGGACGCCAAAAAATTTGTTCTAGAGATTTTCCGTGAAACCGACTTCATCAACGAGTCGGTCAACTGGGAGACACTTGCCAGCGACGATGATACGAGCCGGGTGCAGCAATCGATTGCTGCGATCAACAAGGCGTGCAGTGCGTTTCTCAATGGACAGGATGTGGAACCCCACCTCGACAATTTGCAGCGCAAGCAGATGGAAGAGGATGTCTACGAAGAGATGGAGATTTGGGGTAAGTTCTCACCGCCGCCACAATTCATCGATCACGGCGAGCGCGACTGAAGCACACCCGAGCAGCGTGGGCGATGCGATAGTGCATCGCCCCGTCGCATTGTCGCGTTGCCCCGCCCGGCAGATCAACCGCGATGGAAGTCGCGAATCACCTCACCCGGACGATTGCCGGTGTGCTCACAATTGCGCACGACCACGTCACCGGCCACGATGGTGGCATCGTACCCCGTGCTCTTGACGATGAAACGACCGCCGCCGTGGGGAAAATCGTTCACGTACTCGGCGTGGTGGGTGCTCAGGTTCTCGTAGTCGATCACGTTGATATCAGCATGCCAGCCTTCGCGCAATACGCCGCGCTCCTTCAGGCCGATGATCTCAGCGGACTTGCCGGAGATACGGTGTACCGCCTCTTCCAGGCTGTAGACCCCCTGCTTGCGGGTCAATTCGCTCAAGAGGACGGTCGGAGAGTCGGTGTCGGTGAAGAAACCCACGTGTGCCCCGGCATCACCCAGCATCGGCACCACGTGCGGCAGACGCATGTAGTTCCACTGGTTCTCCAAGTTGCCGCCGAACATCCACATATTGAAGAACTCGCGACCTTCGGAGGCGATCAGGCGATCGACGTAAACTTCCACCGGATCTTTGCCTTCGGCTTCCGCCAGCTGTGCAAGGCTGTTCTGCCGGTCGAAATCCAGATTCGGGTGCTCGTCGTTGCCGAACGGGTGTAACATGCCGGCCAACGCTTTCATGTCGCCCGCCTCGATGCCTTCGGCTATGAGCTTGCCGCGCAGCTTCTCGTTCTTCATGGCCGCAACGCGATCTGCGATGGTGGGCAACGCCATCAGTTCGCGCCATGCGGGTGACTTGCGGGTGAAGGGGGAGAGTTGTGCCAGACCGAAGAATGCACCGCTCGGACGCGTGTGGCAGATGCTCGCGATGCGTTTTCCGTCCTGATTGCCGGCGTCGAGGAACTCGCTCCAGCGGCCTACACCGCCATCACCCTGGCCGCCCGTGCCGCCGGAGAACAGCACCTGGCATCCCAGATCCATGCCGTCGCGGAACATCTGCAGCTCAGTTTCATAGCGGGTCGCCATGTCGTTCGCCGACTGGAAGATGGCGCCGCGACCGCCGCCAGCCACCACGGCTTCCTGTATGGCTTTGGTTTCGCGCAGATCCGCCCAGGTTCCGGGGGTGCAGCGACCATCGGGCACCGTGTGCTGCAGAAAGCGTGAGGTGGAGAAACCCACCGCACCCGCTTCCATCGACTCGCGCACCATTTTGGTGATGTACTCGAGCTCGCGGTCATCCGGCTGCTCCCCTTCATCCATCGAACGGTCGCCCATCGCCTCGTAACGCACCGAGGAGTGACCGACCAGGCCGACGATGTTGAGCGCCGGATTCAGTGCCTGCACCGAATCAAGGTATTCACCGTAGGTGGTCCAGTCCCAAGGCAGGCCGTCCATGATGGCATCGGCGGCGATGTCCTCAACCGCTTCCATCAGTTCCGCCAGATAACGACGGTTCTTCGGTCCGCACGGCGCAAATGTCACCCCGCAGTTGCCGATCAGGGCGGTGGTGACGCCGTGATAAGAGGTCGAGGTCATCATCGGATCCCAACCGATCTGGGCATCCAGATGGGTGTGCAGATCGACGAAGCCCGGAGTGACCACCTTGTTGGTGGCGTCGATGGTTTCCGCGGCTGTGTCGCCGCTGAGATCGCCGATACGGCTGATCCGTCCGTCTTTGACCGCCACATCCGCTTTGATGCTGGCAGCGCCGCTGCCATCGACCACGGTGCCGCCCGATATCATCAGATCGTGTTCCATAATTGCTCTCCTCTCTCGCCCGGGATGATCGTCGATTATAGTGATAGTTAACTATATCAAAGATGTAATTGGCAGTAGAAGCCCATTGTTCAAACGCGTTGGCGCTGATTTTCTCGTTTTCCCGGCTGCGGCCATGCCGATGCGGCGTTGAAAGGTGGTGCTCGCGGTGCGTGGACATGGCGCTTGCAAGGAGTGGACCAATTTGCCAGGGTCGTGGCCTCGCAAGCAGTAAAGAGACTCAAGATGAAAATTCAGGTTGTCGGATTCGCGCTGGCTGCGCTCTTCGCGCTGTCGCTGGGCGGTTGCGTCGAAGCCCCCCCGGCTGGCGAGCAGCAGGTTGAGGATGCGGCTGTCACCGACGATCAGGACTTTCCAGCGGATCCGGATGAAGGGGATGGGACCAGAGTGGAGACGCTCGATCCCAAGGAACTGCTGGTGGGCCGGATTCGCCAGGATTTGCAACGCGAACATGGTTACTCTACGGCCTTGCTGCTGCGCAGTGCCCAGGAGGTGGTCTGGCCGGACACCGGATTTGCGTGTGGCCACGGTTTTGGGGATGGGACATCGGTCGCCATCTCCCAGGAGATACCGGGTTACCAGGTCATCTTTGAGGTCGAAGGGCAGCGCCTGGATTTTCGCGCGGACAACAAGGGCGACTATATGCTCTGCGAGAACGTGGCGGATTCGCCCTGGAACAAAGAACTTCCTGCGTCCTGAGCTGAACCAGCTCGATGCCTGATCGGGAGGTGTGACCAGGGTCGAGAGGACTCGGGATCAACAGCGCTCGGTGTGGCCGTTGCTTGAGTTCGGGCACCTTGTGGCTGGGGCGGCGGCGATGAGCGGGAACCAAACGCAGCTCCCGCAGTGGCTCAGGAATGATTTGGATGGGCGCGGGCCGCTCGGTGGCGCTGGATTGTGCCTAGGGCATCGGTGCGTCGCGTGCAGCGAAGCGAGGCCACCCACAAACAGCATAAGACAGTGATATCCGAGCCTCCCCAGCGCATGTGCGATCCCCGCGTTTGCTAATTGCGTCGCTCTGCCGCCTTGCCAAGCAAAAGCCCCGGCGCCATAGACAACCTGGGGCTTGATTTCATCATGCTCGCCGCACGATGTTCGCGCGACGAGCAGCGGCCCTTCAGATCAGGGCAGGGGTGCTGGGGGAACGACTCCCGGGGCCAGCAACAGCACGGCTTCTGTGCTCTCGGTGGCACCGCCATGATTGCCAGCACCGCGATCGCCATCGGTCATCAGCATCAGCCCGCTTTCCGGCGTATTGCCGAAGCCGGGTCCGAAGTCCGCCACGCTGACCACGCCCGGGGAGTTGCCCGGGATGTCCGCGGTCAGACCGAGGTACTGCTCACCCAGCGGGGAGATCGTGATCCCACCCAGGGCGTCGCTCGGACCACCGAAAAAGAAGTCCTGTGCCAGGGCGAAGACATTGACGTTGGTGACAAAGAAGTCAGCCGGGGACAACCCGAATTGCTCCGCACAGGCGGTCAACACCGTGTTGCCGGTGTTGGTCGCATGGGCCGCGAAGAAAAAGGCATCCAGCGCCCCCGTCGACAGATCTGCCACCCAGCTCAACTGGCGCCCATCGTCGAGGGTCGTAGGACCGGACAGGTCTCGGTTCAGCACCAGGTAGTCATCCAGGCCGTCCTGGTCGATGTCCAGGAAGATCAAATGGCTGACCGGCAACAGATGGGTTTGACGTTCCCAGGTACTGATCGCGAACTGCCAGACAAACGAATCGCTGGCGGAGCACACCCCCGCAGGGACTGGGATGGTATTCACACCCAGGGCTCGGATGTCCGGGGTTGGGGACTGAGCCCCCTTGGCACCGCGGGGCAGCTGATCGCTCAAGCCGATGATCGCGAAGCTGTCGATCTGGGCATCGCCCGCACCGGTGTTGTTCAGGGCCACGTCTTCCACGAAGCTATCGCCGACCAGATTCTGCCGGTCTGCCGTCACTTCGGCGGCTTTGCGTGGAATGACATGCCACGGCATGGACGCGGATTCTCCACCCCAGCCTTCGAACAACAGATGACCGTCATGTTCAGCTGCGGTCAGAGCCGCTGGATTATTGCCGTCGATGCCGGAACTCATCGGATTGCCCGCCAGGCCGTCGGGATCGATCACAAACCTCACCTTGACGCTCTGGGAGCTATAAGGTGGCAGGAACGCAAAGGCTGGCGACACCGATATCTTTATTGGACCGGATTTGGCGACTGAGCGGAAGCGTCGATTCTTCACGCTGACTTCTTCGCCGCGGAAGCTGGGGGCGATCTTGATGAATCGGAAGTGTTTGCTGTCGTTCACCAGGGTCACGCGGCGCTTCAGCCGGGTTTTGGCGTTCACATCCACATGGCCGAGGCCGAGTACCGGCTGATCGTCATTGGGCGAATAGACCCAAAAACCGTTCTTGCGGGCTCGATCAACGCGTACTTCACCGCCGCCGATGCGAGACACTTCCGCCAGCGCCCCGGTGGTATCGCTGATGATGTCGCGCTCGCCGGCATTGACCAGCTGCGACTTGATCTTCAGCGGGGAACAGTCGCTCTTCTTGCCATAACCCCAGCGTTTCCAGAAGTAGTCATCCTCATCATCGTCGTCGATCCAGTAGGGGTGATAAGACTTTTTGCCTTTACGGCAGGACTGGGTCAATAGTGCAGCGGCGCCCGCAACCATCGGGCTGGCGCCGGATGTACCACCAAATCCTTCGGTGCCCGTGCCGGTCCCGACCGCGGCTGAAATCGATGCCCCGGGCGCGCCGATTTCAGGCTTCAGGGTGTTGAAGGACATACCCGGACCGCGCGCGGTGCTGCCGACGGTCACTCCCGCGAGGCTGGCCACCAGTTCAGGTCCGAACGCAACCGTGGCGCTGCTAAAACGCAGGATGTCGCCGGTTGCCTGATCGATGTTATAGCCCGGAATCGTGATCGGTGTGCCGCCACCGAAGGCGCCGTCAAACGGGCTGCCGGGCGCGACAAGCATCACAATCCCGGCGATGCCGCCGGCATCCTGGATGTTGCGGACTTTGTCGCTGAAGAAGCACCCGCCACGGTCGACCGCGACAATCAGGCCGCTGAGGTCGTTGGCAAAAGGTGCACAGCCGTCGAGATTGGTGTTGTCCAGATCGCCATATTGAACAAGGGCCTCAATGCGGCTGGCGGGTTCGGCGCTCCAGGAGTAGCGCACGCCCGGATACTCACCCGCGGCCACAGCCGGCTCGACCACTTCCATGAACGCCTGGGAGGCGGAAGGGACGTTGGTCTGGGCGACGGAGAGCGCGGTCGGCGCTGCGGCCGGCGTACCGGTGCAGTACGGACGGTCGCCGCAGTTCCCCGCTGCGGCAACGGTCAGTACACCGATGGCGGAGGCGTTGTCCACGGACAGGGAGAGGTCATCGTCGAATGCCTGGCCGTAAGTGCCGCCGAGGGACATGTTAATGATATCCACGTGGTCGCTGGTATCGCCGTCACCGTTGGGGTCGACGGCAAACTCCATGCCGAGGATCAACGCGAGACCGCTGCACGCAGAGGATACCGAAGCGCAAACCTTCACGGCGTACAGGGAGGCCCCGGGGGCTACGCCGTTGCGGCCAGCGATAATGTCGGCCACATGGGTGCCGTGGCCCGCGAAAGAACCCGGCACGTCGGCCAGGTCATCCAGTGGGTCAGGGTCGAACATCTCCGGGCCAAACGGCCAGACATTGCCGACAAAGTCGAAACCGCCAACTACTTTGGCGGTGGGAAAAGTACCGGGCTCGATGATCGTGCCATCGTTGTTGGTGTAGTCGGCCGGATCGCCGGAGCCACCCAGATCAGCGTGGGTATAATCGATCCCGCTGTCGAGCACCGCGACCGTGACGCCTTCGCCGTCAAGGCCTTTCGCCTGCACTTTGCTGGCACCGATATAGGGCACGGTTTCACTCAGGTCCATTTGGTAGTCGCCGATCGGTGCGATACGAGTGACCTGCGCGTCGAGCGCGAGGGATTCCAGCGCGCTCGCCGGTACCTCCAGGAACACCGCGTTCAGTACGTGTTGCACCTGGCCGAGGACCCGTATGTTCGTATCGGTGCCCTGGCTGCGCTGGATAAAGTCGGCCTGCTCGGCCAGTAGTTGGTTCTTGTGGGCACTGCGCGCACCGCTGATCTCACCGTCGATTGCGGCGGTGGCTGGGCTGCTCAGTTGCACTACCACGCGCTGGGCGCCACTGACAGCCTGCAACTCGCGCGCGAGTACTTGGCGAAGCTGCGGATTGAAGGCGCCGACGGGGTTGTCCAGGCGCAGTTGGTTCAGACTCTGAGGGAGCGGTTGCGAACTCTGCATCGACCAGCGATCGGGGTTTGCGGCTGCGGGAGCAGCCAGCCCGAGCGCGCAGATCAGGCCTGCAAAGACGCGAACGGCGGATGTGTTAGAGAATACCGGCCCGCGTTTGCGGACGGCATTAGGGTTCAATCTCATTATGTTGTCTCCCAAGCTTGCGCGTTTTGAATGGCGCGCGTTTGCGTATTGTCGTTGTTTTGTCTTGGTTATCGCGTTGTCTATTTGGCGATCGCGCGCCAAATAGGGCGGCAACATCTGTGGACGATATCGACAAGTCCTTGGGCCGATGTTCGACTTCTTAGGGGGGGTTACCGCCTGTATCTGCGACGTTAATTGGGCGGGTAGTGAATTGCGAGCCGCTTCATAGAAACAGTTTTCGCAAGCGGTTAAAGAACTCGAATCGAGTGCTTTTTTCGAACGATACGGTCGGCGTTCCGCGTTGGATTGCGCGCCACGACTAACCTCAAATCCGATCGGTTGGTGCGTATCCAGCGGATAGCCGGGGCGGTCGGTCCACAGAAGTATCGCTATGCGCGACCCTACACCCCTAGTCAGAGCGACTTTGCCGACTTTGGTTTCGCCGCGCGAGAGACCTTCCTAAGCTGCACTGCAATCTCGCTGATGGCAATAACGATGGAGAATCTGAACGTACCCCTGCTGGTGCTCGCGGCTGCGGCACTGATGTGGCTGGTGGAGTGGTGGGCGCCCGCGTTTCGCCGTCCCTTACACCTGCCCTGGGTGTTGCGCGCGGCACTATTGAACGGTGCCCAGGCCGCGACGGCCTTTCTGGGTGCGCTGACCTGGGAGCACTGGTTTGCGCATCCCATGGCCTGGAGCGGTGGGCTTGCCACGGGTGTGGGGGTTGGCTACTTGTTGATCACCTTTGTGTATTACTGGTGGCATCGCGCTCGCCATCGCGTTAGCCCGTTGTGGCGTTACGTGCACCGGCTGCACCATTCTCCCGCGCGCATAGAGATTATCACCAGCTTCTACAAACACCCGATAGAACTGGTATTGAACGGCATTTTGACCAGCGCTCTGCTCACCGGGCTGCTCGGCCTGGATGCGCAGGCCACTGCCCTCACGGTTCTGATCACGGGTCTGGCCGAACTGTTCTATCACTGGAACATACGAACGCCGCGCTGGCTCGGCTGGTTCTTTCAGCGCCCGGAGATGCATCGAGTACACCATGAACGCGGGCGGCACACCTGCAACTTCTCCGATCTCCCGCTGTGGGACGCCTTGTTCGGCACGCTCCACAATCCCCGCGGCGATGTGCCGCTCTGCGGATTCCCCGACGAAAACCGCCTGGGCTGCTTGTTGCTGGGTCGCCCGGTGCGTGAAGTCTGAGCCTCGCAGACCTGCCAAAGATACATTCACCAAGTGAGGAACTAGTTATGAACAAGCGCCAGATAGGGTGGCAATCCGCTCTCTTGATCGGTCTGGGGTGTCTGCAGATGGTTGGCGATGTGCTGGCCCTACCGGCGCTCAAGGGCCTGGGGGTTGCGTTACACGTCTCGCCCGCACCTAAGGTGTTCACCACCCAGAACGGGTACGAGACCTATTCCCCCGAGTTTTTTGTGACCGCTGCGGCTGGGAGCGATGCCGCTCGGACGGTGCGGTTGACCCCCGCGATCAACAAGCGGGTGGCGGGGCCATACAACCGTCGCAACGCCTATGGGGCAGTGCTCTCCTATGGGCCGGTGTTGAGCGGCGATGAGCGTACGGCCGCGATGTTCGAAAGTGCCGTGTTGTTCGGATTCTGCGACGCGGGCATCGCCCAGGAGATTGGTCTGCCGTCGAGCGAGCGCTATCGCATCGATATCCGCACCCGCCAGCAGCAGATCGACTATCCGACCCGCTTTGCGATCTCTTGCGGGCCTGCCCCGTCCGTTGTAGCGCTTTGAGGAGGCTTCATATGTTCACCCAGATCACCCACACCCAATACGCGGTATTCAGAGTGCTGTTCGCCGCCTACCTGTTTGTGCACTTCGCCTATCTGAGCCTGTTTGGCGCGGAGCTCTTTTCCCATGCGGGCATGCTCTCGGACAAGGCGCTTAGTCCCTTGAGCGGCGTTCTGCCAACACTGTTCGCCTGGGTGGATACACCTGTGTTTGTCACCGGGGTGCTGCTCTCGGCCGCGATCGCGGCGGTGTGTCTGGCACTTGACCGCGGCGGGCGGATGGCCGCGGGCTGGATGTTATTTGTGTTAATCAGTTTGTTTACCCGCAATCCGCTGATCGCAAATCCCGCGCTTCCTTATGTGGGGTTCATGCTCCTGTTGCATTTGTTTGTGCCACCGGTCGACCGTCGCGCGGATGCGACGGCGACGCTGACCTGGCGGCTACCGACGCACCTGTTTGTGGCAGCGAGTGTGGTGCTGGCCGTTTCCTATACCTACAGCGGGTATACCAAGTTGCTATCGCCGGGTTGGGTGAGTGGAGAGACCCTCGCTCTGGTATTGGACAATCCGCTGGCACGAGACTGGTGGCTGCGCGAGCTGTTCCTGAGTCTCCCCGATGACATCCTGCGCGGCATCACCTGGTTCATTCTTTATGTCGAGCTGTTGTTTGCGCCCCTGTTCTTGTTTGGTCGCCTGCGCTTCGCGTTGTGGCTGGCGATGTTGATCGTGCAGTTCGGCTTTCTACTGTTGCTGTCGTTCCCCGATCTGACCATCGGCATGCTGCTCTTTCATTTGCTCACCTTCGATCCGCGGTGGATTAAGGCCCGCGCACTGGGGCCGTCGGTTTTGCACTACGACGGTGAATGCGGGCTGTGCCACGGCGCGATCAAGTTTGCGCTGCGTGAAGTCAAGGACACGCGCCTGCGATTCTCTGCGATGCAGAACGAAGCGGGCGTCGATGTGGATAGCGTCCTGAGTTGGCGCTTGGTCACGGATGCGGGCGCGCTGGCTAAAAGTGATGCGCTCTTAGCCCTGCTGCAGGCCAGCGGCGGCTACTGGCGCCTGGCAGCCACGCTGCTCGATTGGGTGCCGCGGTGGTTGCGCGATGCGGTCTATGACCAGGTGGCGCGCTATCGACGGCGGCTGTTCGAAGCCCCGCGGAGTCTGTGTCCGATCCTGCCGCCGCAGCTGCGCGAACGTTTTGTTGTGAGTTAACTTGTGGAGAAAAAAGTGCGGTATACGTTTAGATCCTGCGCGCTACTGTGCCTGCTGGCCACCGGCGCAGTACCCACCGCTTGGGCGGATGGCGAGACGAACCCCTACAATCTTTGGTTGGCTGTGGAGGGAAAACACACCAATCTTGTCCTGCGCACAGACGATACCCATGGGCAGCTGCCGCTGCCCGAAGCTCAACTGCCGGCTGGGCGCTATGTCATGCTGAGCTGGGGAGATGCCGCCTACTATCAGGCGTCGCGCAAAACCCTGCGCATGACCTTGCGCGCGCTGTTCTTGCCGACTCAGGCGGCGATCAATGCACGGGCGCTGACGAGTCTCTCCGAGGCGCCGCAGACCCGCGCGCAGGCGTCCCTATACGGGTTTAAGCTGCGATCGAACGAGATGGCGGATCTCCTCGCCTATGTGCGTTCCGCGCTGGTCGTGCGCGATGGAGAAGCGGTCGGTCTAGGTGGCAACTCTCACGTTGGTGGGCAGTTCTATCTCGCCCACGATCGCCGCTATAGCCTCTTATATACGTGCAACAACTGGACCGCCGCACTACTGCGTGCCGGGGGACAGCCGTTCGGCACGCGCGGCTCTCAGCTACCGTTGGGGCTCAAGCTCCAACACCGCGTCGCGCGCTTGCTGTCTTCTCGTTATCGGCAGGTATCGACGCGCAAGCCACTGGTGGTGCGGCGCAAACATTGAGGGGTGCCGACAGAAATTTTCTGCCTGTTTGCGACCCTTTACCCCACTACTGCATCTGTATAAATAAGCCCAAGCTGAAGCACGCCAAGAGCGATTTGCTGACACGAACACCAGAGATTGCGCCTGGCTGGCTGCACGCACCTTGAATAAATTGGTGGGGCTTTGGGTCGAATCCCAGCGCCCTGGTGCAGGGTAGTTGGTGTCCACGGAGAGCGGTCTCCACAAAGAGCGGTCTCCACAAAGAGCAGTCTCCACAAAGGCCAGTCTCCAGAGGGTCTGGTCGCCAAAGTGAACGTGGTCACCACACGAAACAGATCTGCACAGAGAGAGTGATCTGCACAGAGAGAGTGATCTGCACAGAAATGAATGCCGCCCTGGCAATAATTTACAGACCGAAGGCGGGTGGGATTGCGACAACTTTTATATCCAGCGAGCTGTTCTTTTTGAGCGCGAGCCGGAGTGACACACTTAACGGCAGGAGAAGCCAGTGAACCAGTTTGTGAGAAGAGATGAGCAGTTCGGCCACAGCACGGGCGCATTTGAACAAGGATCGGAGCTGGGGTCCTTCGGGCGCCTCGTCAAACGTTCAATCGCCGCCGTGGTGATCGGTGGTGGCCTGGCGGTCGCACCAGCGGCAATGGCCGGTGACGAGTACGCGATCACCTACGCCGAGAGCGAGTTGCGTAGTTTCAGCGGGATAGAGCGGGTGCACCAGGACATCATGCGCACCGCGCGGCGTTACTGCCCGACCTACAGCCAGATCCGCTCCCACCGGGAAGTAGAGGCCTGTGTCGCCGACGTAGCGAATGACCTGGTGAACAAGGTCAACCATCCGCGGCTGACCAGCTTCCACGTCAACGAAGGCAGCATCGATGTGGCCGAAGTGAACGAACGTCCCGGGGATCGCGGCTGAGCGCTGTCCTTCGAACCCGTGAGGGTATCAATCCCCGCGGGTTCGCCCCGTAGGCTAAGGTCTACACGGGCTTGGCGAGCTCGGACGGTAGGCCTTTGTGCTTGCGTGGGCGTCGTCCCAGCGCAAATTCCGGCGGAATGATGTCCGAGAAGTCAGGCCTGCCTTGCGGATCAGAGTAGTACCCCATCGCGTAGGCGCCCTGGGTGTAGCCCAGGAGTTCCTGCAGGTGAGGGTCCAGATCTTTCGCGATCTCTGGTGGACAGGAGAGATATTGATTTTCTTCTGTGCGCAGCCAATTCAGGGTATAGGTGATGTTCAGGCCCAGGCGCGCCGCATCGCTGCGGTTTTCGCCACCGCTGTGGACCACGCTGCCGGAGTATAGAAACACCGAACCGGGTGCCATTTCTGCGTGGGTAATCTCGTGGGGCTCGGCCCGTCGATCGTGTTCCCAGCGATGACTGCCGGGTACACAGCGGGTCGCGCCATTCTCTGCGGTGAACGGCGAGAGTGCCCAGATCGTGTTGAACTGTGGCTCCAGGCTAGCGGGTAGGTAATCCCCCCAAGCCTGCCGGTCCCGGTGAAAGGACTGTGCGCGAGAGCCTGGATAAATTTCGATGGTCTGGGTCAGGTGCAGAAGGATCGAGTCGGTGTACGGTCCCAGAAACGCCTGCGCCGTCCGGACAATGTTCTGATTCACGACCAGTTCGCGACAAGCCTCGGTGCGCGCCACCAGTGCCCCGGTGCGCTTGGTGAGCTTACCGGCGAAGTTGTCTCGCCCCATGGGTGTCGCGTCGATCCAGGGGCGTACTTCGGCGACCACACGTTCGATCGTATCGGGGTCGATGACGTCGCTGAGGATCGCGGCGCCATCCCGCTCCATCACCTCGAGAATATCCTGGGTTGGGCTGGTTACCGGCAGTACCTGCAGGTCGGCCTTCTGCTGAGCCAATTTGCGTCTCCCATCACGCTGGTCAATCCGAGTCTGGCATCAACCGAGCCGTTGTGTAAAGCCATCTGCACCCGTGGGCGTCGGCGCTAGGGCAACGGTACGGCGGGACCCAGGTTCGAAGCCAGGGAGTTCGGATCGGGGGACTGGGGAGCGGTGTTGGGGGCGCAGCGGGAGAGCGGTGCACCAGGCGCTGGTGCTATTCTTGGTTTCCCGACAGCGTCGATGCTCCGAGTGCCGACCGGGCACACCGTGGGCTTGTCTTGAGGGGCCCGTGCAACTTGGACAAGCGCACACGCCAAAAAACCGGAATATCGCGAGATAAGATAAGAGAGATAGATGGAAGACGTGGTGACCACCCATGCCGCAGAAGAAGATGCGCGCAATGAGGACATTAAGATTTACGTCGATGGCGAGATCGTGGCACGCAACGCCGCGCGGGTCAGCGTCTTTGACAGTGGTTTCATGCTGGGCGATGGTGTGTGGGAAGGATTACGCTTGCACAACAACCGCTGGGCCTTTCTTGAACAACACATCGAGCGTCTGTACGCGGCTGCAAAAACCATCGACCTCGATATCGGAATGCCCCCCGCAAACCTCATCGATGCGCTCCTGCAAACCCAGCGCGCCAACGGCATGACGGATGATGCCCATGCCCGGCTGATGGTCACGCGCGGCGTGAAGTCGCGTCCGTTCCAGCATCCGTCGCTATCGCGCCGGGGTCCGACGATTGTCATCATCATGGAACACTCCAGACCCCAGGTCGGTCGCCCGATACGGCTGGCGACGGTCCCGCACCTGCGAGGACTGCCAATGACCCAGGATCCGAAACTGAACAGTCACTCGAAACTGAACTGTATCTTGGCATGTATCGCCGCGGAAAAAGCCGGCGCCGACGAAGCCCTGATGCTCGATGTGCATGGTTTTGTGAACACGACCAATGCCTGCAACTTCTTCATCGTGCGCGACGGCGAGGTCTGGACGTCGACGGGCGACTACTGCATGAATGGCATCACCCGGCGCAAGGTCATCGAGTTGTGTCGCGCCACTGATATCCCGGTGTATGAGCGCAACTACAGTCTGTTCGATACCTATAGTGCTGATGAGGCTTTTCTGACCGGGACTTTTGGAGCACAGACACCGGTCGGGGAAATCGATGGGCGCATCATCGGCAACGGCGAGTTGGGTCCTGTGACCCAGCGGATTCGCAACCTCTATGCCGAATTGGTGGCGCGGGATGGTGCCTCATGAGACTGGCGATGTGGTCCGGTCCGCGCAACATCTCCACGGCCATGATGTATGCCTTTGCCCAACGTACAGACTTCTGCGCGATCGACGAACCGTTCTACGCCGCCTATCTGGCGCGGACCGGACTAGCGCACCCTATGCGCGACGAGGTACTCGCCTCGCAGCCCAAAGATCCTGCGCAGGTGGTTGTCGATCTGGCGACCAGTGCGACGGGTAGCGCCGCCCATCAGTACGAAAAACACATGACTCAACACATGTTACAGGGTACGTCGCTGGCTTGGTTAGGCGAGGCGAAGAACGTGTTCCTGATACGACACCCTGCTCGGGTGGTGGCGAGCTTCGCGGATCGATACGAAAATCCGACCCTTGCGGATATCGGGTTTGCGGCCCAAGCACAAATCTATCGACGTGTGTGCGCGTTCGATGCCGAACCCGTGGTCATCGACAGCACCGACATTCGCGCGGATCCAGAACGTACGTTGCGCTTGCTGTGCGATGTTTTGGACCTGCCGTGGGATCCGGCCATGCTGTCCTGGCCCGCCGGGGGATGCTCTGCCGACGGGGTCTGGGCATCGCATTGGTATGCGGCGGTGCACCGCAGTACCGGTTTTGCCGGTGCCGAAGGATCCCTCCCGGAGCTGAGCGACGCACTGGCTGCGCTGGCAGAAGAAGCACAGCCTTATTACGAGGAGCTCTACGCCAATCGTGTGTGTTAGTTTGTTTTGTTCATCAGCTTGTCGTTAGATACTATGTCACAGTGCATGCCGCCCTGTGCGGTAGCGTCGAGAGACCGCTGCAGCACGGACTCGTAGCGTGGTCGATCTAAATGCGCCGCACGCAACCTCCGGACGCTGGTGGCTGCTCGCGGGCGTGTGGCTGCTCTATGCGTGTTTCGGGCTGATCGCCGCCAGCATCGCACCGCTGGTGCTGCAGATCGAAAACGACCTCCATATCAGCCACATTCAAATGGGCAGCGTGATGGGCGCCTGGCAATTGGTCTATATCTTCTCTGCTCTGCCGTGCGGAGCTTTGTTGGACAGGATTGGCGTGCGTTCCGCGTTGGTGCTCGGTGGTGGCCTGCTCGTGTTGTCAGCTTTGGGCCGCGCCTGGGCGGTCGACTACTGGACGCTGTTGCTCGCTGTGGGGTTGTTTGGTCTCGGCGGCCCGATCATCTCCTCCGGGGCACCGAAACTGGTCGCCGAGGTCTTTGCGAGCTCGGAGCGTGGTCTCGCGATGGGTATCTACATGACCGGGCCAGCGATCGGTGGTGTGATCTGTTTGACTCTGACCCATAGCGTACTCCTGCCCGCGCTCGCAGGTGAGTGGCGCAATCTCTTTCTGCTGTGGGCAGGTGTTACCGGTGCCGCGAGCGTCGGCTGGTGGTTCCTCGCTCGCAGCCGCGCTGCGCCGCCCAAGCCCGCACTGAGGGACGAACCGTCCTCCAGCATGCAGGTCATGGCGGTGCTGATCGCGAGTCGCTCCGTGCAGGTTGTGTTGGTGATGAGCGTGGGGGTGTTTCTTTTCAACCATGGTCTTAACAACTGGCTGCCGGAGCTGCTGCGCGTCGGCGGCATGAGTGCGACCGCGGCGGGCTACTGGGCGGCCTTGCCAACCCTGGTCGGGATCGCCGGTTCGCTGATCATACCCCGATATGCCACCGCGCCGCGGCGCACTTGGGTCTTGTTAGGGTTGTGCCTGTGCGCGTGGTTCGCCAGCCTGTTGTTGCTCTACATCGAGCCGCTTGCGTTGACCGCGGGGCTGATCCTGCAGGGTATCGCGCGCTCAAGCATGATGACGCTGCTGGTTCTGGTGCTGATCGATCTACCTCAGGTCGGCGAGCGGCGCGCGGGTGTGGCCAGTGGCATGTTCTTCACCGCCGCCGAAATCGGAGGTGTGTTGGGACCGTTGGGAATCGGTTTCATGTACCAGAGTTATGGCAATTTTGACCACGCGCTGGGAGGCCTGGCAGGAATCTGTGTCTTGCTCGGGCTGGCGACCCTCTATTTGCAACGGGTGGGCGGACGCGCACCCAGCCAGGATGTCCATCGCGTTTCCGATGCTTGAGGTAGAGGGCCCCCTAGGTTAAGGGGCGGGAGGCAAGGTGGCTGTGCCTGCTTCCTGGCGAACGGGTCGATACTGCGGTGAGCGAGCGCGTCTTTTGCACTAGGGACGGGAGAACTGCATTACGTAGCGAACTTCGTAGATGTCTGGCCCGAGCCAATCAGGCTCATCCTGGCGTGCACCGTCGTGCGCCATGTTGCGGGCCTCGTAGAACTTTCGGGCGCGCGTGTTCTTTTCCAGAGTCCATAGCAGCATGCCAGCGTAGCCTTCAGCTTGAAGCTGTGAGGCCGCCGCTTCAAATAGTCGATTGCCGATCCCCCGCCCGATAATCTGGGGATCGAGATACAAGTGAGAGAGTTCTCCATAGCCCGGTGGGGGGCTGGCGACATCACGGGCCGGGCAGATCAGCGTGAATCCAAGCACCTCGCCATCTTCGTCATAAACTGCAACGGTAAATGAGGCTTCGGCGAACCAACTTTGCCAAACGGGAAGCCGTGCCTGCGGGGTGATCTGCGCAAGGACGTTGTGCGGAATGATATCCGCATAGGCGCTGTGCCAAGCCTGTGCGTGAATCTCTGCGATTCTAGGTAGGTCCCTCACTCTTGCGGGCCTGATCATGTGCGCGCATGACCTTCCGAAGAGCTCAATAACTGACCGGTTCGAAGCTCACATCCGCGTTTGAGCTCAGCCGTTCGACCAATTTGTCGCCCAACGCTGAGGCGCTGGTCCAGAAGCCGCCACCGACGCTCGGTTCATCCTGGGCTAGGCAGGCCGCGGTTTCGGCGAGCATCTTGGACGTGGACCCGTAGCCTGGGTCGCCCTTGCCGCTGACTTTTACACCCAGCTTAGCGCCTGGCAGGTCGCTGTGTTTGGCCATCAGCTCCACTTCGAAGAAGCCGTTCTCGATCATATCTTCGCTGGGGCCCTCACCGGGTTTGGGCAGCACCCGCTGCAACAGTTTGCGGGTCGGCTCCAGCATGGCGAGTCCGGCGAACGTGCCCATTCCGGCGGCGATGGCGCCGGCGCCCACCGCACCTAGCGGGCCGGCTTGGGTCAGCATGCCTTCGTGATAGCGGAAGTCGTGTCCATACCTATAACCCAGCAGCTCGTTGCTGCGCCGTACCACTCGGGTGTTGACGGGTGCCATCACAAACGGCCCGACCCAGGATTGGAAATCCTCGTCGTAGAACGGGGTGTTGGAATCCGGCCCATCCAGACCGTCCCTGCGGCTGTTGAGCGCGTAAGGGTCGGAGAGAATCTTCAAGATACTGCGGTCCTCTTTGGCCGCCTCCATCATCGCCATCATGCTGTCGATCGTGCCGCCGCTGAAACCGCCTTTGGCTTTCAGGGTGCGGAACTTGACCTCGTCCGCCGGCTTGCCGTGGGCTTCGATGAAATTGTTCTGAACCACAAAACAGCCGAGGTCCGATGGTATCGAGTCGAAGCCACTCATAGGGACCAGGATCGCGCCACTATCCTGGGCGGTTTCCTGGTGCGCATCGATCATACGCCGCAGCCAGTACGTCTCGCCGGTCAGGTCGCAGTAGTGTGTGCCCTGCTCGGCGCATACCTCGACCAGCAATGAGCCATAGCGGGCGTAAGGCCCGACCGTGGTGAGGATGACCTTGGTCTGTTTCACCAACTCGGTCAGTGACTCCTTGTCGAACGAGTCCGCCTCCAGGACTTCGACCTCGGGAACCGGTTTGACGCTGTCGAGCTTCTCCGGGTTGCGGCCGGCGATGGCCCAGCGCAGATTGCCTTGGCCATATTGCTGTTGCAGATACTGGGCACACAGGCGGCCGGTGAAGCCGCTCGCGCCCCAGACGATGATGTCATAGGGTCGTTGCATACTTAACTTCTCGCTTGTTCTGTGCCGCTAGCGTGCGTCCGCAGCGGACGCCTCACGCTTCTCGCGGGTCTGGTTCATGCGCTGGGTCAGGGCATGCATCTCGTCGATATCGAGGCCGCCGTCACCGTTTGCATCCACTACCTTGAAGCCCTGCACCAGGCGCTTCTTGATGCGCTTGGGCAGTTCCTGCCAGCTGAGTTTGCCGTCGATGTTCTTGTCGAGGAAGCCTACAAACTGGGCGGTTTCGGTACGCTCTTTGTCGAGGATGGGTGCTTCGGTCGTCTCATCCACAATCGTGTAGCTGAACGCGCCGTAGAGCATCTCGTCCCAGGACTGCAGTCCCCAGGGCACCGCACGGCTGGGGTCGGGATTGCCGGGGTTGTCGGCAGAGTTGTCATACCAGGTCGTGTGGACCAGTTTCGATCCAGCGGGGATGAACTTAGGTTCCACAAATTCGTAGGTGCGCTGCCAGTTGAAGTCGTAGTTGGGGACCGACAGGACTACTTCGCTGCTGCCGTCGGGCTTGCGCAGCTCGAATTTCGACGCGACGCCGCGGTAGTGGGCGTGGGGCACCAGGTCGTGGAGCATGGAATCATCTTTGAATTCGAAGTACGCCACTTCCGCGTGTCGCGCCTCGGTCGGTGGGATGGTGATGGTCGGGTCGATCACCACACCCTGGCGAAAGAAATTGTCGGGCGTCTCCTTGTGAAAGTAGAGCCCAATTTTGGAGCGGTCCACCGTCTCGCGACCGACCGGCGTGTAATGCAACTGGAACATATAGACACCACCCGGCGGTACATAAACGCCGGTATCGCTCGGGAACTTGTGCGATTCGTTCCCGGGCGCGTAACCGATCAAGTAGTTGTCGAATACCCCGGCATCACGTCGCGCGCTGGGCGAAGTGGCGTCGCTGGTGCCGGCCAGGATGTGATGGACAACTTCACGATCGCCCGGCACCACGGTTGCTGCTTTCACCCACACGCCGGTCTCCAGCGGGTTTTCGACCGTCGGAAACTGATAGTCGACCACCCCGCTGGCCGGGACGGAGTACTCGGGGATGTCGAGGATCAGATCGGGTTGACCGAGCGGCCACTCGATGTGCGCCACCTGACTCTCGGCCAGCGGGTCCGGCCCGGCGCCGCGGGGCGCACCGGCTTCGATCCAGTGCACCAGCTGTTGGGTCTGCTCGGTGGACAACGAGATATCGTTCTTCCATACGCCGACATGCGGGTCGGCGTGCCACGGCGGCATGCGCTTGGTGCGCACCACCTCGCGGATCATCGGCGCAAAGCCGCGCACCATGTTGTAGTCCGTCATCGCCCACGGACCGAGGCCACCTTCGGTATGACAGACCACACATTTGTCCTTCAGCATTGGCGCGATGGTCTCGCTGTAGCTGATCTTGGCGTGGTCGCCGGCGCGCTGGGCCAGGTCTATCGCGCAGCCGCCCACGGGTTCGCGCAGGGCATTGAGTGGGGTTCCTGCCTTCAGAGCGACGATGTGGCGGCGCGCGGCAGCCGCATCCGGGCCTCGGTAGCTGATCTGCCAGGAGGCCGGGTTGATCACGACAATTTCGCCTGCTTGGGTCAGATCCAGAGCTTCGGCGATCAACTGTGTCTCGTCGTGCAGGATCGGTGCGTTCAGCTTCTGCGCCTCGCTCCATGCGCTCAGCGTAGCGCGATCAGCGCGCAGATCCGCATTCAGCAGGAACAGTTCGAGATCGGTATCTTCGAACTCGCGGCGATAGCCCGAGAGCGCGGAAGCCGCTTGTTCGACCGCACCACAACTGCGTTGGTGAGTGAGCAACACCACGGCGTCGGCATGCTTGTGGTAATACAATTCGTGCGCATCACCGTGCTGGTCGAGCAAGACAAAGTTGTCGACCCGGGCGGCATCGGCTGTGCCGGCGAGCGACACGAAGAACAGGGCGATAAGTACAGAGGGGGAACGTAACAACATAAGAACTCCTCGGATGAGACTCTGGCGCCGTACTATGCAGACGCAACGTTTAAATCATAGCAAGCTTGCCGGGGCGGTGATACTCGCTGGACGATGCTTGGAGCCCAGTGTTATTCGGCGCGCACATCCCGGCTGACCGTCTGTGCGCGCAGCAAATCGTTCATCAAAGTGGTTGCCCCCACGGTCGCCACCGGCGCGACAAATATATTGAGCAGCGGGATCGACAGACCCACGGTCACACAGGCTCCGAAACCCATCACCCCGATCCGATAAGGGCGTAGCAGATCCAGGGTTTCCCGAAACGGCCGCTGGCGGTTCTCATGCGCGTAGTCGCAGAACTGTACCCCCATCATCCAGGCCCCGTAGCTGAGCCAGAGAAGTGGAGCGAACGCGTTGACCAGCGGTACCAGGCTGACCAGCACCAGAGCGAACAGACGCGGTAGCTGATAACCCAGCTTGCGTGCCTCGCGCCCCAGCGTCGCGACGATCTGACGGCTCATCGGGATGTTGTCGAGCTCCCCGCGCAATCCGACCTGGTCTTGGTCCACCCGCAACGAAAGCTCACCCAAGAAAGGCGATGCGAGCACGGTGGCGATGAACCCGAACATCCAGGCACCGATCAGAATACCCATCGCGTACAACAAAGGCGCTAACACGAAGTTCAGGAACGACAGCCATTCGGGTAGGGCGTTGCGCAGGTACAGCGCCAGGTCTTCGATATAACTGAAACCGATGGCAAGGCCCGTGCCGATGATGATCAGACTGGCGCAGGCCGGCAGCACAACAAACGGGCGGACGGGCTTTGTCTTGGCGATCTGGATGCCGTCTACAAAATAGCTCACGCCTTTGATCGGGGAGAGGTTCATAGCGCCTTGGCGATGACCGCGTCGACGCTCGCGAGCAGGGTCTCGACCATAAAGTCGATTTGCGCCTCGGAGATGGTAAACGCCGGCCCCATACAAACAATGTCGCGCACGTCTCCCGTGCCTCCGCCGTAGAAGAACACGCCGCGCTTCAGCCCTTCGCCCACGACGCGCCCGGAGATGGCGGCGCTGACCTCAAAGCGTTCGAGGCTCTCGCGGTCGATCACAATCTCGATGGCGCGCAGCAGGCCACGACCGCGGGCTTCCGCGACCTGGGGGTGCTGACCAAACGCCTCCTCCAGGCGGCGTTCCAGGTACTCGCCGCGCGCGGTCGCCTGAGCCACCAGGTTTTCCTCGCGCAGAATGCTTAACACCTCCACGGCGGCAGCACACGATGCCGGGTGGGCGCCGAAGGTATTGAACATCACCTGGTAGCCCGCATCCGACAACGCCTGGCCGATCTTCTCGGTGCCGAACACGCCACCCAGCGGCGCGTAACCGCCGGCCAAACCTTTGCCACCCACCAGTATGTCCGGCTCGATGGGCCAATGCTGATAGCCGAACGGCGTGCCCGTGCGTCCGAAACCGGTCATCACCTCATCCATGATCAGGAGGATGCCGTGCTGGTCGCAGATTTCGCGCACCGCAGGCCAGTAGTCGTCCGGCGGGACCAAGGCGCCGCCGGATGAGCCAGTGATGGGTTCGGCCAGAATGGCCGCGATGGTATCGGCGCCTTCGGACTCGATCACATCCTGCAATACGTCGATATAGAACTTGCCCGCATCGGGATGATGGGGCCCCAGCGGGCAGCGCAGGGGATACGGCGTGCGCGTGGCCGGAAAGAACGGCAGTGCCGCTTCCAGGCCTTTCTTGCGGCCGGGGTGTCCGCTGATCGAGGCCGTGGCCAGACTGGTGCCGTGATAACCGATGGTGCGGCCGATGATGGTGGTGCGCCGGGTTTCCCCGATCGCCTGCTGATATTGCAGCGCAATTTTCAGCGCGGTCTCATTCGCCTCCGTGCCGCCGGAACTGCACTGGATACGGGTCAGGGAAGGCGGTAGCCAATGCTGCTTGAGTTCTTCGACCAAAGCCTCGCGCGAAGGCGTGATCCACGGCGGCACTACGTAGCTTAAGTCCTTGGCGGCGGTGGCCATGGCATCGGCCACCCGGGCACGGCCCCAGCCGACATTGGCGACGATCGCCCCCCCGGCGGCGTCGAGAATCTCCTGCTCCCGATCGTTGTACAGGTACAACCCGTCCGCGCGGGTGATGGTGGGCATGTCGCCCTGCAGGAACGGCCAGCTGATCTGTGACATGTCTACCTCGCTTGCGCGCGCCAAGTTAGTCCACCGTGACCCGCACCGATCATTCGCTCCTGTGACGCTCTGGCTCGCTGCGCCTATGGTGCTGGCGGCGGTTAGCGCCCCTGCCAATCCGGTGGGCGTTTTTCTGCGAACGCCCGCGGGCCTTCCTGCGCGTCGTGACTGTGGATGCGTGCTCGTTCGCTGGCGTACTCGGTGTAGAACGCCTGGGCCAACGGCATGTCGAGGCCGCGCATCGCCGCCTCCTTGGTGGCGCGCACCGCCAGCGGCGCACAGCGCAATATATCAGCTACCCAGCCCTCGACACAGGCGTCCAATTGAGCGGCGGGGACAATTTCGTTGACCAGCCCCAGTTCATAAGCCCGTGCGGCGCTCATGTGTCGTCCGGTGAGCAGATAGCCCATGGCGGGCTTCAGGCCGATCTGCCTGGGCAGGCGGTGCACCCCCACGCCACCAGCGATGAGTCCGCGCCGCGGCTCCGGCAATCCCACCTCCACGTGATCGGCGGCGACGATGATGTCGCAGGCCATGGCCAGTTCTAGGCCGCCGCCGAGGGCAAAACCATTAACTTTGGCGATCACCGGTTTTGGAAACGCCCAGCGCTGGTTTAGCGGCACCGTCGCGGCGGTGATGCGGGCCCATTCGGCGCGTTGTTCCGCGCTGGCCTCGCGTTCCAGGGCGCGGTGTTTGAGATCAGCCCCGGCGCAGAAGGCGCGTTCGCCGGCCCCGGTGACCACCGCCACCCAGATCTCGTCGTTGCGCTCGACCTCATCGAAGTGCTGCGATAGGGCGTAGCGCAATTCCGGGTTTAAGGCGTTCATAGCCTCCGGACGGTTCAGGGTGATGTGCGCGACGTGGCCGTCGATGGTGAATGTGCTGATGCTCATGGTTTCGCTCCTTGCCTTGGACGGGACGCGGTTTGTTGGATGAACGGGCGCGCTGGGGTATCAAGCCGACCGGGCTACCTCGAAGCCCGGTCGGCCCTTGAGGCGCTCCCAGTAGGGTTTGACGTTGTCCGGCATCTGCTCGGGGATCAACATGTCGACCAGAAATATTCCGTAGCCGACCATGATGTCCGCCGCGCTGAAATCTGCGCCCAGCAGATAACCCTCGGGGCCCACGGCCGCGCCGACGGCAGCCGCGCAGTCGACGCCGCGCTGTGTCATCTCTGCGACCACGGCATCGATGCGCTGCTCGCCGGGGAACTCTCGACCGTGGTTCACGATCTCCCCCAACGGGCGGGACAGGGTCGCCTCGCCGTACCACATCCACTGCAGGCACAGCGCGTAGTCGGGGCTATCGGTGGGGGGATGTAGCCGTCCGGCGCCGTAGCGGGCGAGGACGTACTCGACCATCGCGCCGGATTCGAACATGGTGAGATCACCATCCTGGAGAACCGGCACCTTGCCAACCGGGTTCAGCGCCCGCCACTCGGGTGTGGCGCGGTAGGCGGCGGAGAAATCGATTCGTTGGACTTCGTAGGGTATGCTCAGCTCTTCGCAGAGCCAGATCACCCGCATGCCGCGGGTAGTGGGCGCATGATAGATTTTCAGCATGTTCGTACTTATCGCCTGGGTGCGGATGAGGCCACTATCGGGGATAACGCGATGCCACGCAAACACGATGCAAACAACAAAACCCAGCCCCACGACGCGGATGTCAGCGCCTACCTCGACGGGCTCGCGCACGCCGGGCGACGCGAGGATGCGCAGATCCTGCTCGGCATGATGAGTGAGATCACGGGCGAGCCCGCCACTTTGTGGGGGCCGAGCATTATCGGTTTCGGGCGTTATCACTACGTGTATGAGAGCGGCCGCGAGGGAGATCACTTCCTCACCGGGTTTGCACCGCGCAAGGCGAATATGGTGGTATACATCATGCCGGGGTTTAAGCCCTACGGGGTTCTGCTCGACAAACTCGGCAAATACAAGACCGGCGCCTCCTGCCTGTATCTGGGGCGGCTGTCCGGCGTGGATGAGAACGTGCTGCGGCGACTGATCGCCCGATCGGTCAAAGATATGCGCAAGAAGTACAACGTCGCCTGAGCGGGTAATCGCTCATGCTGCTGCGGGGGGTGGCGGTATGATAGCTCGGGGAACGAAAGCTGAGGGAACGAAAGCTGAGGGAAGGCAAGCTGAGGGAAGGCAAGCTGAGGGAACGAAAGCTGAGGGAAAGAAAGCTGAAGGAAAAAGACGAGAGCTAACGGAATAGCGAAAGAATTGGGGACTTAGGCCTGGGGAGAAATTTATGGGTGAGGCGGCAGAAAACCTGGCGCAGGGTAGGGACCTCTATACCCAGCCGGAAGACGCGATCGAAGAGCCACCGCAGACGTTTCGCGACACGGTCAAATACCTTGGTCCTAGCGTCATTATCTCCGCCACCATCGTCGGGTCGGGCGAGATTGTGCTCACGGCCAGCCTGGGCGCGGCGGTGGGGTACAGCATGTTGTGGTGGGTGCTGCTGTCCTGTTGGAGCAAGTCGATTCTGCAGGCCGAACTCGCCCGCTATGTGGTCCTGTCGGGCGATACTTATCTGCGCGCGCTGAATCGGGCGCCGGGCAAAATCCCGGGGCCGCGGGGCAAATTTTCCTGGCCACTGGCGATTGCGCTGTTGGGGTTCATCCCCGGCCTGACCGGCCTGGGTGGGGTCATCGGCGGGGCCGGCCAGGCCGTGGTGATCATCTTCCCGGAGGTCTCTCCGGTGGTGGCGGTGGCGGTACTGGCCGTATGTACCGCTGCATTGCTCGGCACCGGCAGTTATCTACGCCTTGAGAAAGTCATGCTGTTGCTGGTGGTGACGTTTACCGTCATCACCATCACCTGTGCGATCCTGATGCAATCCACCGAGTACGCCACGCGTTTTGATCAACTCGCATCGGGCTTCAGCTTCGACTTCCCGGTGGAGTATGCCGTCCTGGCGCTTGCCGCCTACGGCTACACGGGGGTGAATTCGGGCGAGATCTCCTCCTACAGCTACTGGTGTATCGAGAAAGGGTACCCCGCGCGCATCGGCCCCTATGAAGACACGCCAGCCTGGTACGCGCGCGCCCACGGTTGGCTCAAGGTGTTGCGTACCGATGTGTGGATCACCTTGTGTCTGTTGACCATCGCCACGGTACCGTTCTTCATCCTCGGTGCGGGTGTGCTACATGCGGTCGGCCTGACCCCGAGCGGCAATGACACGATCGTGGCGCTCTCCAACATGTTTACCCAGACCCTGGGGCAGTGGTCGCTCTATCTGTTTGCCGTGGGGGCGTTCTGTATCCTCTTCTCCAGCTCCATCGCAGGCGTTGCCGCAGGCGGTCGCTATATCCCGGACTACCTCATGGAGCTTGGATTTCTCGACCGCAATCGGGTGGATGTCCGCTACGCGATCATCCGCTGGTATGGTCTGATCGTGCCGTTTATCGGGCTGGCTTTGTACGCCGGGTTTCAACGCCCGGTGCTGATGGTGACCATCGCGGGGTCTTTTGCCGCGTTCATGTTGCCGATCCAGTCCGGACTTACTTTATACTTGCAGGCGAAACGCCTGCCCAAAGAAGTCCAGCCCGGAAAACTGGCGCGGACCTTCCTGCAGTTGACGTTCGTGTTCCAGGCTGTGCTCGCGTGTCTGGTGGTGTACTACGTGGTCTTATAGATCGCGTGCGCCGATTCGTTCGCAGTCCGAAGAGTCACCCAAGGCTGTATCGACCTCATGGTCCGCCCATTGCTGCGCGCGGCCTGTGAAGTCGCCTTACCAGCCGATTGTTAAGTAAAAGTATGTTTAGAAGTTTACGATTTTACCGTGTGGACACCGACTGGCCCGCAGACGAGGCCGAGCTGTCAGCACGCTTGGAGAGTTGCGCGTTCAAACCCTGTCCGGCGTTCAGCGAGAGCAGCCTGGGCTTTGAAGCGCCGGTGGCGGATGCCGGCGATCTGTTGTGTCGTACGGTAGCGGGTGCCGACCTGATGCAACTGCGCATCCAGACCCGGGTTTTACCCACCGCGGTTGTGCGCGAAGGTGTGGAAGAGCGCGTCGACAGCTTCAAGGCGCGCACCGCACGCGACCCGTCGCGCAAAGAGAAACGCGAACTCAAAGACGAAGTCTATGCGCAATTGCTGCCCAAGGCCTTGCTGCGGTCCGACCGGGTGCGGGTGTTCTACATCCGGGCCGAGAAAGTGCTGGCCGTGACCACCCCGTCGGCCAATGCCGCCGAGCGTATCCTCGACGTGCTGCGCGAGGCGCTTGGCAGCCTGCCGGCGGTACCGCTGGCCTTCAAACTGGTGCCTGAGGTGCTGATGACCAAGGTCTTTCTGGGCGACGCGCCACGGACCTACGGCCTCGGTCACGAGTGCCGCATGAAGGACAAGGCGGATTTGAAGGCCAAGGTCAGCTTCAGCGATATGGATTTGACCGACGCCTCGGTGCGCAAGCACCTGAGCGATGGTATGTCCCTGGATCGTCTGGCGTTTTCGTTTGATGGCGTGTTGCGCGCGACGCTCGACGAGGATTTGGTGCTGCGCAAGATCAAGCTGGAGGGCATCGAAGAACTGGATGATCTCGACGAAGAAGACCCGCTGGCAAGACACGATGCGGAGTTCACGCTCTACTGCGGCCTGCTCACACGCTGGCTGCAATCGATGTCCAAGGAGTTGCAGGGATATGCCGGCTGAGCCCGGCCGATGAAATACACGCATCTCGTCTGGGACTGGAATGGCACGCTGCTGGATGACGTCGACCTGGCGCTGGACGTGGCCAATGGCTTGTTTGTGGAGCTGGGACTGGCTCCGGTCAGTCGCGCACGCTATCTGGAGATCTTCGACTTTCCCGTGCAGGGCTACTACGAACGTGCCGGGGTGGATTTCACCGACCTCGACTTCGGCACACTCAGCGCCCGCTACGGTGCCGCGTTCGAAACCCGGCTCGGCGAGGCCCAACTCTTCGCCGACGCGACGCGGGTGCTCGCGCGGTTAAAGACACTTGGTGTTGCGCAGTACGTGTTGTCTTCGACCGAACACCAGGCGCTGGCGCGGATGATCGCGAGATTTGACCTGGGTGCTGCTTTTGTCGATTTGCAGGGTCTGCCCGATGGGCTGGCGCGGGGCAAAACCGAGGTTGGGTTTGATCTGTTGGCAAACCATCAGCTCCATCCGAACGCCACCCTGCTGATCGGCGATACCCGGCATGACTGGGAAGTGGCCCAGGCGCTAGGGGTTGATTGCGTGTTGGTCGCCACCGGGCATCAGTCCCGGGAACGCCTGGCGGAGTTCGGGGTGCCGGTGGTGGGTGGACTTGACGATCTGCTGACCTGGTTGCAGGCGTGATGATGGAGCCGGCGCTTGGCCTGGGGCCAGCGCAGGAAATGGCCTGCTCGGCACCGTGAACGTTTTATAGCGTGAGTCTGCGAAGCCCGACAGTTATCGCCGAAAATTGAGAGTATTGAGTAATATCTATACTCAATTTTTCCGTTGCGAGTATGTTTTGGCATGATAATTACCACCCGTGCCGCCTAACATAGAGGGTTCCACTAGCAGGGGAATCGCTATGAATGCCGTCCAGGTCGAACGTCTATCGCTGGTGCCACAGCTTGCGGAGCATCCGGACTTCGATGCGCACGAAGAGGTGGTCCTCTTTAACACCGGGGAACTGCAAGCGATCATCGCCCTGCACAACACCGCCCGCGGTCCTGGGATGGGTGGCTTGCGCATGTGGCCCTACCTCAATGTTGCGGCCGCCCTCACCGACGTCCTGCGCCTGTCCAGAGGTATGACCTACAAGTCAGCCCTCGCACGTCTGCCCCACGGCGGTGGCAAAGGGGTGATCATCGGCGACCCGCGCAACGACAAATGTGAGACGCTGTGGTTGGCGATGGGAGATTTCATCAACTCGTTTCAAGGGCGCTACATCGGCGGTGAAGACTCCGGCACCAGCGTTGCGGATATGGCGGTCATCGCTTCGCGCACCGAGTGGGTGGCGGGCATCGACCCCACCAGCCCACACGGCGGTGACCCTTCTCCCTCGACCGCGTATGGCACGTTCCTGGGGCTCAAGGCCGCGGTTAGAAGCCGCTTCGGCAACGGCGATCTAAACGGTTTGCGGGTGGCGATTCAAGGCGTCGGGAACGTCGGCGGTCATCTCGCGCGTCTGCTCAGCGAAGCCGGTGCCCGGCTGGTGATCAGCGACATCAATCCGGCCAACCTCGCCCGCGTGCAGGCGTTTGCCGAGGCGGAGGTGGTGCCGGTGAGCAAAATCCATGCGGCGGACGTGGAGGTCTTCAGTCCCTGCGCCATGGGAGCGGTCATCAACGATACCTCTATCGATGACCTGCGCGCGGGGGTGGTCGCCGGGGCCGCCAACAATCAGCTCGCCACCTGCGCACACGGCTACGCGCTGTATGAGCGCAGTATTCTCTATGCCCCGGACTACGCCGTGAATCCGGGTGGTGTGATCGACATCGCGCTGCGCTGTCGCGGTGAAGCGGCGCGGATCAACGCCCACATCCAGACTATCGAGGGTACCCTGGATGAGATCTTTGCGCGTTCCGCGGCCGAGCGTTTACCTACCCATGTGGTCGCCGATCGTCTGGCGGAAGAGCGTTTCAAGGAGCCCGGAGTGGTCGTATGAGTGCGCCGGATGGCCTCGCGTTGGCATACCCGACGCGACAGCGCCTATAGCGGCGTCTTTAAATACGCCCGACGGCCTTGCCCATGGTGAAACCGTCGAAGTACTCGCGCCAGTGTTTTACCTTGTCACCCGCGATCTCGAAGACCCCCACACACGGTACCTGTGCGGGCTTGCCGTTGTAGACAAATTTGTCGATGCGCTCGAACGTCACGATGTTGTCCGCTGCCACCAGGGTGGTGGTCACAAACTCCAGTGTCTCGATGCCGCCGGCCATCTCATCCAGATGGCTGCGGATATCGGCGTGGCCGATGAATTTCTGCCGGGTGGGTACCAGTTCGAGGCAGCCGTCCGCCGCAAATATGTCGGTGGCTGCCTGCCAGTCCTGCGCGACCCACGCGTCGATCAACTTGTTAACCACATCTATCGGAGTCATGTGTTTCCTCTCTGGTTGTGAAGCGTCAGTCGATCGCTTCGATCTGCGCGGGTACGGTTTTGTGCCATGGCGTGCCAACAAACTCATCCGCGAGATCGATAGAAGTCAACTCGTTGGGCGATACCCCCACCGGTCGTAGCTTACCGTCCTCTTCCGGATAGTCGAGGCCCATGCCGTTGGGCAGCGATACGTGACCGCGCGCCATACGGTCGTTCAACTCTACCAGCACGTCCAGCGCGCCGCGTCGGGTAGAGATGCGGGCGGTCGAGCCCTCACCCAGATTCAGGCGCGCCGCGTCTTCGGGATTGATGTACAGCGCGCCGTGGTAGTCCTTCTTGCGCCAGGCGGGGTCGCGGATGATGGTGTTGGCCGTGTAGGTGCGGCGTTCGCCCGCGGACAGGAGAAACGGGAAGTCGTCCGTGGTTTCCTGGGGTTCTTCTTCGCCCAGGCCGCGCACCACCTCCAACATGTCGTCCAGAGCGAGATTGACGCTGCCGCCGGGCACACGCTGCCAGACGTCAGACCATTCTTCTTTGCTGGTGACCACACCGCTGTTGCCCTCGATCAACGCGTCGAACAACACATCGCCCAGTTCATGGTCTGCGCCTTGGTGGCCGGCCGCGCGGACCGATTTCTGGTTGGCCACCGCGTGCTGCTGGCACACCGCCCAGAGTGCGGCGGCATTGCGCATGCCTTCTGGCAAGGTAGGTCCCAGGACGCGATACAGCAGGCTCGGGGCGATGTTCATCAGGTTTGGATCCTGCGCCAGGCCCGCGAATACCGCGTTACGAAACCCCGCGCGACCTGCGTTTTCCAACACTTCGCGCAACTGTGCCTCCAGCCCCTGGGGCACGGCATCGAGCGCCTCGGCGATGCGCATATGAATCTCCGCCTCGTCGAGCACCCCTGGGGGTGGGGAGAACAGCGGCTTGCGCACGTGGAAGTAGTTTTCCGGGAATTCGAAATTGAAGAAGGTCGCTTCTGCTTTCTCAAACTGGGTGGTTGCCGGGAGGACATAGTCCGCCTCCCGGGCGGTCTCGGTCATACAGACGTCGATGACCACGCTGATGTCCATCTTACGCATGGCCTCGCGCCACGCCTGGCTGTCCGGCAGCGAATGCACCGGGTTGCCGGACTCCACCAGGATGCCGCGGTAGCGATTGGGGTGATCCAGGGTCATCTCGAGCGGCACCACGTTGCAGGGTACCAACCCGGCGATGATCCGCGCGCCGACCACAGGGCTGACGCCGTTCTCCTGCCCGGACCCGATATTTCCCAGACCGTTGGCCAGCGCGTGGGTACCCGCGCGCCCAAAGTTGCCGCCGAGCAGCCAGGTGAGACGCTGCAGATAGCTGACCAGCGTGGAGTGGCGGTTCATCTGTACGCCCAGGTCTTCGAAGACCGCCACCGACCCGGCCATGGCGATGGTCCGTGCGGTGGAGCGGATGATCGCCTCATCGAGCCCCGCTTTGCGCGCGCAGTCAGCGATGTCGATCTGTCGGAAAGTGTCGACGATGTCTTCCCAGCCTCTTGCGTGTTCGTTCAGCCAGGCCGAGTTCTGTAGTCCTTCCTGCACGATGGTGGCGACCATACCAGCGAGCAACCAGGCATCCCTCCCGGGTCTGACCGCCAGGTGGATATCGGCCAGATCGGCGGTTTCTGTGCGTTTGGGATCGATCACAATCAGCGTGCGGTCCGGGTCTTTCGCCATCTCGCGGATGCTCGCCCGCGCGCGATGGAAACCGTGGGACTGCCAGGGGTTTTTGCCCAGGAAGATGATCACCTCGGCGTGTTCGAAGTCGCCGTGGTTGTAGCCGCCAAACATGCGTTCGGCCACCCAGAACTCGCCGGTTTTCTCCTGGGCGAGGGCGTTGGACCGCCAGCGGGAGCCCATGGTGGCAAGGGTGGTGCGACCATAGGCGCCGGGCAGGTGGTTACCCTGACCGCCTCCGCCGTAGTAGAAGAGCTTATCGCCGCCGTGCTCATCCCGCAGCCGCGCAAACTTTGCGGCGATCTCGCCGATCGCCGTGTCCCAGTCGATTACCTCGTACTCGCCCGCTGGGGTCCGACGCATCGGGCTGAGCAAGCGATCGCTGCGGTTCTGGTAGAAGTTCAGGCGTGAGGCTTTGTTGCATAGGTAGCCTTGCGACGCGGGGTGATTTTCGTCCCCCTTGGTGCGCACAATTTCGCGGCCATCCTCGGAGAGCTGTACTTTAACGCCGCAGTTGAGCGCGCAGAGTATGCAGGCGGTCGACTGCCAGGTGCCTTCATCTCTGCGTTTCGGTGTGTTCGTCTCTAGTGACGTTTCTGGTGCCTTGTCCTCAGGCGGTCGCTCGTGTGCCATGTGGCCACTCCCCGATCAGTTCTCGCCGCTATGTTGTACCGGAAGCGGTCAACATCGACAAGCATGCCACCCCTCGGAGCGACAGAAGCTCAGCGCGCTCGCCAGCGCCGCAAGGCCTCAGTGTAGCGGCGGTTCATCAGCGCGATCATGATCTCCAGATCGGTAAACGTCGTCGCACCGCGACTGAACAGCGCGAGCGCACGCAGCGGCATGTGGTTGGCCATCTCCTCAAACATCTTCTTAAGAGTGGGGTCGTTGGAGGTATCGCCCATGCTCTGCATGAAACCGGCGACCACTCTGGCCTTGAACTTGCGGCCGAGCCAGGTGCTGCCAACCTCCTGGAGCGAGGAGTTCAGATGAAACGGTCGACTGGCCTCGGGGGCTGGGACGGCGTGCCCTAACATGGCAGCGAATGCATCATCGTCGATGGCTCCCTGCTGCGCAGAGCGGTGGGCGTGGCGCTCCATCTCGCTGGCCTCGGCCTCGGAGGTGAGGGTTACGCGATGGGTCAGACGTATGTCACGGGAAGAACTGCCGATGCGGACATCATAGGTGCCGGCTATGCTGGTCCACCCGGCATTCCCCCGGTCGTAGTAGGCCCAGGTGTCGGCGCCGAGGCTGAGGCGTACTTTGCGTTGCTCGCCGGGTTCCAGCCGCACTTTGCAGAAGGCCTTGAGCTCTTGCTGCGGTCGGTACACCGGGCTGTCGCACGGGTGGACATAGACTTGGACGACCTCGGCACCAATGCGCGTGCCGCTGTTTTGCAAGGTCAGATCCAAGTTCAGTATCTCTCCGGCCTGCGGCGATTGCGGGCCGTCGATCGCCTGATAGGCAAACGTCGTATAACTCAGGCCGTGACCGAAGCAGAAGCGCACCGGTAACTGCGCCTGATCGAAGTGCCGATAACCGATCTGCAGCCCCTCTCGATATTGAATCTGTCGGTGGGCACCGGGAAAGTTGTTGTCCGCCGCCACATCCGTCTGGCGCAACGGGAACGTCTCGGCCAGTTTGCCGCTCGGGTTGCGCAGGCCAAACAGCACCTCGGCGATGGCCGGTCCGCCGCCTTGGCCCGCCAGGTAAGCCTCGAGGATCGCCATGGGGTGCGTCTGCCAGTCGCAGGCGATCGGCGCGCCGTTGGATAACACGACGACGGTGTTGGGGTTGGCGGCGCAGACGGCTTCTATCAGCGCGACATGTTGTTCGGGCATGTGCATGTGCGGTCGGTCGAAACCTTCGGACTCGTACAGGGAGGGGAGCCCGGCGAACACCACCGCCACCTCACACTGTTGCGCGCTGGCCACCGCGGTGTCGATCAAACCCTGATCGTGGGCGTCGCCCTCGGGATCGTAACCCGGCGCGTAGAGGACCGCATCGGCGATACTCGCGATCGCGGTGTAGGCGGTGTCGAGTCGGGTGGGATTGACCTGGCTGGAGCCCCCGCCCTGGTACCGGGGGTGCTTAGCGAACGCGCCGACTACACACAACGATCCGCGCGGATCCAAAGGCAGAAGATCGTCGTGGTTTTGCAGCAGAACCATGGATTCGGCCGCTGCGCGCACCGCTAGTTGATGGTGCGCGGCTTGATCGGCACTGACTTCTTTGTCTGCTACTTCGGCCCCCAGCAGGCTCAGAGCGACGTTGCGGGTGATTGCCTGGTCGAGGTCTGCCGCGGCGAGGCTGCCGCCTTCCAGAGCGGCCAGGACCTTTGTATCGTTGATACCGCCGCTGCTGGGCATCTCCAGATCGAGGCCGGTGCGCACGCCTTCGACCCGATCATTGGCGGCTCCCCAGTCGGTGACCACCAGGCCCTCGAAGCCCCATTCGTCGCGCAGCACCTTGTTCAGCAACCAATCGTGTTCGCTGCAGTAAACGCCGTTGACCCGATTGTAGGCGCACATCACGGTCCAGGGTTGGGCCTCCCGAATTGCGATCTCAAAGCCCCGCAGGTAGATCTCGCGCAAGGTGCGTTCGTCGACGATCGCGTCCATGTACATTCGACCGTGTTCCTGGTTGTTAACGGCGAAGTGCTTGACGCTGGTGCCGACCCCCTGGGATTGCACGCCTTTGATCAGCGCGGCGGCGAGTTTACCGTTGAGGTATGGGTCTTCGGAAAAGTACTCGAAGTTGCGTCCGCACAGCGGATGGCGCTTGATATTCATCCCCGGACCGAGCAGTACGGTGACGTTTTCTGCTGCACATTGCTCGCCGAGGGCAACGCCCACCTCTTGCAACAGCTCAACATCCCAGGAACTCGCCAACGCGCAAGCGGTAGGGAAGCAGGTGGCGGGCACGCTCTGGTTCAAGCCGACGTGATCCGCCTCTTGGTCTTGTTTGCGCAGTCCATGGGGGCCGTCGGTCACCATCACCGCGGGTACGTCCAGGCGCTCGACCGCTTTCAGATGCCAGAAGTTCTTACCCGAACACAGGCCGGCTTTTTCAGCATTGGTCATCTGGGCGACCAGCGCCGCAGCCTCGTTGTGTTTGCTCTTAAGCCCCATTTTTTCTCCCAAGCGAGCTGGCGCTTGAGATACTACCGAGGAGTAGCCGCAGTACGCAAAATATGTCGATAATCATCCTTTTGCAGCAGCACGAGGTCGCATGCGCCTGACACCGTTTCACCTGGCAATTCCGGTCCGGGATATCGACGAAGCCCGCCACTTCTACGGTGAGCTGCTGGGTTTTCCTGAAGGCCGCAGTGCTGATTACTGGATCGATTTTGACATGTTCGGCCATCAGCTGGTCACCCACCTAGACGAGGACATGGCGGCCGCGCCGATCGTTCACAATCCGGTGGACGGGCACGAAATCCCCATTCCACACTTCGGCGTGGTGCTTTCGATCGCAGCCTGGGAAGCACTGCGCGTGCGCGTCGAGGGATTTGTGGAAGAGTTTGTGGTCGAGCCCTACGTGCGCTTCGCCGGAGAACCGGGCGAGCAGCGCACGATGTTCTTTCTGGACCCTTCGGGCAATGCCCTGGAGTTCAAGGCGTTCGCGGACATCGAGAGCCAGCTGTTCGCGACCGACTGAAGGTCAATCGACCAACTGCTCCAACAGTTGCCAATCCGGTTGGCCGCCCAAACCTGCGCCGACAGGGATCACCACGACACGCGATGCGCCGTTCTCATACTGTTGCGCGATGCGGGCTCGGATCTGATTGATGTCGCCCCAGGCGACGATGGCGTCGATTAACGCGTCACTGCCCCCGTCGGCAAAATCAGCGTCAGCAAAACCGCACTCGCGCCACGCGCGGTGGTAATAGTCCAGACCGGTATAGTAAGCCACGGCCTTGCGGGCGGTCTCGCGCGCGTTGTGCGGATTGTCGTCTAACAAACAGAACATCATGGTGTTCAACGCCGCCTCGGGACCCAATGCCTGTCGCGCCTGCATTGCGTGGTCCGCAGGCATCAGGTAGGTATTGGCCCCGTCGGCGTGGCTGGCCGCGGTGGCCAGCATCTTGGGGCCGTGAGCCGCCACGTGTACCGGCGCGTCATAGCGGCGGGTGGTGAGCTTCACCGCCTGCATGCCCTCAAGGTACTCGGTCAGCTTACCGATGGGTTTCTCCCAGGCGTGACCGCGCGCCCGGTTGAGCCCTGCATTGGACACCCCCAGCCCCAGGATGAAGCGTCCGTCGGACATCTCTTGCAGCGTGGAGGCGCTGGATACTGTCGCCGCCGGATCGCGGGCATAGATGTTGGCGATGCCGGTCGCGAGTTTGAGCCGCTGGGTACGAGCTAACAGGTACCCGGACGCGGCAAATGGATCGCGGGTAAACAGTTCCGGCAGCCACAGGGATTCGATCCCCAGATCTTCGATCCTCTGGGCATAGTGGGTAAATTCCCGGGCATCGAGCCGGTCGGTGTTAAACAAGACGCCTAAAGTCATCATCGCTCCTTTATCTATGTGCGCTCAGTCCTGTAGCGCCGCCAACAATCCCATCAGTTCACGTTCGCTGAAACCGGGTACCTCGCCGCCGACCGCGCCCGGACAGCTGTTGCGCGCCGTGCAGGTATCGGGAAAGTTACTGTCGCTGAGTGTATAGCCCTGGTTGGCGGGGTGTTCATATTGGGTCAAGACCACAACCACAATGTCCGCATCTTCGAACACGTAAATCTTCTGACCGTCCAGGCCGCGCGCGGCATATACCTCTATGGGGGTGCTGGTGCCGAAGAAGTCCGCATTCATGATCCACCACTGCATACCGTATATCGCCGAGGTGGTGCTGGTCGCCGCATTGGCAAAGTCGGCCGACACGACCTGCTGTCCGTCCCACATGCCGTCGCGCGCAAACAACAGACCGAAGCGGGCGAAATCGCGAATGCGCATGTCCAACCCCCAGTAGGTTATCGGGTTGGCGCCGGTACGATCGAACCACAAGCCGATCGTATTGCTGTCGACACTGATCGGCTGGAGGATCTTGTCGATCAGATAGTTGTGGGCATCGAGTCCCGTTGCGCGCTGCAACAAGGGTTCGAACAACTGCGAGGTTGGATTGGAGTAGACAAATGCCCCGCCCGCAGATTGTGTCTGGTCGAGTGCAAGCGCGTATGCTGTTTGATCGTCCGCAAAGAAGATCTGCGAGTCGGCGGGCAGGCCGGCGCGCATCTCGAGCAACTGGCCGATGGTGACGTCCGCCTTGGGGCCGCCCTGCCACTCGGTCAGAAAGTCGCTGGCCGGCTGCTCGAGGCTTGTGATCCAGCCCTCGTCGATCGCGACGCCGACAGCAGCGCTGTAAAAGCTCTTGGCCACGGACCAACTGGTGCCGAGGCTCTGGGCGTCTTTGCCCGCGCTGTAGCGTTCGCCGATGACATAGCCGCGCTTCGTCACCAGCACGCCCTGGATGGCCGCGTCGGTAAAGATGTGGTCGAGTACAGCCTCGACCGCGGCCGTGGTTGTCCCCACCTCTGCGGGCGATGCCGTCGCCAGGCTGAAAGTCGCATTCAATTGTGCGGGCGTAGCCGGTGTTGGTGTGCTCACCGGAGCCGGTGCACTGCTGCCGCCACCACCGCCACCGCATGCGGATAGAACCGCGCTCAGCAAGGCTGCAGCGCCGATCGTTTGCACCCTTCGGCGTCGCGCAGCGCCGCTCATGACAGGCAAACGAATCCGCCGCTGATCGCCGGCTGGCCCTCTGCGTTGAGTACCTCGTACGAGATCACGTTGTCTTGTCGAGCGGCGCGCAGGGTGATGGTGGAAGGCATTAGCACCATGGCTGCAAAGCGTCCGCCGAGACGCGTCACACGGGTGGGATCGCCGTCTGCGAAACGATCGACCAGGGCGGTGACCGCAAGCGCGAGCGTCGCCGTGCCGTGCAGGATGATGTCCGGCAGGCCTGCGGCCAGGGCCACCGCGCGGTCGGTGTGGATCGGATTCCAGATATGGGCGCACTCGGTGTAGGTATGGGCGGCACCGGCGCTGACCTCGATCGGTTGGTTGAACTGATCGAGCACGGGCGCCAGCGCGGGAAGCTCGGGAATGTCTACCGCGGGTGACGCCAGTCCGGCGACCTCCACCCCACGGTAGATGCCGAGCTGATAGGTGCGCGCCACCAAGGTGTCGGTGGCGGTGTTGATGGTGTCCAACTGCATTGTGTACGCAGCCCCCGGCTTGATCGCCTTGACGTCGACCATGCGCGCCGTCGTGGCCAGATGATCCCCGGCCTTGATCGGGGCGAGGATGTGCAGATCGTGGGCCGCATGAACGCCCCGAGCCGCTTCCTCCTGGCTCAAGCTGGTGTCGCCGGCCAGGCCCCGAGTGTCGAGGATCGCCGGCCACTCCACGCATACCGGAAACACGGGATGCGCGATAACGGTGTGATTCGCGGTATCCAGATAGCGCGGGTTGTAATCGTTGAGGCTCGCGGCATAGGCCATGATCCAGCGTTCATCCACGCTGTGGTACACAGCAGCGGTACTCGCACCGACCAGATCGGCGTTCAGGGGCATTGGCTTCCTCCTCCCTCGTTTGGCTCGCATTGTCCAGAGTTTGCGGCTCCCTCGCAATTGACTGCTGACCTCGCCCAGGTGCAGGCATTGCGGCCGCCTGCTAAGCCTGGCAGGGTGGGAACCCGACATCGCGTTTTTGGGAGGCGCGTATGGACACTTTCTTTCCACCGCAGATTTATCTGGCCAACAATCTGGTGCCCCGGGTCATGGTGGCACCTCCCAAGTACATCCAGGGCCCGGGTTGCCTCCAGGCGATCGGAAGTTACATGTCGGTGCTCGATGTCGAACGGATCGGCGTGCTGGCATCCGCACGCGGGCACAGTGCCCAGGCGGGCGAGGTGACCGCGGCCCTGCAGGCTGAGGGCATGACCACAATTCCATCCGTGTTTGGTGGTGAATGCAGCCTGCAGGAGATCGAAGCACGGGCAGCGGAGTTGCGCGAAAAATGCGTCGATTGTCTTGTTACGATCGGCGGCGGTAAATGCGTTGACGCTGGTAAGAGCATTGCCGGACGAGTGGATGTTCCCCTGGTCGTCGTGCCGACGCTCGCGTCCAACGACGCGCCGACCTCTGCGGTCTCGGTCCTCTATACCCCTGAGGGTGTGAATAGCGGCGCGGAGTTCTTTCCCAACAACCCTGTTCTGGTGGTGGTGGATACCGCGGTCGTGGCGCAAGCCTCAGAGCGCTACCTGGTCGCGGGGATGGGCGATGCGATGGCCACCTGGTATGAGGCTAAGGTCTGTATCGAAAATCCATCTGCTCGCACCATCCTGGGCGGGCGACCAACCCTGGCAGCGGCCGCCATCGGTGAGACCTGTGCGGTCAACCTGTTCGCCCATGGCCTGGATGCCTGCATGGCCGTGCGCGACAATCATGTTAATGAATCGCTCGAGGCGGTAGTGGAGGCCAATACGCTCTTGTCCGGCCTCGGTTTCGAAAGTGGCGGTCTCGCCTGTGCACACGGTATCGCCCAGGGTTTGACCACCCTGCCGGAGGTGGAGCACAACTTCCTGCACGGGGAGATGGTGGCATACGGTGTGCTGACGCAACTGATGTTGCAGCGCGAACGGAACGAAGCCCGACGCGTCGCGGAGTTTTTTGTCACGGTCGGCCTGCCGGTGACGCTCGCGCAGATCGGTGTCGATGACCAGGTGGAGCTGGACATTGAGCATATGGTGCAGGGTACGATGGCGTTTACGCCGCTGGCGAATCTGCCGTTCAGCGTGGATGCGCCGATGGTGGAGAAGGCGATCCGTGCTGCGGATGCGCTCGGGCATGACGTGATAACTCGAAAGGGTGACAGCGCCTACCAGGCGTTGCACGCTGTATGATGGCTCGAGCGATCTGTCGGTAATTGCGCGCTGTGATTTGGAGTGTTTAATGAAGGTTAAGAAAATGGCCGCACCGCTGGGCGCGATTGTCGAAGGCGTGGATCTGCGCGCGGTCGACGACGGCATGATGGCCGAGTTGCACCATTTGTTTGATGAACACCATGTGCTGGTCTTCCCCGGTCAGGAATTGACCCCGCAACAGCAGAAGGCATTCGGATTGCGCTGGGGTGAACTGATCCCCCACCCCTATGCCGGTTTGGATGCGCATCCGGAGATCATCGAGCTGGTCAATCGCGGCAAGCGACGCGATGTGAATCAGCATTGGCATACCGACATGAGCTATAACGAGCTACCGCCGAAACTCACTATGCTCTACGCGCTCCAAGCGCCGGAGTTTGGCGGTGAAACCGCGTTCGCGAATCAGCATCTCGCTTACGAGGAATTGTCCGACGGCATGAAATCCACGTTGGATGGTCTGTTGGGCGTGAACTCCGCAGCCGGTCTGGCGCGCCTTTACGGGGAAGATGAGAGCAAGGCTTCGCGCGCGCTGCATCCGCTGGTTCGCACCCACGATGGCAATGGCAAACGCGCAATCTATGCTTGCCGGTCCTTCACAACCGGCGTGGATGGTTGGCGTCGTGAGGAAAGCAAGTGGCTGTTAAATTTTCTGTTCGAGCACAGCGTACGGCCGGAGTATCAAGCGCGGCATCAATGGCGTGCGGGGGATGTGGCGATGTGGGACAACCGCAGCGTCTTGCACTATGCGGTGCACGATCATGGCGATGAGGCGCGACGCATTCATCGCTGCCAGGTGGTAGGGGAGCGCCCGATCTGATGTTGAATGCATTGTTAGAGCAGGCACTACCAGAGGGTGCCCAGAGCGAGGCACAGTACAAATCCCAGTGGCGGTCCCACGTTGCTGATGTGGATGATCCATTCGCCGCTGCGGTCACCGGCGGCCTTATGGCGGACCGCTTCGCCTGGGTGTTCAGCGGCGGTTACCAGGGCGCGATGCGCGCAGTTTTTCCAAACGTGAAATTTGCTGGCTGGGGGGCGTTTGCGGTGTCCGAAGACCGCAGTGGCGAGATGCCCTGGGTCAACTGGGCCGCTTCCGATGCAGGCTTTGTGATCGATGGCTACAAGACCTGGATCGCCGCCAGCGATGTGGTCGATCAGATTCTCTTCAAAGCCGGTAGGGGCGGGTCAGCGAGATTTTTTGTTGTGCATCGCGGGCATGCCGGGCTGACGCTGACGAGCAAGGAGAAACCGGGTTTTCTCCCCGATCTCAGCCAGGGGATTGCGCGTTTCGAATCCCTGCTCCTGGGCGAAGATGCGTTGCTGGACACCACCCGGGTGCCGATGTTCGGCACTTTGGAGGTGCTGTTCATCTACATCGCCTTTTTGGCGGCGAGCCACCGGCGCTATGCAGATCAGCGCACGGCGGCATACGAAGCCTTAACCCTGGCCCAAGGTATGGTGGCTGACTGGGTGCCCCGGGACGACTTGCAGTTCAAGTCGCTCGATCATCAGGTGCAGAGCATACTGCGGGACATCAGTGCGCGACACGAAGCGGAGAATCCGGATTGGCAGCGCGATAAGAAATTGATCGAGATGTACCACCGGGAATAGCCGCCAGGCTATGTCGTATTTTCGTTTTGGTGTCGACGCCATACCGCGGCGCTCTCCGGTCGCGCCGCCACCGCGGCCGTGAGCGTCTCAACCCTGGGCGTATGAGTCGGCCGCCACTCGCCTTGCTGGGCCCAGCGACTCACCACCGCGATGTATATGTCGGTCAGGCTGAAGCCGGAGTCCAGCAGGTATGGGTCGCCGGTGATGGCCCCTTCGACGAGCAGCCAGCGGTCGCGCCAGATCGAGCGGGCGACCTCGCGTACTGCGGGGGCGGACTCCGGCGTCGGCGCGAAGCGCGCGGGATAGTCGTTGATTTCCACCACCGGATAAATTTCGGTGGCGACAAACATCAGCCAGCGCAGCGCCTGGGCGCGCTCCGTAGGCGCCTTGGGCAGCAGCGTTGCTTCGGGGTGGCGCTGCTCGAGGGTCAGCAATATGGCCACCGATTCCGTCAACGTCTCCCCCTGTGGTGTGACGAGCGCGGGGAGTTTGCGTTGCGGATTGATCGCGGCAAAGGCGCTATCCCGCTGAGCGTCCACCCGTAGATCGACGTCCTGCACCTCGTAGTCGAGACCGATCTCGGCCAGCGCCAGTTCCACAGCCATCGACCCCGAGCGGGGGAAACCATACAGAGTATGTGTCATAGCTCTTCCACCTAATCTCATGACTCGGCGGTCTGATCGATCACCCGCCTACCAGGCCGCTTACGAAGCGCTATGTTACCGCGTCGACGGGTAGGCATACGATCTGCTCAACGTTTTGATACTTAACTATTGACCTAAGTATCGTGCGGCTCTATAGTTAGGTTGATGCCTAAGTATTTAGATCCTGTGTTTGCGGCGCTGTCAGACCCGACCCGTCGCCAAGTGGTGGAGCGGCTGAGTCAGGGTCCGGCCTCGGTGTCGGAACTTGCCAAACCCTTCGCCATGTCGCTGCCCGCGTTTGTGCAGCACCTGGGGGTGCTCGAGGACAGCGGGCTGATTGGCAGTCGCAAACAAGGTCGCGTACGCACCTGCTATCTCGAGAGAGCGGCCTTGGATCGGTTGGACGGTTGGGTCGCCCAGGTACAGGGGTATTGGGAAACACGCTTGGGCGCGCTGACCGACTACGCCCAGGCGCGCCACCAGCAGAACAGGGAAGAGCGAGAATCATGAATATCAAACTCGCGGTGATCGAAGGGCATGGCGATCTCTGTCGCATGACCCTGCGCACTCAGTTTAGTGCCGACATTCAGGCGGTCTGGCGGGTGATCACCCAGGTCGACCAACTCAAAATCTGGTGGCCGGACTGGCAACCCGGTGGCGTTTTGGAACCCTTCGAACGGGGACGCGTGGTGCTGGGGGATGGGCGTTGGATCGATGGTGAGGTCAAAGTCTGGGCACCGCCACATGTTCTGGCGTTCAGTTGGCGTGAAGATACGGCTGGTGGTGATTGGTTTGAAGCGCATACCAAGAGCCTGCTGACGATTCAGCTCCTGCAAATCAATAGTACCCAGATCGAATTGACACTCTTCCAGTACGCACCCAGAGACTCGATCGTGGGCGGGATTGCAGGGTGGCACTACTTTGCGGGTGAGCGTCTCAAGTCGCTGCTCGAAAGCGAGGCTTTCGACGACCGCGCGGAACGCTTTGATGAACTGGTAGCACTATACGAGGAGGGTCATGGTAACTGAGCGCAAACTCACGGAAGTCCACGGCATCGGCGCGGTCAGGCGCTTGCAGACCCGTAATGAGATCCGCGCGCCCATCGATGTTGTGTGGGACACGCTCACCCAGATCGAGCACGTTCGGCACTGGTGGGCGGATGGCCACATCGGCTCCCGGGTGGGAGAGCGTTTTCAGCTGGGTGGCGAAGAAGATCTCGACGGCACAATTGTGACGATGATGAAACCCCACATCTTCGCCTTTACCTGGCACGACAGCCTTGAGAAGGCGGCGCATCCGGAGTGGATAGATGCTGCTACCAGCAGCCTGGTGCATTTCGACCTGATCGAGGTTGCGCAGGATACAACCTTGCTCACCCTGATTCAGTTTTCGCCCATCGCCGGCGCGCTGGGTGCCGCCGCGGGCTGGCATCACATCTTCGAGATGTTAACGTCTTACGCGGAGTCCGGCGAGGCGGTCACCACCCCGAACCGGTTCGACGAACTCAAGCAACTCTATGGGTACAGCTAGCGTCGTCGGTCTGAGTGGAGCTGCGAAATTAGCTGCGTTTACGTCAAGTCGACAACGGCTTCGCTAACCAGCGCGATCCGGCGCGCACTCTTGTCAAACCGCCGACAGCATCTCATGATCAAAGCATGAAAGTGTCGATACGCAACAAAGGCGATCGCTACCAACTGTCGTGTTATCGCCCCGACGGATCGATCACCACCGGGGATGTGGGACCCACGCTGCCCTGCCACGACCTTGCACATTTTGTGGCCGAGACCCACTTTGAGATCCGCGAAGGCTTCTACGGCAACGTCCTCGGTGGCCGTTCCGTCGCACAATTGAACGACGAACAGGTCATTCGTTCGCTCGGAGCTGACGCCTGGAGGTCCGAGGTTCTGGCCCGCGCGATCACCTCGCTGCATTCGGGCGCCTGCGATTCAGAACATTGCCAGACGCTGGTGAACACGGAACTTGCAGCCATGGGGATTGCGCCGATGGAGACACTGTCTGCGCGGGTTGCGAGGGAGTTGCTGGAGAGTTTTCAAGGTCACCTCGCTCGTTTCGAAGCGATGGGCGAAGGCGGCTCGCTCGAACTGGATTTTCGGGTTCCGTCATAGGTTGGCCGGCGAGGCTCGTCCATAAACGCCCAATCGTTGGATCGCGACCATAGCGCGCGCTTCGACCCCACCGGGCGCGGCCTTTCTCCCGCTGCAACTCGTGGGACGAGCCCAGGTGGCGCCCGTGGGAAGAGGCGCCCTGGGATTCCTGGTCGTGTCAACGGCGGATGAGCCGATCGCTTACGGCCCGCGTTTCGGCGCTTTCGCGGCACCCATGTCCATTAACGTCTCCGCCTTCTCCGCTAGCATTTCGTAAGTGGCATCAACGCCCAGTTCAACCGCCTCGTTCACGAATACCTGGGAGCGATAGTAGCGCCCACCCATGGCGTTGATGACCGCGCCGTTCGGCGCATCTTCGCTCGTCATAAACAGGACTGCTGGGCTGACCAGTTTAGGTGCTGACTCCGGCGGCGGGTTGTCGACATCAAAATCGCGTCCGGGGATGGTGGCGATCATGCGGGTCGCCGCCCCCGGTGCCAGGGTGTTGGTGCGCACATTGTTCTTCGCACCTTCCAGGGCGAGGACATTCATCAACCCCAGCATGCCCATCTTGGCAGCGCCGTAGTTGGCCTGGCCGAAGTTACCGTAGATGCCCGAGCCGGAGCTGGTCAAAACGATGCGTCCGTAGCCTTGTTCATTCATGATGGGCCAGGCAGCGTGGGTCACGTAGGCTGTGCCGGTCAGATGCACGTCGAGCACCAAGTCCCACTCGTCCAAAGTCATCTTCTTGAACGACTTGTCGCGCAGGATGCCCGCATTGTTGACCAGGATGTCGAGGCGCCCGAAAGCGTTGACGGCATCTGCGACAATGCTGGCGGCACCCTCGCGATCAGATACCGACGCTTTATTTGCAATCGCGCTTCCCCCCATGGCTTCGATTTCCGCCACCACAGCGTCAGCCGCATCGCCAGATCCGGAGCCGTCGACGGAGCCGCCGAGATCATTGACCAACACCTTGGAACCGCGTTTGGCGTATTCGAGGGCATGCGAGCGCCCGAGCCCATTCCCGGCGCCGGTGATCGCGACCACCTTGCCTTTGAATTCTGAATCGTCAAATTCGCCC
>JBCCHL010000003.1:0-62594 GCA_039028775.1 Pseudomonadota bacterium | reverse complement strand
CACCAGATCGGCAAAGGCTTCGCCCGCCAGACTCAGGCCATCGCCGAGGCGACGGACCTGGACGATCTGTTCGCGCGGGTGGAGGCCAGCGGCCAGTTGATACGCCTGGATGAGAGCGTCACGCCGACCATGTATCGCTGTGCAACGGTCACCCAGGCAGAGTCAACGCAACTCAAACGCATCTCCAATATCGTGCGCCAGGGCCGGGTACAAGCGCTGGAAGCCGACCGGCTGATCCTCGATGAGGGAGAAGTCGCCACCGACACAGCGACGCTGCATGTTGACTGTTCCGCAGATGGTCTCGCGCGACGCCCCGCCGTACCCGTATTCGAAGGCGCCAAACTGACGCTGCAGTCGGTGCGCACCTGCCAGCAGGTCTTCAGCGCGGCATTCATCGCGCATGTCGAAGCCAGTTACGCGGACGAAGGCGAGAAGAACGAGCTGTGCACCCCGGTGCCCCATCCAGACGACCACATCGACTTTCTACGCACCACTCTTGCCAGCAACCGCAACGCGGCCCGCTGGGGCGCGGACCCGGACCTGCAGGTCTGGCTGCGCAACGCGCGCCTGGATGGCTTTACTACCGATGATCCCAGCGTGCCGCCGCCGAGCGCCGACACCCTGGCGGAGATGGCGCAGGCAGCGCAACTCGCAAGCGCGAATCTGGAGCGCCTGCTGGCCGACTATTCGACGTAGCGTTCGATCAGCGCAGTACGTTCACCATCGGTCAGTCCGACGGCATTGCGCAGGTACGCATCCATATCAGCGTGCTGCGCCAACACCCCGGCGTAGGCGGCCGCCAAATACTCTTCGCGGACGCCGGCGAGGGCCATGATCGCCTCCCGATCCGGCATTTCCCCGGGCTGCAGTCTTACGGCCAGGCGTGGCAAGACAAATCCTTCGTAATCGACGGTGCGGTTGGTCAGCAGATAGTCGGTGCGAATGTCCGCAGCGTCGACTCCCAGGGCATGCTGGATGAGCATGCAGGCCACCCCTGTGCGATCTTTACCGGCTGAGCAGTGCACCAGAAAACTGCCTTCATCGTTGCCCACCAGATGCAACAAGCCATCGAACATGCGTCGATAATCGGCCGCATGTTCGCGGGTCAGTTCTCCGGTCAGACGGGTCATATAGGCGATCCGCCCGGCGACGCTCAGACCACTCTCAAGTTTCTCCCGTAACTCCACCGCACCACCGGGGTCAATCGGGAGCAGCAACGTTTCGCGGGTCAGGCCGTCCGGCGAGGGCTCCAGGTCTCGCTCCTCCGGACGTCGCAGGTCGCAGATCAAGCCAAGATCGAGTCGCTGGACAGCGCGTTCACCCGCCTTGGTCAGATAGAAAAGTGCCCCGGACCGATAGAGCAAGCCGCGTTTGAGCTTGCCGCCGTGGCGCGAGGCCAGTCCGCCGAAGTCCCGCAGATTCAGCGCGCCATCGAGCGCGAGCACGGGATCAAACCCACGCTGGTCGCCTCCGGTCGTCACGAGGGTAACGTCTCTTCGAGGAAACTGGAGCGCACCGATATGCCCCAGCGGCCATCTTGCAGAGTCACAACGTAGAGCGATTCCTGGCTGACGATGACCGAGCTGTCCTCGCGGTAGCGGGTGAAATTAACTGCGATATGGGCTTTGCTCGCACCCAATTGGACATCCTTCTGCCAGTCCAGCACAGAGTGATGCCAGCCGGTTTCCCGCAGGCGAGCAAAATCGACCTCGGCCGCATACGCCTCCCAACTCTGCCAGGTCCGGACCCGTCCCAATCCATCAATGCGCATGTGGGGATAGTGCAAAGTGCGCGCAAACGCCTCCGGGTCCTGAGCGTTGAAGGTGTCGATATAGGCCTGCACGATATCGCGTGCGCCTTGGTGATGATCTGTCATAACATTCCTCTCATGACCCTTGTCTCATCCTCTCTCGTAGCTCTCATCCTCATGCCTCTCTCCTCATGCCTGTCTCCTCATGCCTGTCTCCTCATCACTTACGTCGTCGACAAGACCGCCACCCGATTTTGACACCGTCAAACGCCCGTGCGAAGCGCTGTGGGCTGACACCGCGCAAACGAGGCCGGTTGATGCGACAACACGCTGGATGACGAGGCGCGCCTAGGGCAGGCGTTCTATAGTGTTCGACTCAAGCTCGGTGGTATGCTTGATCCACTTGACCACCCCAAGGACACACACATGTCAGAAAACACTGAACCCACGGAATCCGCGTCGAACTCCGAGGACAATCGCGAGCAGCGCCAATGGGGAATGTTTGCCCACTTGTCAGCATTCGCCGGAATCATCATTCCGTTCGGCAATCTTATCGGACCGCTGATCGTCTGGCAGATGAAGAAGGACGACGATTTCATCAGCGATCAGGGCAAAGAATCCCTGAACTTTCAGATCACCGCCACGCTGGCCATGATCGTCAGCGGCATTCTGACTCTGGTGCTGATCGGTCTGTTGATGATGCTGGTGATCGGTATCGCTTGGCTGGTCCTGGTGATCATCGCCGCGATCCGTGCAAACGATGGTGAAGCCTATCGCTATCCGTTCACTCTGCGGCTGATCAACTGACCTGCTGAGCCTCTAACCCCACCGCATTGCGCCAGCTGCACAGGCGCGATGCGGAACCGGTTCTCTCAGGTCACCGCAGCTGCGGCACGCATCGTGGCGTCCGTGACCTGGCGTCGATCTTCGCCCCACGGCAGCGGCATGAGGACCGGATGTTCCACCCCCGCATCGATGTAGGCTTGGACAAATTCGGTCACCTGCGCCTCGTCACCAATGAAATCGATGGCCTGCACCATCGCGTCGGACACCGCCGCAACCGCTCCATCGCGATCTTTAGCCGCCTGCCGTTCGCGGATCGCATCCACCTCATCGCCGAAGCCAGCCTGGCGGAACATCTTGGCATAGCCATCCGCCATCGCGTAGTTGAAGAGATCTTTGCGGGCCGAGCGAGCGCTGCGGTCAAAATCGCCCACTGCGGCGTGCACGTAGGCAAAAATTTTCGCATCCCCACCACGACGCACCTGAGCGATGGATGTCGCGACATGGCTGGCGGGCAGGTAGTTCAGCAACACCCCGTCCGCCACCTCCCCGGCGAGTTTCAGCATCTGCGGGTTCAAAGCCGCCATGACAATCTTCGGTCGCCGCTCGCCCAGGCGCATGCCCAGCCGAAAGCGCTTCACTTGCCAGAAGTCACCCTCGAAGGTGACGGCCTCACCCGACAGACACTCGCGCAACAACGCGACGTACTCGCGCATCATGGCGATGGGACGATCGCTATGAGCGGCACCATGCGCACGCAGGATCCCCGGCGCGGAGACGCCAACCCCGATCCAGATGTCACGCTGCGGCGTCAGCGCCTGCAGCGTCGAGGCGGTCATCGCGGTCAATGCGGGGGTGCGGATCTGGATCGGCACGATGCCCGTCCCGAGATCGATGTTCGGCGCCACGGCCGCCGCCGCTCCCAGCAAGGTCATCGCGTCGGTGCCGGTCGCCTCCACGGTCCACAGGGATTGATAACCCAGTTCGCTGGCGCTGGTGGCGATGTCGGTAATGGCAGCGGGACCGAGCACCCCAAGACTGCCGAAGGTGACCCCGAGGGGGGTCTGCGCTGCACTTCGCATATTCGCTCCTGAAACAAATTTCAGCGCGCATCCTAGCACGCCCCGGGCGGGATACTTCAGGCCGCTTGTCAGCGCAGGCCCCTTGCTGCTACAACTACGCGCTGAACCTCCTTCCAATCTCAGGATTCGGCGAACCATGCAAATCATCTCTTTTACCCACGACGACCAGACCCGCGTAGGCATCCTGCGCGACGGCGCGGTTGTGGACGTGGCCCGGGTCAATCCCGATCTCCCGGGTGACCTCAAATCCATTCTGCGCGAAGGGCGTCTAGAGGAATTGCGTGAGATCGCCATGGCTGATGCGCATTTCTCGTTGGCGGATGTCCGCCTGGAGAGTCCGATCAAGCGGCCGGGGAAGATCCTCGCCATCGGCCTGAACTATCGTGCCCATGCTGAAGAGAGTGGCATGGACATTCCCAAATACCCGGTGGTATTCACCAAACAGAATACCTCGATCAACGGGCCGTACGATCCGGTCCACCGTGCCGATGACATGCGCCTGCTCGACTATGAAGGAGAACTGGCCATAGTGATCGGCAAACGCGCGCGACGAGTGCCCAAGGACAAAGCGGCCGGGGTTATCGCCGGATTTGCTGTGAACAACGACGTGAGCGTACGGGACTGGCAGATGCGCTCCACGCCGCCGCAGTTCACCATGGGCAAGTCCTGGGACACCCACTGCCCGCTCGGGCCAGCGCTGGTGACCCCCGACGAAGTGGACCCTCACGGTCTGCGCCTGCGCACCTGGGTGAATGATGAGTTGCGCCAGGATAGCAATACCAGCGACCTGATCTTCGACTGCTACGACATCATCGCTTACCTGAGCACCGCGTTTACCCTCGAACCCGGTGATGTCATCGTCACCGGCACACCTTCAGGTGTGGGTGCCGCCATGCAACCTCCCCAGGGCCTGGTGGTGGGAGACAGAGTGAAGGTGGAGATCGAGGGGCTCGGTCACATCGTCAACGAGATCATCGACGAACCGGCGAGCGCGACAACGTACTGACCTGGCAGCCCCGTGCTCGAGACCTGAGCAGGGCCTCAAAGGTGGAGAACCCGCACTGCGCACATCGAACTCAGGTCCAATACGGATTTCAGACCTGGAAAACTCTGAGGTGGTAGCAAAGGGGGCTAGGCAGCCACCCCAAGGATGGCGATTGGCGCTATTGGGCAGCGATCGTCGGTCTGGTGGGGGCTCTCACCACGCCACGCTCGCTGACCAGATAGTAGCCACGGTCCAGCATGCAGGTAAAGAAAGGTCCTTCTGGTCCCATGCTGGGATCGCTACTCTGGGCCACTTCGGTCGGTCCAACGCCAGCTTCACACTCGGCCTTGTCGAAGGCAAAGAGGTATTCACCCCCCATGGGGTGTGACCAGGTATACACTTCGCCTTGGGTCATACAACCACCGAGGGCCAGGAGCACAGCCATAGCGACGAGGAGTCTTTTCATGGGCGCCATTGTTCCCGACCAATGTTACAGATTCATGACGTCGGGCCGCGCGCACGCCGCCCCATCGGTGAACGTCATCATAGAATCGGGGACTAGAAGGAGGCCTTTTAGGCGGAATTGAGCGTTCGTTGCACCATCACACCCCACAGTGCGCTGGATCGACGTGATGGCGATGTATGGTCCGTCTCACCGCGGTGGTCAGTCGAGGCGCATCTGCATGCGCAGCACAAAAGACGGGTCGCCGCCCCCGCCGCTGGCGGCAAACACCCCTTTCGGAGAGACTTCTATGAAATTGATGCGCGGCGTGGTCGCATCGAGCCCAGCGCCATCGACCACGGGTGTGATGAAGGTGGTGCCACCATCGTTCGAGAAGCGAATGTCGTCGCTGGTGCTGCCCAAGGCGATGAAGGTATAGGTCAAACCGCTGCTCGGCGACCCGTCGACAAAAGTCACAGGGTTGGGCACCACCCCGAAGAACAACCGCATCTGCGGTGGCAGGCTGTCCGCTACCACCATAGTGTCCAGGTCGACCGGCGACGCACCGGTATTCGATACCGCGATGCTATATTCCAGCATCGCCAGCGGTATGGACTTGGGATTAGTGCTGCCACTGACGGGATCACTGATGGTAGTCAGCGATTTGGTCACCTCGAGACGCGGATCGCTGACCTCAAAGCTGACTTCGGCGAGGTGACTGACGTCACCTTCGCTGCCTTCATTAGCCGTTACCTCCAGGGTCCACGTGCCTATCAAAGGGTTGGCCGGCAGGGTATAGGACACCTCGCTGACGATCGAGGCGATTCCACTATCGAACACCGTAGGCATTGTCCCGCTGGCCTCGATATTGTTGGCCGGATCGCGCAGTTCATAGGTCACCGAGGAGATATCGAAACTGCCGAACGGATCGCTGATCTGCGCGCGCGCGAAAATTGTTTCGGACGCCCCGAACGTGGTCTGCGCGGCGCCACCGGGGTAGGCTGCGTCGAACAACCCGAGGTCATCGATGTTGATCACCGTGCTGGTCGCTACGACCGCGCGTGACGTCCCGGGTGTGTTGTTGTTGAACGGGTACACGAAGATCGCCTGGCCGGTCGGCCCGACCGTAGGCTCGTTGTCCACCCGTACGTGGAGTTGGGTTCCGGCGGCCAAGGTAAGCTCGGCGTTGCCGATCGGATTGCAGTTGCCATCGCTGCGCGGAACATTGAAGGTGTACTCGCGGGTCACCGTATTGCTCAGACCATTCACGCCCGCAGAGCTGATGCTCACGTCCACGCAACCGAAGAAACCGCTGCTGGTCCCACTATAGTCGACAGAGACGCGCACGTTGCGAGTGTTCGTGGAATTGTTGCGCCGCAGGTGCAGAATGACAGGTATGTCAGCAGCCTCCAGGGTAAAGTCTTGCTGTAACTGCGGAACCAGGCTCCACACGCGATCATTGTCCTGGCGGCGTATGCGGACACGGTCCGGGCTGGGCACGCTGCCCAACGGTGTGCGCGATAGCGGCATAGGCAGCGTCGGCGAGTTCTGAGACCCACCGATCGCACCGAAGTACAGCGGCTTGTTACCGCTCGCCGGTGGCGCTGTCAGCCCGACGGTTAGGTCCGCGGCGTCTACCGTAGTGGTGACCGCGGTAAGCGGATTCAAGATATCGGCGCTGTTGGCGATAACCTCGCCGGTAATGGCGCTCCCGACGATGTCCGCTTCGAATTCTAGTACGAGGCTTGCGTTGGGCGGCACGTCAAGATTCGAAATGTCAATGAGCGTGGCCGTTGAGTTGTCTGTGCCACCACCCGCGTTGGTGACCACTACGTTGGTGAGCAGTGGATCGATCGCATCGGTCACACTGATGCCGGTGAGGGCAGCGCTCCCGCTCTCGTTGATGGTGATCGTATAGCGCACCCGATCGCCGGGTTGGGGAGCCCCACCGTTGAGGTCGAGCACGGTCTTGGTAGAGGTGGACAGATTCGGGCTGAGCACATCGATCGCCAACGTATCGCTGTCGTTGCCACTGTTAAAATCGAACGTCGTCGAGGTCACGTTGGCCGTATTGTTGATCGTCCCGCTGGCGAGCGGATCGATGCTCACAGTGATATCGACGGCAGGCAGCGTCACCCCGCTGGCGATGCTACCGCCGTAGGTGCAGGTAACAACCTGTCCGATCGCTGTACACCCCCAATTGGCGTCGGCGCTGTTGAAGCCGGCATACGTAAACTGCCCATCCAAGGTATCGGACAACACTATTCCCGTGGCAGCCGCCGGCCCTGCATTGCTCACTATCAGACCGAACGTACCGTTCTGTCCGGCAACAAAAGTACCGCCCGCTGCCTTGGTGACGCCGACGTCTGCGGCCGGTGTGTTGGTGACGGATATGATCTCCAGACTCAAAATCACGAGATCGCCACCCGACGCATAAGTTGTCGTGGCGCTCGTGTCGCCAGCGGCGAGCAGGCTCGAGATATCGTAGGTATCCAGGTCCACGCCATAGGTGGTGTTGGTGCCAAGACTATTGATGGTCGAATTGAATTGGTTGTTGAGAGGATTGAAGCCATCGATCAGCGACTGAGCGGCGGTGCTCGCCCCATCGAAGATCAGATTCTCGGAGACCCCGTTGAGCGCAGCGGAGTTCTCGACGTCACCCTCCCAGCTTAGAATACCAATGCGACCATCGATGGGTGCACCCGGGACCACAAAGTTGGTGGGCGTTAGCTGTATCTGACTGCCGCGAAACTGTTGAAAGCCATCGAAGAGATTGATCACGCGGAAAGGCTCGCCCGAGTCTTCATAAATCACCGCCAGCCCCCACCCAGACAACACCGCCTGGGTGGAACAATAGGAAGCGCCGCCGCCCAAGTCTGTGTTGGTCACGGTTAGGTCGGCGAACGTAAAGGAACCATTGCCCGTGACCTGGGCGGTCACATCCGCAAACCCCGAAAAGAACTGCAGGTTGAAACCGAAATCTGTAAACGCCTCGCTGAAGGTCCGATCTGCCGTGGTCGTCAGCCCGTTGAACGTGACCGTGTTGTCCGCAGTAGGACCGGACCCTGCCCAATAGAGATAAGCTGCGCGAATGGTGGCGCCCACCGGAATCCCCGACAAGAGCGCGGTATCGGATGCATCTAGCGAGCAAGCGTTGGTGGTATTCGGCGCGTTGCGCAACGAACCGCCCGTGACGGCGAAATCCACGTTACCTGCAAAAGTAAAGCGCGGCGCAGCGCTGATCGGATCGGCAGAGGCGATTTGCGCCACACCGATCAGCAGCCCCAAGCCGAGCGCAGCTATAGATCGCAGCATTATCCATTTTGCATACAAACAGTTAGACCGAGTGTTTCAGGACCGGCACCGCAAAACTGCGACCTGGTTCACAATCATCCCGCCTATCGTCAAATAGCGGGCGCCAGACCCCTCCCGGGGTGACAATCAGTTGGCCAGTCTCGCCGGACACAAGCGGCGTGGTTATACTCGTCTGCCATCTTGCAGCGAGGGCAGATCCACGTGGCTTACGACTACATACAGGTAACCTCCGCAGACCATGTCACGCGTATCAACATGAACCGGCCCGATGTTCTGAACGCGATCAATCCGCAGATGCACCACGAGTTGGAAGAGGCTTTCAACGCCTATGCGGCCGATGACCAGCAGTACATTGCCGTGATCAGCGGCGCGGGCGAGCGTGCGTTTTCGGCTGGCAGCGATCTGAAAGGTCTGGCGAACGACGGTCGTGTGGCTTATCCGGAACACGGCTATGCCGGTCTGATCGAGCGTTTCGACTTGAATAAGCCGATCATCGCCGCAGTTGATGGCTTCGCGCTGGGAGGCGGATTTGAGATCGCATTGGCCTGCGACCTGATCATCGCCACAGAACGCTCCAGTTTCGGACTACCCGAGCCGCTGGTCGGAGCGGTGGCGCTCGGCGGCGGTGTGCATCGACTGGCACGGCAGATCGGTCTGAAACGGGCGATGGGAATGGTGCTGACCGCGCAGCGTGTGGACGCCCGCGAAGGCCAGCGCTTGGGTTTTGTGAACGAGGTGGTGGCGGTCGAAGATTTCGACGCGAGCATTGCGGGCTGGTGCGAAAAAATCCTTGCCTGTGCACCCTTGTCGATCGCTGCCTCCAAAGAGTCGATGCTCCGCGGGCTCGACGAACCCAGCCTCGCCGCCGCCATGCGAGAGCAGGCCGACTATCCTGCCTTCCACAAGTGGCAACGTTCCGAAGATGCGAAAGAAGGTCCCAGGGCGTTCGCGGAGAAGCGTAAACCTCAATGGCGGGCGCGTTGAGCGCCGTCAATTGTGATATCCAACACCACAAGCGCACGGCCAGATCGCTATGCTAGACCAATCCTTGAGGCTGCGAATGCTGTGCACCCCTTTGAGAAGAGATTTTTGATCGGTAATCTCGCGATCGTTCTCGCGATCGGTGCGATGTATTGGCTGAGCGCGCCGCTGCGGACGCACGCCGCAGACCTCGCCGACACCTCCCAGGATGCGTCCGAGCCACCACGGACGGCGACGGTCGCCACCCAACCAGAGCCACCCCGGCCACCGCGCAGTTCGTAAACCGGGCTCGGATGCGGGTTTAGACGTCGCATGCCACGCTGGCTACAATACCCACCCCCAACACAGAAGGTGCACCGTGCGCATCATCGAAGTGCTGCTACGCTTGGGCTGCGCCCTCGTGGCGTGGATGATCGTCTACACGCATTGCATCTGGAGCGCGACCCTGGATGTGGTGGGTTGTGGTCCGGACGCCGACAATCTATGGCGTCTGCTGATGGGCTTTGCACCCTTTACCGTGGGTTTTAGCCTGTTACTCGGTGTGAGTGCGCGGATGCCGTCGGTGCACAGTATCCTCGCCTGGGCTGCCCTACCCCTGGTGCTGTTCGTACCCCTGGCCGTGCGCGCGACCTGGCCCTGGTTCGTCGCCGCGACCATCAACGGCGAACCGATATGTACCGCAGAGATTGCCGCCTGGCATCCCTGGTGGGCGCCGATCCAACTGGCGGTGCTGCTGTGGGTGTCGGTGATCGCCACCCGCGTGTTCCTGCGACGCCATACAATTTTACAAAGTTAAGTTTGCAAAGCCGACCAACCTTCTGTTCAGTTACAATAGCTTGCGCCCCCGGAAGCGATTGCTTTTTCGAGTGCGTAGTAAAAAAGCAGTGATAATAAAACTAAGGTCGATTCGCGACCGGTCATCCGACCCGGTCGCCGGGAAGAGGTTAGAGCCCAACACGAAGACTGCACGCCGAGCAAGTAGCTGAGAAACATGCGGCTGCAAGCAAGGGTTGGCAGAATCCGAGCGGGGTAAGGAGCTGGCGACAGACGTAGCTAAGCTCAAACAAGCTCCTCCAAACAAAAATCGATAAACAAGCCATAAGGCTAGGAGGGAATACATATGTCCATGATGTCCGAGTTTAAAGACTTTGCGATGCGCGGTAATGTGGTCGACATGGCCGTAGGTATCGTCATCGGCGGTGCTTTCGGCAAAATCGTGTCTTCATTTGTCGCGGACGTTCTGATGCCGCCCATCGGGTTGCTGCTCGGTGGTGTCGACTTCTCAGATTTGATGATCACGCTCAAAGAAGCGACCGAGGGCGCCGAGGCCGTTGCTATGAAGTACGGCGTCTTCATCCAAACGGTGGTCGACTTCCTCATCATCGCCTTCGCAATCTTCCTGGTGGTCAAAGCCATGAACAGCGTGATGGATCAGGTGAAAGAGGACGAGCCGGAGCCCGAACCCGCGGCACCGCCGGAACCGAGTGCCGAAGAGAAGCTGCTGACCGAAATCCGCGACGCCTTGCGCGCCAGCTAATCGGCCAAACCAACCGTCGACCGGCGCGTCCGCGTCGGTCGCCCGGGGGACAGCGAACGCGCAGCCGTTTGTTAACATCCCGTTAAATCCATACCTTGCAGCTCGATCCTTCGCTCAAACTGCGCAACAATCATCCCCTTTCTCACTGACGATCTTTATCTTTTTGGTCAGAATCGGCTTGTCAAACGTGGCGAAGTCGATATATTGCGCCGCTTCGCTCACTTGTCATGGAAAAAACATGTTTAAGAACACCGCCTTGTTTCGATTCAACAACCTCCATCGGTTCCTGATCGCCCTGTGTATTGCCTTAACGGCGACTACGAGTCTTGCTGACTGGTCCGGCAAAGGCGAGGCCGGTCTGGTCGTTGCCAAAGGCAATACGGAGACCGAGACGGGTAACGTCAAGGTAGAGTTGGCCAATGAGGTTGGAGCGTTTAAGCACAGCGTGGGCATCGCCGCGCTGTACGCCTCCATCGAAGGCGACAAAACAGCCGAGCGGTGGGAACTCTACGGTCAATCGGACTACAACCTCTCCGCCCGCACCTTCGCTTTCGGTTCGTTCCGCTATGAACAGGACGAGTTCAGTGGCTTCGACAACCAGATCAGTCTTGCCTTTGGTATGGGGCAGAAGTTCATCGATAGCGAACGCACGAAACTCGTTGGCACGGCAGGTATCGGTTACAAAATCCTCGAAACCGACGACGTCGAAGATGCGCTGGGTAACATCATCGAGGAGGGCGAGCGAGAGAACGAAGCGATCCTCAAAGCGACGCTGGACTTAGACCACGCCCTGACGGATACAACCACCATCCTCAACGCTTTTATCGTTGAGTCCGGTTCGAGCAATACCTATGCGGAAAACACAACCAGCCTGCAGGTAAAGATGAGCGACAAGCTGGCCCTGGCTGTTGGCTTCACCGTTCGCCATAACAGCGAGCCGCCTGCAGGATTCGTGAGCACGGATAAGCTGACAACAATCAACCTCGTCTACGAGATCGACTAGTCGCGCTAAAGCGAACTATAGGAAGGAGCACCCCAGCGATGAACAATCATCACGATGGGTGCGCAAGAGAAACGGCAGCGGCCTTTGCAAGCCGACGGACAAGTGGGATCTGACGCGCCCACTTGTCTCATGCGCTTGTCGCTAGTGGCGTACCACGCGGGGCAGCTTTTTCGCCTGGGCGATCCAACCGGTCAGGCGCTTTTCGGAGGGCACGGCGCGGACAAGCTTTTTCTTCTTGTTGACTTCCGCCATCTTCGCCGCGAGATTTGCTGCGTTGCGCTGCGCCAGTTCCGGCACAGAATCCACGCCGGCAGCTTCCAGCAGCTCTGAGTATTCTCCGCCTACGCCTTTGATCCGACACAAATCCGCATGGTTGACGAACTTGAGTATTTTCGCCGCGCTGACCTTGGAGTCCCGAACGATCGCTTCACGCCCCTTCTTGTTAGCGCCTTGTGCTAACAGAGCTTCGCAACTTCGAATACCGGCCTTTGCGAGTTTCTTTGCCAACGCTGGCCCAATGCCTTCGATCACTTTTATGTCAGTCACAAGCTATCCCCAACGAATTAAGTAAAAAGTAGGTGCTCTGCGGGCAGCTTTCCGGCGACCAAGCACTTTCAGCAACGACCGCACAAAGCGGCGCAAGCTTAACAATTGCTACACGCTGTGTGAACCGCAAAGGTAAAATCTGGCACTGCCGCAAACGGCCGAATCAGCCCGCAACAAGCGCTCACAATCAACCGCTCAGATCGGCGAGCGGGTGCTCCTCCCACGGTGCCACAAAGTGCGAGAGCACATAGTCCCAATCGAGACTGTCCAAGGTGTAAAGCCATCGAGGTTGCAGGTCTTTATCGATGAGCAGTGCCCGCACGCCCTCCGCGAATTCTGGATTCTCGGCACAATGCGTGCCGATCACCAACTCCATCTGATACGTTTCGGCGAGCGACATCGCGGGACCACGGCGCAACTGTTCGAGCACTATGCCCGCGGTGGTAGCACAACCCGCCTCCATGCCTGCTATGCCCCTATCTACCCACTCCGATAAGCCGCGCAAGCTGCGAGTGCGTGCGATCTCCGCGGCAAAGTCTTCCATCTGTACGACCTGTTCCGGGACGACCTGCAACTGTCCCTCGGGCGGACTTGCCATCTGTAAACCCGCATAAAATTCGTCGAGCAAGGCAGCGTCCTGCGCGGCGTCGGCTTGCCAGGGCAGCGCGAGGAGATAGTCGAGATGCGCGGCGCGCTGGTCGTGATCGATCACATGGGTACCCCACCCTGCCAGCATCGCATCCGCAGCATTGAGATGGCAGCCGGTCAAACCGACAAAGCTCGCCCAGTGGACAGGCGTATTCCGCAAAGTCCATGTCGCCCCTGCATCCGGAAACAAACCGATCGTAACTTCGGGCAGCGCCAAACGGCTGCGATTGGTCAGCACTCGATAGCGCGAACCGCTCAACAAGCCCATCCCTCCGCCCATGACTATGCCATGCCCAAGCGTGATCACCGGTTTCGGATAGATGTGCAAGCTATGATCCAGGCGATACTCCTCCGCGAAAAAAGTGTGTGCGTAAGGATCGACCAGTTCCCCCGCGGCGTGATTTGCGGTGACCGCGGCATAGAGCGCTTGAATGTCTCCGCCTGCACAGAACGCCCGATCGCCAGCACCGGTGATCACAACACCAACCACGCTGCGGTCATCGCGCCAGAGCTCGAGCGCGTCGGCGATCCCCCTGACCATCCCGAGGGTCAACGAGTTGAGCGTCGCTTCGCTATCGAGTTCGATGTGGCCCAGGTGCAATGCTGTGCCGACACCGCGCAGGGTGATCTGGAGATCAGCAGTCGTCGTGTCAGTCATGCAATATCACTTTCTTGTTACCCGCCCAAATTTTTACAGATTTTCATTCGGCGCGCACGGCGCTACTCTAGCGACCTGGGAAAAACACAACACGGACCTCCATATGCGCAACATCACGCACTTCATCGAAGGCGCGTCATTCACCGACGACAACCATCGCACCGCCGACGTTTTCAATCCGAACACCGGCCAGGTCCAAGCCCAGGTCCATTTGGCCACTAGCGCCACTGTCGAGCGTGCCGTTGACGCTGCTCGAGCGGCTCTGCCCGCATGGTCGGCGATGAATCCCCAACGCCGAGCGCGCGTCATGTTCAACTTCAAAGCACTGCTTGAAGAACATATGGATGAATTGGCTGAGCTGTTGGCGAGCGAGCACGGCAAGGTCGTCGCCGACGCCAGGGGCGACATCCAGCGCGGGCTGGACGTTGTGGAATTCGCCTGTGGCATCCCTCACCTGCAGAAGGGAGAGTTTACGGAGGGCGCAGGGCCCGGCATCGACGTGTATTCCATGCGCCAGCCCTTGGGCGTATGCGCGGGCATCACGCCGTTCAATTTTCCGGCGATGATCCCGATGTGGATGTTCACGATCGCAACCGCCTGCGGCAACACATTTGTTCTCAAACCATCGGAGAAAGATCCTTCGGTGCCGGTCAGACTCGCCGAGCTGTTTATGGAGGCGGGTGCACCTCCAGGGGTCTTGAACTGCGTCCACGGTGACAAGGAGGCTGTAGATGCCATCCTCGACCACCCGGATATAAGGGCGGTGAGCTTCGTCGGCTCTTCTGACATCGCGCAGTACGTGTACGCGCGCGGTACGGAAAACGGCAAGCGCGTGCAGGCGATGGGAGGCGCGAAGAACCACGGCATCATCATGCCCGATGCAAACATGGAACAGGCCGTACAGGACATCGTTGGCGCTGCCTACGGCTCCGCCGGTGAACGGTGTATGGCCTTGTCAGTCGCCGTGACGGTCGGCCAGAACACGGGAAATGAGTTTGTCGAACGCATCCTGGACGAGGCCTCAAAATTGAAAGTAGGGGTGTCTACAGATCCTGATGCACACTACGGCCCGGTGGTCAGCGCCGCGCACAAAGCCAAGATCGAAGACTACATCCAGATGGGGGTAGACGAAGGCGCTGATCTCAAGCTCGACGGTCGTGGTCACAGCCTGCAAGGCTATGAGGATGGTTTTTTTGTCGGGCCGAGCCTATTCGATCATGTACAGCCTGAGATGCGCTCATACCAGGAAGAGATTTTCGGCCCGGTTTTACAGGTCCTACGGGCGGAGAGTCTGGAACAGGCGGCAAAACTGCCATCTGCCCACCAGTACGGCAACGGCGTGGCCATTTTCACCCAGAACGGCGGCGCCGCCCGCGCTTTCGCCAGCCAGGTCAACGTCGGGATGGTCGGCATCAACGTACCGATTCCCGTACCGGTCAGCTATCACACCTTCGGGGGTTGGAAGCGGTCCGCATTTGGCGATACCAATCAACACGGACCCGAGGGGGTTCGCTTCTGGAGCAAAATCAAGACCGTGACCCAGCGCTGGCCGGAGGGCAACGTTGGGGATCAGGCGTTTGTAATCCCGACCATGGAATAGCATACGCGGGTACCGCGCACACGTTTACGACACACAACAATTCTGGAAAAGGTCACCCGAATGGCTAACATCGCATTTATCGGCTTGGGTAATATGGGCAGCTGCATGTGTGCGAACTTGTTGCAAGCCTCACATACGGTCAAGGCCTTCGATCTGAATCCGGCGGCGGTCCGGGCGGCAACGGAGCAAGGCGCAATCGCCGCCAGCGACATCGCGGCCGCGGTTTCCGACGCCGACTTCGTCATCACGATGCTACCGGCTGGTGAACATGTCCACAGTGTGTACTTCAGCGATAGCGGCGTGGCGGAACATGCGAAGTCCGATGCGCTGTTCATCGATTGCTCCACGATTGCCGTGGAGGACGCTCGCAAAGCGCACCGGCGTGCGGACGAAAGCGGTTTCGCGATGCTTGACGCACCTGTGTCCGGTGGGGTCGCTGCCGCGGGCGCGGGTACGCTCACATTCATGGTCGGTGGTGCAGGCTCAGCATTCGAACACGCCGAACCTATCCTCGCCGCGATGGGCGAGAACATCTTTCACGCAGGCCCGAGCGGTAATGGGCAGGCGGCCAAGGTCGCCAACAACATGCTCCTCGGTATCTCGATGATCGCCACCTGCGAGGCTTTTAACCTGGCGCAGAAGCTCGGCCTGGACGCTCAGACCTTTTTCGACATCTCTTCCAAGGCCTCGGGGCAGTGCTGGTCGATGACCTCCTATTGCCCGGTGCCAGGACCGGTCCCCGCCTCGCCGGCCAACAACAACTACGACCCCGGCTTTACGGTGGCGATGATGTTAAAGGACCTTAACCTGGCCAGACAGGCGGCGAGCGATGTCGACGCTGTGATCGATTTTGGCGAACAAGCGGCAGAACTCTACGACCGCCTGTCGGAGGCCGGCATGAGCGCACGTGACTTCTCCGTGGTCATGCAGACCCTGGCTCATAAATAGCGCCCGTGATCTAGAAATAGGCGTGTGGGGCCAGGCGCAAAGTCTCCGCCAACGCCTGATCGTGCTGGATCCACAGTGTCGCACCATGAGTTTGTAGATAGGCCTCGAGCCGCGCCATCGAGGCCAGCGTCTGCGCGCTGTCGGTATTGAATTCAGGCACGCTGCGCAAGCGCCGTGAGGCGCGAAAGTGGTACAGATCGCCGCTCAACACCAGATCGCCGGTCTCGGCGAGGCGCACATGCAGCGCCTGATGTCCCGGGGTATGACCGGGCAGATTTAATATCCGCACACTGTCGTCTCCGAACACATCGTGATCGCCATCGAGCAGTTGGCGCGGTGCGTTCGCCAGCTCGTTATACAAGGTGTAATCGAACACCGGGTTCGCCGACGCGTTCTCGTAGGCCGCAACATATTCCGGGCGCTGCACCAGCAAGGTCGACGCGCTGAACATATTCGCGGACCCTGCGTGGTCGAAGTGATGATGCGACAAGGCGATGTAGTCGATTTCCTCGGGTGTGATCTGCATGCTCGCCAGTTGTTCAACCAGGCCCACCGCGTAGCGCATCTCGGCGCCGGGTTGCAGCGGCACCCAACCCTGCCCGACGATCGCCGGCGGCAGACCAGCATCCCACAACAGTTTTCCAGACGGGTGATCGATTAGGTAACACGGCACAAACATCTGCCGCACGGCCGTGTCTTCGTCGCGCAGACCGAACGCGAGCACGGTATCGAAACGCAACTCCCCGCAATCGAGCACTGTCAAACTGACCTGCGACATACCCCGTTCGGCAGCGGGGTCCCCGCCTGCGGCGACGATATCTTTAGCACCACCAACCCCAGGAACCGAGCTGCAGGCAGCCAGCCAACAAGCCGAAACGATCAGGAACATGAAGCGTTGCATACCACCCCCTTTAAACTTGCGACCATCATAACAAATCTCCGCCACCCCTTAAGCTCCAGGCCATGCCACAACGCAAGCCCGCGCCTTTACGCTGCACCAGCCACGCTTTACGATGGCGACAAGAAGTCCGCACACGATAGGATGCGCTATGCAAAGCCCCACCCCCAAACTCCTGCTGGCAGTACACGACCACACCGCCCTCATCACCATCAACAACCCACCGGCAAACACGTGGGACGAAGAGTCGTTGGATGGGCTAACCGACCTGGTCGCACAGGCATCCGCGGAGCGCACAATCTACTCGCTGGTCATCACCGGTCAGGGGCAGAAGTTCTTTTCCGCTGGCGCTGACCTCAACCGTTTCGCGGAGGGTGGCAAGGTCGCCGCAAAGGACATGTCGGAGCGATTCGGTACCGCGTTTGAAGCGTTGAGTAACTTCTCGGGAGTCAGCATTGCCGCGATCAACGGCTACGCGATGGGCGGCGGACTCGAGTGTGCGCTGGCTTGTGACATACGTATCGTCGAAGAACATGCACAACTAGCGCTCCCCGAGGCGTCCGTAGGATTGTTGCCCTGTGGTGGAGGTACTCAAAACCTGGCTTGGTTGGTAGGTGAGGGCTGGGCCAAAAGGATGATCCTGTGCGGAGAGCGAGTGGACAGCAGCACTGCCTTGCGCATCGGTCTAGCCGAAGAGATTGTCAGCCCGGGACAGGTCCGCGACAAAGCGCTGGCGCTGGCAGCCGCTGTCGAAGGCCAAAGCCCACCAGCCGTGACGGCCTGCAAAGAGCTGATCCAGAGCGCCCGCTCGGGTCACATAGATCACGCCTATACCCTGGAGCGCAGCGCTTTCGTAAACCTGTTTGATACCCAGGATCAGGCCGAAGGGGTGAATGCATTTCTCGAAAAGCGTAAGCCTCAGTGGGTGAACGGCTAGGAACGCCTATTCCTGGTGCACCCGGGCGATTCTTGCGGTGAGACGCTGCAACCGCGCGCTGGCACTGCGCGTAAAGCAGAACGGCAGGACGGCGTGGACCCCGCACTGCAGCGCACACAAAGCAAACTGCCCGGCGAATCCGAGTGCCGAACGCAGGTGCTGAAAGTAACTCTCGCCCACGCTGTGTGGATGGTCGGTAAACAAGTTCGCCAGCCGCTCGCCGGCTGGCATCGGCTGGGCTTCCTCGGCATGGTCACGCATCTCATCACTCCTGCAAGGTCTAGAGACTTCCGTCCTCAGCAACAATCGGCGAAATCCGATGTTCGATAGTCAGTCGTGCAAGCTTAGAGCGATTAGCCCCGCAATACGTCCTATTTTTTCTACTATTTACCCAACTAATTGGTAATATATTCTTCTCATTATACTTTTATTGGTATTTTTTCTTCCTGATGGTCGAATTGGATAACAAAGATCGGGAGATTCTCGCTGCCTTGCAGCAGGATGCCAGCATCTCGGTGGCGCACCTTGCCGAGCGAGTCAACCTGACCACCAATCCCTGCTGGCGCAGGGTCAAACGGCTTGAGGATGCGGGGGTCATCCGCGCCAAGGTAGCACTACTGGATACCGCGGTTGTGGGTCTGCGGACCACCGCCTTTGTGACCATACGCATCGATCGTCATGCTCAGGATTGGCTGACCGAATTCGCCGCCGCTGTGGAAGCCATACCCGAAATAGTAGAGTGCCACCGCATGACGGGAGACATCGATTACCTCCTCAAGGTAGTCATAGCGGATCTGCATCACTACGACCTGGTATACAAGCGCCTGATAGAGGATATCCCCCACCTGACCGACGTGAGCTCAGCATTTTCGATGGAACGGTTGAAGGAGACGACGGCGGTGGATCTGGCGACACTGCCGTAAGGCATCAGCCGAGAAGGGCGAACTGCTCCACAGGCATCGGCAAACCGATGTGAAAGCCCTGACCGTAGGTACAACCTAACTCACGCAGCTGGACCAGAGTCGGCTCATCTTCGATACCTTCAGCCACGCATGCCACACCCAGCCGCCTGGCCAACGCGATGATGTTGCGCGTCAGCATCAGCATGTCCGGTTCGGACAACAGCACACCGCTGATGCTGCGATCGATCTTCAATTCGTCGATCGGCAGATCGCGCACCCTCAGAAAGTTCGCATGCCCGGTGCCAAAATCATCAATCGAAATTCGACAACCCATATCTCGCAGTTCGTGGAGTTTGCGCCGCGTGAAATCCCTGTGCAGCAGTTCTGTGGGCTCGGTGATTTCGAGCACCAGCATTTGCGGATCGAGGCCGAGGCTGGCCGTCACATTGACCACCAGGCTGACCAGCGCACTGGCGCGCTCGAGCGCGGAGGGATCGATATTGACAGCGATGGGCACGTTCAAACCGAACTCCAGAATATCCGTACCGACTTGGTGCACACCGAACTGTGCGAGTGCGGCCAGGGCATCTGTGCTGAGGATGGGTAGGTAAGAGTCGGGAGCCTGCATCGCGCCTGCATCATCCCAGCGGACCAATGCCTCTGCGCCGACCAGACGCCCGGTGGCCAGATCGATCTTCGGTTGGTAGTGCATGTTGACATAGCCTGTCTGCAATGCGTCTAGGAATCGCGTTTCGACAGTTTCAGCGTCCAGCACTTGGGTTACAGTCATCGTCATCAATACCACAAACGGAGGGTGTAAGTTACCAATGATCCGCTCGCCTAAACGAGTCAAGCGCCGCATTTTTGACAACAACTGCAACTAAGTGTGCCCAATTTATGCGGCAACAAAACTTACCTTGCGCGACTACCAGGTCCTACCCTTCGGCAGCAGGTCGAGGTAGCCCATCGCGCCGTTGAGCTCTTCGATCCCGCGGTTGTAGGCGCTGTAGGCGTGGCATACCTCACCTGCCGCATTCTTGACAAAAACACTCACCCCATGGTTTTCGCCACGATCGAAAAATACCCTTTCAGCGGTGCCATCCGATGCGGTGATGTCGACCGAACTGTCTTTACCCTGGTCCTCGTTGGAGACAAAAAAATCGTAGTTAAAGCGCGACTCAAACGACGAATACCAGTCGAAGTCCCAGCCCATCTGTCGTTGCACCCGCTCGATCTCAGCCAACGGAGCGCGGGATATCACCACCAGACGGGCATCGGCTCGCGCAAACTGGGTCGCGGTGCCGTGTATGGCCGCTGCCCACTGCGAACAACCAGGACAAGGAGCCTCCCAGCCCGGCCCGAGCATAAAGTGATAGACCAGCAGCTGCGACTGCTGGGCAAACAGATCTACGAGGGTCGCCTCACCCTCGGGCCCGAGAAACCGGTACGCTTCCATCACGCGTACCCAGGGTAAGGCTCGTCGTTTTGCGGCCAGCGCCGCGCGTGCAGCGGTCAGCGCCTTCTCTTCCGCACGCAGTGCAGCGCGCGCTTGTAACCACTCGTCCCGTGTGACTATGTTGTTGTCCATCTTCTCCCCCGCTGATCCGGGTTGCGCAATCAACCCTTGCTTGGATACATCGCCCTCCTGAGCCAGCGGATTTGCAGAACTCGTCTTGGGCTCGACCCCGACATCCGGACGAGGTAACGTTCGATGCACCAATCTTAACAGGAAGACTCTATGTTCAGTCATATCATGATCGGTGCGACCGACGTTGCCGCATCCAAGCAATTTTACGATGCCGTTCTGGGAGCACTGGGCGTTGGTCCCGGAAACATGGACGATAAGGGGCGCTGCTTCTACATGACCGAATCCGGGGTTTTCGCGATCACCCCGCCACTGGATGGCAATGCCGCGAGCGGCGGTAATGGCAGCACCATCGGCTTTGTTGCGGCCAGCCCGGACGCCGCCGACGCCTGGCATGCGGCCGGGGTCGCCAACGGCGGCACCACGTGTGAGGACCCGCCCGGCGAGCGTCCCGGCAGCGGCATGTATCTGGCCTATCTACGCGATCCATCCGGCAACAAGATCTGTGCGTTGCACCGCCTGGGATAGACCCACTACGCTTCGGTCCGCGCTGGCGGACCGGAGTGCTATGAACCGCCTCCTACACGCATCCTCGCCCTTGCCTTACAGACTTGTCCTGGTTGGCCGTTGCAACGACCACCACCACACCTTCAGAGCCTGAAACCCTGCGCGCCGCGCACAGCAGAACAACTTACGATCCAAACCAGGAGCTAGTAGTAATGAGAGAGCAAACGCATACATGGCACCACGGTCTGGTCTCCCGCTGGTGGGCAGAATTCAACCAGGGCGGCGCCGACATCGAGCAATTTAGACGTCTGTTCGCTACCAGCGGCGAACCAATCCTCGACGCCGGTTGCGGTACCGGCCGCCTGCTGCTCCCCTACCTCGAAGCGGGTATGCAGATCCACGGTACCGACGCTTCGACCGATATGCTCGATTGGTGTGCGCAGGCTGCCAGGTCTCGCGGGCTTGAAGCAACCCTGTATCCACAGGCGATGCATCAACTGGATATCCCGCACCGCTATCGTACGATCATCGTTTGCGGCGCTTTCGGCCTGGGTGGCTCCCGCGCGCAGGACTTGGAAGGGTTGATCCGAATCCACAAGCATCTGCACGCTGACGGCCTGCTCGTGATAGACCACCACCTTCCGAACTTCGGCTCGAAAACAATCTGGCAGGGTTGGCTTGAAGCCCCCGAGCTACCTAGGTCGTGGCCCGAACAAGGTGACAAACGCAGAACTGCCGATGGCGATGAACTCGAACTGAAAGTTCGGCAGACGGGGTTCGACCCACTCGAACAGACCACCGAGATGGAAATCCAAATCAGGCATCTACAGGGGGAGCGCACCCTCGCACGTGAGTCTTACAGCATTGCGATCAACCTCTACTTCAAACCGGAGATAGAATTGCTACTGCGCCTGGCAGGCTTCAGCCAGGTTGAGGTCACCACGTTGGATGCGATGCGCGCCCCGCAGCCCTGGCAGGACGAACGTATCGTCTTTCTCGCCCGACCCTGACGAGGGTAAAAACTCAGCGCGCCGCAACCCCAACGTCCTGCGCGTCGATGACCAATTCTCGATCGAGGGCAGAGTCGATCACCAGCTTACCCTCTTCTACCAACTGCCTGAGTTCAGTAGCAACCCGCGTGGTATCCGCCGCGGTAAAGGCGGCCGTCCCAGATAGACTGACCCAGGCGTTGCGACCATTGTCTTTGGCGAGATAGGTTCCGCGGTCCGCGATGCGGCAAACCTGTTCCCAACCGAGGCCGAGGTTTGAGTCGTCCGCAAAGGGATAAGGCGCTATGCCAATGGAGCCGGAGATGCCCTTCGAGACCCCACCCTGAAACTTGAACTCGCACATATCCAGTGCCTCGCGTATCCGCTCGGCGAGGATCTTCACCCCGGCGAACGTGTTGCTGTGGCCGATAATCATGAATTCGTCGCCACCCCAGCGCACCACAATATCCGACTCACGCACCAGCCCAACCAGCATCTGACTGACCTGCAGCAACACTTCATCCCCGGCGTTGTGGCCATATTGGTCGTTCACGGCTTTGAAACCATCAAGGTCGATCATCATGAAGTAGAGCGACGTCGCGGACCGGATACGCGGCGCATTTTGGGGCCCCTGCTCTTTGCGGCGCCGCTTGATGTTAGCGATCTCGGTCTCCAGATAGCCATCCACATAGCGTCGGTTGCGTAGCCCGGTGAGTGAATCAGTCACGCTGACCTCAGCGAGTTTGGCGTTCAGTTGCTGCAACTGGGCGTAGCCATCTTCGAGCGCACGCGTTCTCTCCTGCACTTGTCGCTCCAGATCCAGACGCATCTCTTCAGCTTTCGCCCTCTCGAGACGTCGCTTGCGCGCATACAGATAGAGCAACAGGAACAACGCTATCCCATAGAGCAGATAGGCATTGCCGCTCTGCCAGAACGGCGGCGGCACATTGATGCGCAATCGGGCCGTCTGTGGATTCCACTCCCCGTGATTATTCGCAGCCGCCACCTCGAAGACATAGTCGCCCGGCGGCAGATTCGAATACACCGCTCGACCGTATTGATCCTGCGGGATCCAGTTGTTGTCGAAGCCGTGGAGAATGTAGCGATAACGATTGTTCTCTGGGGAGACATAATCGAGGGCAGCAAAGTCAAACGCGACGAAGGGGTCGGACTTGTCGAGTCTGGCCATGGTAACTTGCTCAGCAGAACTGACCGTTTTGGCCACATGCGACTCCCGGGAACGTGCGGTGACGTGCACCTCCGGATAGTTGGTGCTGCGACGCAGGTCGTAGGGCGAGAACGCGACAAGTCCCTGATTACTTCCGAAATACAACTGCCCGTCGCGGCCACGCAGATTTGCCCCCTGCAGAAAATCGCTGACTTTCAATCCACTGCGCTGATCGTAGCGCACCACGTTGCGCGTCTTGAGGTCGATCTGAAACAGGCCTCGATTGCTGCTCGCCCAGAGCTCACCCCCGACGCCAATCCCAATCCCCTGGATCGAATTGGGTAACCCAACATCAGCTCCGAGCTGGCTAAAGATCGGCTCTCCACGATTGCGTCGCTCCTGCGACCATCCGAGCAGGCCCTGGTTCATGGTTCCAATCCAAAGCGTGCCCTCGGGATCTTCGCTCATGGCCCAGGCAGCACCCTTGTTGCCTTGGCTATTCGGCGGGTACAGCGAAAATCGAGCGAAACCTCCGGTGCGGGCATCGAATACGTTCAGCCCTCCGTCTTCGGTGCCGACCACGAGTCGCCCGGTGGCATCAAACAAAAGGGACAACACACGATTGCTGGACAGGCTGCTTGCATCATCAGGATCGTGAGCGAAGCGGGTGACGGACCCGCTGACAGGATCCAGACGATTGAGCCCGCTACCGAAAGCTGCAACCCAGATCGCCCCATCGGGGCCAGAGGTGATCGCGGAAATAGCGTCGCCGCTCAATGTGTTGGGGTTATTGTCATCATGGCTAAAAACGCTGAAGCGAGCATCTGCATCCATACGGTTCAGGCCGCCGCCTCGCGTGCCAATCCAGAGACGCCCATCGCGATCAACATGCAACGCCATCACCCGATCGTCCGCCAAACTGTGGGGATTCTCGCGATCGGCGATGTGATGCCGTACCGAACCGCTGGCTCGATCGAGCTGCGTCAGGCCGCCGCCAAAGGTGCCTATCCACAGCGTCCCCGCCTCGCCCTCGGCAACCGAGGTGACAAGATTGACCAGCAATTCATTGTTGCCGGCAGATATGTGCGCGAACGCATCGCTGATGTAGTTCCAACTGCTGGCCCCACCATTGGTGGCGAGCCACAGCACGCCGGAAGCATCCTGTAGAAAACCGTTAATCTGCCAGTTGCGCAGATTGGTCGCGTTGTCGGCCTGTCTGTATCGGGTCAGGCGTCGAGCTTCAGGTTGCCACTCATAGAGACTGTTTTCACAACCCACCCAGAGCGTACCATCGTCGTCTTCGAGAATAGACAGCACGCTGTCGACCACGGTGGTTCCATTCGTCTCGTCGCGCACCGGGTAAAATGTGCCTGTGCTCGTGTCCATGCGCACGAGACCGGCACTCGTACCTACCCATAGTGTGGTGTTCTGTCCCCAATACAAGGCCCCGATCTGATCACTCGGCAAGCTGGTCCGGTCCTGCGGATCATGCCGGTAGGTCACAAACCGATCGAAGTGATCATCGAAGTAGGCCAGACCGCCGTCGGTCGCTACCCAGATGCGTCCATCCTCCCCCTGGGCCAGGTGTACGATATTGTCGTCCGGTAGCGCGCCGACCTCATCCACAGCTCGAAAGTGCTGTATCTGACCTTTCGGATCGACGCGGAACAGGCCTCTTTCCAACGTGCCAACCCAGAACGTACCCAGCGTATCGCTGATCACCGCCCGGGTGCGCAACGAACCGTGCGCGGCGCTCAAGCCCAGCGGATTGCGCTGAAAACTGTCACTCTCATAGTCATAACGGTTCAGCCCACCATTGGTCGCAATCCACAATTCCCCTTGAGCGTCCACATAGAGCGAGCGCACGAAGTTGTGGCTGAGTGAATTGGAACGCGCAGCGTCGTGTTCGTAGACCACCACGCTCCTCCCGTCGTAACGGTTCAGCCCGCTCTGGGTAGCGATCCAGATGTGTCCTCGACCATCCTGAGCCACATCATTCACAAACTCTCCCGACAGGCCTTTCTCGCTATCGAGATGCTGGAAGTAGATGTTCCTGGGACCAATTTCCGCTGCGGCATACCCGGCCAGAAGCATGAGTGCCAGCAGCAGTGATGAGCAACGCATCAACCCGTCTCACCCGCTGCGAGCCAACGCTTGTAGGTGATCGGTGTCACGCCCATCAATGCGGCAGCGCGACCGATTTCACTCGGCAATCGCTGCGCGACTTCGCGCAACAACTCCCAGCGTACCCGCTCAACGAGACAGCCTTGTCCAGTCGCGCCTTCGGCTTTGACCAGATCTTCGATCAGCGGATTCATCACGACCCACTTGTCCGTGCGCCGGGTCAAACCGGCATCTTGTTCGGCGACGGCCTTCTTAAGATGTCGACGGAAGGTGCTCTCGGGCAAGCCCAGAAGATCCGCGCCATGCTTCGCCACCTCCCCGGATAAGCGATTGGCAGCCAGCACCAGATCTTCTGTCAACCAGCGCCCCAACGGAACTGGCTGGGCTTGACCGTGCTCGAGCGCAGAACTGATTTGACCCCGTATCGCGGTACAAAACTGTCGCCACGGGCTTAAGTGCGATTTCGCAGAAACATCCTCGACTGACGGGCACACCGGCTCGTCTGCGCGGGGTTCCGTCGCTTCAACGCTAGCGACCAGAGGCGCAGGCTCCACTGCGGATGCGGGCTGAGTGGGCGCCTCCGGCATAAACTCGAGGTCAGCATGAGAGCAAGAACCCTCGGTGGTCAGAACCGTACGCAACATCAGATGCTGCAATTCTCGCACATTACCTGGCCAACTATGGGAAAGCAGTTTTTGCCGGGCGCTCTCGTCCATCGCCAGCTCACCGCGGCGGTTCTGGGAAGCAAATCGCTCCAAAAACATCTCCGCCAGCGGCAGAATGTCTGCAACGCGTTCTCGCAACGGCGGTATTTGCAGCGATATGACCTGCAGACGATAGTAGAGATCCTGCCGAAAGCGCCCGAGCGACACCTCTGTTTGCAGCTGACGGTTGGTGGCCGCCACGATGCGCACATCCACCTGCCGATCGGTATTGCTGCCGACCGGTGCATAGGTCCGTTCCTGGACGAAGCGCAGCAGTTTGGTCTGCACGTCTAGGGGGAGCTCGCCTATTTCATCCAGAAACAGCGTGCCACCATCGGCTTGAAAGATGCGGCCCGGAGATTGTTTTTCAGCCCCCGTGAAGGCCCCCTTAACGTGGCCGAAAAGTTCTGCTTCGATCAAGTTTGTCGCAACGGCAGCGCAGTCGAAAATCACAAACGGCTGGTCGGCGCGATCGCTGAGGTCGTGTACGGCGTGGGCCACAAGTTCCTTACCTGTACCGCTCTCGCCCGTGATCAACACCGTCGCCTCGGACGGTGCTACCGTTTGAACTTTGTCGAAAAGTGCTCGCATTTCGGCGGACTCATACAACATCAACGGCGCATCGACCCGCTGGCGCAGCTCGCTGAGCTCTGCTCTGAGCACCTGGCTTTCGCGCTCTTTCTGCATGATCCATTCCGACGCAAGACGCGCACGGTCGAGCGCAATCGCGAATTGGGTGACAAGCGCGTCGACAAATGTAAGGTCAGAGCGATCGAGCTTGAGTTGGTGCGTTTCGCTGTCGAGCAACAAACACGCCACCGCGCTACCGCCTACCAGCAGCGGTATCGCATAGGCACTATAGCCCGTGTTTTCATCCGCGAGTTGTTGCATTCGCTGGGTGCTGACGGCCTTACCCAACAACTTCTGGGCACGGGACTCCAGTCGCAGGACGCTGCCATTGAGGCGTTCTTGCGGCTGTTCGTGATCTCGTGTATTGCTGGCGATCTGTTTCGCAACGGCGTCGCGCCCTTCATTAACATCAAACAAAGCGATGCGATCGGGATGCAGATGCCAACCGAGACGATCGACGAGGGCGCTCGCGATGTCGGCCGGATCGCCATACTCGGTGATGGTGGTGACAGATTCCCACAGCAACGCCATGTTGCGGTAGTCCTTCTCACTGTCCGCGGTGAAGATACCTGAGAGCGGATTGATGTCCCGATCGTCGATGCTGCTGTCGTCGACCGCTGCACATATCGTGATTGCACCACCCATCACCTTGGCGCGATTAAGCGCGACATCGGCGCGGCTCAGAAATATGGTGGAATCAAAATCGGGTGCGACGAGATCTGCAGCGGAAGCGGTGATGGCACCCACGCTGAAGGTGAAGCGTTCTCTGTCCGCAATAAAGTAGCGCCCTATCAACTCGTCTACCACTTTGTCACACGCTTGCTGGCACTGTTGGAGATCGGTCGCGGGCAGAACCGCAGCAAACACGGCACCGCTATAGCGAAAGATGCCATCGGTACGACGCAGGCTGCGCACCAGCACACCAGCCATTTCGCGGATGGCATCGTCACCCGCATTACGGCCATAGCGATGGTTGACCATGCTGAAGTCATCGGGGTTGATCAGCACCACGCTCATCGCCTGTGCTTCATCGGCGGCAATCGCCATGGCACGGTTCAAATAGACCTGCAGTTCCATGCGCCCGGGCAGATGACTGGTAGGATCGTTCAAGGAGCGACCGTGGTGATAGACATTCCAGGCTAGCCGTACCAACAAACGTGCCATCTGAGCCACGGGAGAGGCTTCGAGCGCACCGGCAATATCAGCGTGCATGCGCATGATCGCGTCGTGCAGATCACGATCTTCGACCGCAAACCAGACGTAACCATCCACATCGGGGGCGAGAGTGATGTCGGGTTGCGCACGCCGTTCGTGTTGCGGCGCGCCAGCGGCGCTGGCCCTGGGCAGAATCTCACTCAGCGCAAAGCGCGCGAACAACCCTTGGCCGTTGCCGCTGCGCAGCATGGCCACTCCTGGATTTGACCGCGCGATGAACGCCTGGGCACAGCGCTCGTCTTCAAACTCGGGCACCACCGGATCATGGGTATGCACCAGCAGGGGGCGTTGGCTATCCCAGGGCTCAGCGACAAATGCCACGGACAGGCGTGGCGCGCTGATCACCGAGCGCACGAGTTCTGCAAATTCCTGGAGCAGTGCGGGTTCTTGCATGAGCCTTGGTTAACCGTCCCTGGTAAACACGTAAACTAATTTGCTATAAACTTCGGGGTTACTAGCCGGTCAATATGCCCGAGTTGCGTCCTGACGACCGCGTGGTGAGTCACACCCAGGCACAACCGCGCGCGGCACGGTAATCGCGCCCCTTACCAGTTCGGATTTTGCCCGGCGATTCGCCATACAAAATGCGAAGCGTGTCACTACGGCTCGACACTTCATGCCCTGAACGTTTGGCGAAGGCCTGTGCGGCCGCGTCGCGACTGAGGGTCAACAGATCGTCAAAGCCCTGGCCATCCAGCGGACAACGCGCAATTCCCAGGCCGGTGTTCTGTGCATCGCACAGTCCCGACAGAGTTTTGCCGACCACACTCAAGATCTCACCCAGGGCATCGGTGCCCTCCAGGATCAGCACCGGGCCTGCGTCGGTCGATGTCCAGTGCAACTGACCCACGGGGCTGTGAGGGAGCGCGGACAAACGCTCAGACAATTCATGTCTGGGGGCTTCGGTCTCCAGTGCCACCACCGCAAACGGGAGCGACAACTTGGATTCCATTCGAGTACGCAAGGATTCGACAGAGGTTACATTCATCGTCTTACTCCTGCCCGACCAGGTTAGCCCAAAGATACCCGTTGGCCCAAAGATAGCCGTTTGCCCACAAGTAGCCATTGGCCCAGAGGTAACCGTTGGACCAGAGGTAGCCGTTCGCCCACAGGTAGCCATCGCTGCCGACATAGCCGTCCGCTATGGTGTAGCCATTCGCCCAGAGGTAGCCGTTGGCCCAGAGATAGCCGTTGCCAAACGCCGCGTCACCCCAGAGCTGGGCGGTGTCTTCAACCAGGATCACATCAGCACTTTGCGAACGCGCCATGCGCGGTGAGAGGGCTTCGCCCGCCAGGGTGCCGGTCTCGGCCAGGGCAGCCTCCACATTCAGAACGCCGGCACCAATTTCGGTGGGGTCGAAGTCGTGCAGCTTGGAGGCGGAACGCATGAGACGGGCTTTCACCGTCGCGGGTGAGAGCACAGGGTCCTGATTCTTCATCATCGCCGCCGCTGCAGAAACCAAGGCGGTGGACATGCTGCTGCCGGACAGAGCGATGTAACCGCCGCTGCACGATTGCGACATGCAGCCAACCATATTCTCCGGCAGCAGACGATTGAGCTTGGAGTCACCCGCCGCGGCCGCGATCAGGTTGTTACCGGCTGCCACCAGGTCCGGCTTCAGATAGTGATCGCCCAGGGTAGGGCCGCGAGAGCTGAAGCTGCTGACCGAACCATTTCCCAGGGTGCCTGCGGATTCATAGTCGAAAGCACCAACGGTGATGATCTTCGGCGATATGCCAGGACTGGTGATCGTGAAGTGACCGTAGTTACCATAATTGCCTGCAGAGGCGACGACCACCAGGCCGTCGTTCCAGGCGGCTTCTGCGGCCTGCACCAACGGATCCTCAGCGGCGCTGGTATTGACGCCGGCGCCGAGGGACAGATTGACAACACCGACGTTGAACACGCCAGCGTTATTGCGCACCCATTCCAGACCGGCGATCACATCGGATACAAAACCATGTCCGTGGCTGTCGAGGACCCGTACAGAGACGATGAGCGTTTCCGGCGCCAAGCCGCGATAGGCTGAATTATTGGTGAAGTAAGACGAACCGATCAGGCCGGCGATGTGGGTGCCGTGACCCAAACCATCCGGCGTGCCGGCATTGGCCTGACTGAATTGCACGCTGACATCGTCGATCAACGTGACATAGCCTTTCTGATCGGAAGTAGAGAAGCTCACCCAGGTGTGATTGGAGATGTAAGGCGTGATATCCAGGACCATGGTTCGCCACTGACCCTCCAGATTGCCACCCGCGGCGGTACGCGCGACGGTCTCGATCGCCTGCCAACCCGTCGCCGGAGTGTAGACCTCTACCCAGAACTGGGCGCTCTGGTCAGCGCTGCCCGCACCGGGTCGCCACTTGAATGACAGCGTTGCAGCGCTGGCTGCGGGGAGCATGACGCGACGATCGAGGGCAACAAACTGACCATTGCTGTGCAGTTGCAGAACATTGTCACCGTCGCCATCCTCTTCGTCGTCGTCATCGCCACCGCTGTTCAGTGCAACCAGACGTACCTTACCCGCTTCGGCATCACCGTCGTCGTTATACTCGATCCAACGCCCGCTCCATTTGCTGATGCCATCGGAACCGTCCCACTCCTCGTCATCACCGAATCGATCTTTGTACTCTTCGGCAACTGCCGGGGTGACGACGTTGTGGGTCGCGATCACATTGATGTCGGCGCGCTGATCCACGCCGCTGTCCAGCACCGCCACCGCCGTCGCACCGTGGGCATATACGCCATTGGATGAAGTGAGGGTATCCGTAGCGCTCAGACCCTGCGCCGAGCCTTGGCCGTAGTTGGTGGCGGACACGCTGCTCGCGCGCACCAGCTTGTCCGCATAGCCCTCGACCAAAAAGCGCTCGCCCATCTCGGCGTACATAGCGCTGTCCAGATAAACCACCAACTGGGCGTCCGTGCTCTTGGCGACCGACCCACCACGCTCGTGCACCCAACGGGTGATCACATCGCGCTCCAGGGGATTCACCGCAACCGCATAGCGTCGCAGGACGTTCTCCGGACGGGTGTCGGCCCGCGGATTGCTACCCGGCGCTTGATCGATCGGCATCTGTTGGACGAGGTCGACTACCTCGACTTCCGATACCTGCTCTCGCGCGGTCTCGACGCCTGGCACGAAGGCTTCAGCGTCGTGTACCTGCGTAGCTTGCGGCGCCAGCGGGGCAAGAGATTCCTCTTCGCTCGACTTGGGACCGAACAGCATCAGCATTGGCAGCGCGATTGCGAAGACTGCGATTAAAGCGTGGCTCTTAAGTTGGTTGAACATCGTTACTTCCGGTGTATCACTTCAAACGTCGCCATCACTACAGCAACCTCTGTGCCAGCCATCACACTTTTCGTGTGAACCACTTATTTATCTTTTTAAATCAATAAGTTAAGTATTTTTCGAGAAACGTGTCCGATTTTTTTGCGACGGTGCGCACACCACATTTGTGGTGTTACACCAAAAAATCGACGTCGCCCGCCATAATTTTCGGCGCCGGCGCCACTTTTTTACGGATTACGGACCGGCCTGGTCGGCGGCAGAGCCAGCCAAAACAACGACAGCGTGGTCACTTTGAATACCTTGTATGGCGAGCAGGTTGTGGGTTGCCTGACGTTGGCCAGCGTCACGGCAAAAAAGCGCTGTGGCCATCCACTTCTTCAATTACTACGTCCAAGATGACGGCGCCGCCATCTTCCTCTTTAGGTATCAAAGCGTACAGCGCCGCTCCTCGGGCTGAGTCGCAAACCGGTCATACCCATCGCACGCCCTGAGGATGTGCGTTGCTTCCCCTGCGCCTCGTCCGGTTGGGCTACACTGCCACAGCCTGGACCAGTGACGGCCGGGCTTGCTGGAGCCTATCCTTGGAATACCGTCGCGACATCGATGGATTGCGCGCCCTTGCGGTGGCGCCGGTCGTGTGCTTCCACGCGGGTTACGAGGTTGCCGCCGGCGGCTTTCTCGGCGTCGACATCTTCTTTGTGATCTCCGGCTATCTGATCACCGCCTTGATCTACGGAGAGTATCGGGAGGGGCGCTTCTCCCTGTTAACTTTCTACGAGCGGCGCGCCCGTCGCATTCTGCCCGCGTTGTTCTTTGTCATGGCCACTACCTTTGCGGTCGGCTGGTTTTTGTTGTTACCGGTCGAGTTCGTTGAGCTGTCCTATGCCGCGCTGGCCGTCATTTTCTTTTTATCCAACCTCTTCTTTCTAAACGCGTCGGCCGCGGACGAGAACGGATACTTCGCAGCCGAAACGCAGATAGAACCCTTGTTGCACACCTGGAGTCTTGCGGTCGAGGAGCAGTTCTACCTGGTATTTCCCCTCCTGTTTCTTTTCTGGCCGCGAACCCGTACGACCGCGCTACAGATTTTGCTCGGTGTCCTGGCCCTCGCCTCGCTCCTGCTGTGTGAGTGGCTGCTACGGCATCACCCCGCCGCAGCGTTTTATCTCGCGCCGAGCAGAGCTTTCGAACTACTGGCCGGCGCGCTGGTGGCCCTGAACGTCGAACGCATGGAGCGAATCAGATATCAGCAATCGCTCGCCTGGGCGGGTGCCCTCCTGGTGGGTTACGCCTTAACAACCTTCGATGCCGAAACGCCGCTGCCAGGCGTAGCCACCCTGGTTCCCGTGCTCGGTACCGTCCTGTTGCTCGCCTTTGCAAAGGCAGATCGCGGGGTAGGCAAGCTCCTCGCGGCACCGCCTCTGGTGGCGATCGGCCTCATCTCCTACTCCTGGTATCTGTGGCACCATCCTGTACTCACGTTTGGAAACCTGTTGACCAACACACCCAACCACCTTCACACGTTGTTTCTGATCGCGCTATCGTTGGCTATGGCCTGGCTATCCTGGCGCTGGGTCGAACGCCCGTTTCGCGATCGAACCCGCTTCGGCCGTGCGCAGATCTTCAAAGCGTCGGCTGCGAGTGCCGCCTGCCTTACCATCGTCAGCCTGTTCTTGCTCGGACGGCAGGGACTCCCGGCGCGTCTGCCTGAGCATCTGAACACCGCACTCGCCGGCCAAGGTGAACACATGCTCGCTTTTGAATGCCGCAACCAGAACCTCACAGATTACCCCGCGCCGTGTCGCCTCGGTGATCCGCAGGCAAGCCCTGCCTATGCCATCTGGGGAGATTCCTACGCTGGTGCCCTGACGCGCGCATTAGGCGACCGACTGGCTGAACGCAAACTGGGTGGAAGGTCGCTGGTGCACTTCAGTTGCCCGGGCATCGTCGGGACGTTTCGCTACGAACCCGAACGCCTCGGCGCCGGCTTCAGCCGTGCGTGCGCAAGCTACGTCGAAACGTCTTTCGAAGCTCTGCTCAGCGACCCTGGCATCGAGACCGTCATCATGGTCAATTCATACGAATGGTACCTGCAACTCGATGCGCAGAGGCCCGAACCGATTTTGGTGACCCAACCCGAACCACCTGTGGATCAGGACGAGTCTCAACGCCGGGAGAATGTGATGCGGGCGATTGCGCAGACCGCCAATCGTCTCGCAGCCAGCGGTAAGTCGGTGGTGCTGGTTTCCAATCATCCGCGCCTCCCCGGCTTCGAACGGCGCAACCTGGTGCGCGAAGCCTGGCTGCAACACGACGGACGCCTGCACGCCACCGCAGAAATCTCAGCGTACCAAGCCGGAATCGCGCAGCTCAATGAACTGCGCGCCCCACTGACGTGGCACCACCGGGTGCGTTGGGTGGATGGGGGTGCACTGTTCTGTGAGCAATTCTGCGCGCTCGCGAACGAAGAGGGGCTGATGGTCTTCGACGGCGCTCATCTAACGTATGCGGGCGCGCGCCGAGTGGTCGACCTGATTTTGCAACCATGAGGCCGCAGGATTCTCACGCCCCTCTTAAACAAGACGCGGCTGCGCTTGCCGGTAGGCCCCGACACGCGCATTATGCGTTTTGTTGGCCTCTATCGGAAAATTGCCATGCCCCTGCCACGATTAATAACCACAGCAAGCGTCTGCCTGATCGCCGCGACCACAGCGATCGGTGGTTGCGCGGCCAAATCCAGCGGCCCCTGTGCGACCGAGAAGTGCAGCAAAGATCTGGTCATACGCGCCGTTTCCAGGCAGTGTTTGAGCGATTTGAACGATCACCACATGCTGTCCGTCTCCGAACGGGAGCGCATCAACAATACCTACCGCTATCCGTTCACCAACGAAAAGACCTACAGTTCGGCAATGCGTCGCGGCAATATGGGCCCCTCCCCGATGGCCTGGTGTAGACGCTATGCGGAGTGGCGCGCGGGCAATTTCAGCCGCGCGGCATCATAGCGCCGGGTTCGGCGGTTAGCATCGGCGGCTGATCGACCGTCCCAACCGCATAGCCTCGCGCTGCAGCGTTACACATGCATGCTGGCCAAGGGCGGGCAGCCGGGCGGGCGGCGAAGCGGTTTAATCCTCTGCGTAATCACCACCCGCATATACTCTGAAGAGGTCTTTCCAACCTGGGATGTAGTTGACCGGTCCTTCATCGGGAATTGGCCGTCGCGAATAGAGGTGGTAGTCGAACTCGAGATTGACGCGGCGCATATTGGGTGTCTGCTGCCCGCCCGATAGGAAACGTACCTGTTTGTGCACAGCATCTTTGAGCTCGGAGACTCGAACCGGGTGCTTATCCGCCAGAGAGCGCAGCGAATCCAGCACCGCATACGTGAACAGGCCGTTGGCATACTGATCGTTTTCAAACGCAAACTCGTCGCCAGCTGCCGCCGAAATTACCGTGGTGCCGGAGCCCCGACCCAAGCCCGCAAAAAGCTGTTGCATCAGGTAAAACGAATCGACGTTATCGCGCGCGCTGGACACCAGCGCGACCCCGCGGCCGCTGCGGGTGACCCCGGCGGCGACCGACGTCGCCGCAATGTCGGCGCGGCCAGGCACAAGGGCAGGGTCGACACTACCTGAGTGGCAGCTGTCGATCAGCATCACCTTATGGCGAGACGGTATCTGCTGCAGCAGCGCATCTATATCAGTAAAGGTAAGCCCCTGCCCCTCCGGCTGGGAAAAATCAAAATCGGCGGTGGCGAAGCGATACTCACCGGCCGCATCGAGCACCCCATGTCCGGCGAGAAACACCACCACATCGTCATCGACATGCGCCGTGCGCAAAGCCGTCAGCCTTTGCCTGATCTGCGCGGTTGTGGCACCGGCATCGAGCAGTTGATGGCTGTTGATTCTGGCGTAGCGCCGTTGTTGGCGTTCCAATTCCCTGACCAGGTCGCGCGCGTCCTTGGCGGCAAAACCCAGATCAAAGTCCTGCCCCGCATAGTCGGACACCCCGACGCTCACGATGTGTAGGTCCCGTTTGGTGTCTTGTTCAGGCAGATACACAACCTCGAAGGTTCGACGCAGAGACTCCATGCCCCGCTTATCTACCACGGCAACTTGGACCTTGTTGCGTCCCCGAGAAAACACCAGCGGCACTTGGGCGTCTAAAGTCGTGCCCGCGACCGCAGGAAGTTGTGAGCGTGGCAGCGGCACGTCGTTCACCCATACCTGTAACCGCGCCAGACCCGCGAGGCTGCGAGCGCGCAGATCGAGCGCAAACCTTGCTCGATCTGTTACCAGCGACATTGGTGGATTCTCAATCCACAGACGCGGCCGCGGTTGCTCCAGAGAGATTTGCGCTTCGGTCAAATCGAGCGCTGCCAGGCGTTTGCGCCGCGCCTGGGCATACACTTGCAACAGTCCCTCCGGCACCGTCCCCAGGCGGGCCAAGACGATGTCCGGGCGGTTGAGTTGCAGGTCGAATTGTTCAAAGGGAAAGAGTTCACCTTTGACACGAAAAGCGATGCCTTGATGGCCGTTGGTCGAAGCCATGTAGAAATTATCCGGCGTGAGCAGTACAAAGTCATCCGTGCCTACGCTGACAAAGGTGAGGATAGGCTCAGCGGCGTCGAGATCCCACAGGCGTGCCGTACCATCTGCACTCGCCGTAGCCAAGCGTTGACCGTCGGGACTGAAATCGATCCCAAACACGGTGCCTTCGTGTCCTTGCAGGCGGTAGCGCGGTTCAAGGCCGGGGAGCGTCAACACCTCCACGAAGCCCCCGCTACCTCCGACGGCCGCCAGGCGGCCATCCGGACTGACGGCCACCGCTTCGAGATTGCCATAGCCTTTCCGTCGCCGGATCTCTTCCCCAGTGGCAAGCGAACGCAGGGCCAGGCGCCCTCGAGCATGGGCTTGCAAGATGGTCTGGCCATCAGGCAGCGCGCGCACGGCACTGATCATGCCTTCGCTCTCTGGAAACCGGAATTCGGTTTGCAGATCGTCCAGCCCCCGGCGAAAGCTGTTTACCCGAGCTTGCACTACAAAGTCGCCCGTGACCTCCACCGCGCGCATATCGTTGTGCTTGAGAAACTCCAGTTCTTCGCGCCCCTCACGCCAGACCGCGGTTTTGGACTGTCCAGCCACCACCAACATATCCCCAGACGGGGAGAAGCGCAGATCGCGAACACCGGTCAGTCGATCGTGGGACTGAGCATCCAGGGCGCTGTTGGCGGCGATCGCTCCCAGAAACTTCAGCGTCTGCTGGTCACGCGCCGCCGCGACGACAAACAAGCTCTGCAACACATAGCGCAGAAGGCCGCGTCCCTGCATCGCAAAGGCGACCCGCTGCGCCCGCAAGTCTGCGCTGAGCAACTTGACCTGCCGATCCACACCCGCCAGGGCTAATTCGCCGTTCACGGGATTGAAGTCGAGCGCATTGGTCGGGAAAGGTATGCCAGTGATTTCGTAGCCGGTGTCCAAGCGCCAGATTTTGGTTGAACCGTTGGGCAGCGCCGAGCTGGCGATGGCCAGCGACCGACCATCCGGCGAGAAAGCAATGTCGTTCAAAGGCTGCACTTTGGGCTTGAGGGCGCGCAACAGCCGGCGCGCTTCGAGGGACCAGATCTTGATCTGATGGTCCTCGCCACCACTGACCAGCACACGCCCTGCGAGGGGATGATCGCTGGCCGTGGTCTTGACCCCACAGGCCACATCGCCGCGCGGCTTAAACTGCAGTGCGGTCACCCCACCGTTGTGCGCGCCATGTTCCGCGAGTTTCTTACCGTCGCGCACCGACCAGATGATGACATGCCCGCCACCATCACCACTGGCCAAGAGCCGCCGATCATTGCTGAAGGCCAACGTCTGCACCGCACCCCGATGTCCGGTGAGGCGCAGATGCCGAGCGCCTGTCGCTACTCTCCAGACGCTGACAACGCCGCCCTGGGCCGTGGCAAGATAACGACCATCCGCGCTGAACGCAGGTCGCAGGTGAGACTTCTGGCTCAGGCCCTGAATAAAGCCCGCCTGCTCGCCAAGCTCCTCGGTAACACCCAGAGAACGTATGGCGACACCGCTATCCACCTGCCACAGCACGGTTCGACCTTCAGCACCGGTAGAGGCGACAATCTCGCCACGGGGGTCTAATGCCACCCCGATCGGCTGGTGCTTCTTCTTCTGCGTGTTGTGCGCGCTCAGCTCTCCAGGGATCGCACTGTTCACATTCCAACGCAGCACCCGCTCGCGACCCTGCCCACGCCGCAGCACTACCTGCTCCCGGTCGACGGACGCGGTTAGCGCACCGCGCTGGGCAAAGGCCTGCAGGTCATCCACCACGACCAGCTCGGTAGCGGCGCCGTTCGCGAGGCGCCAGGTGCGATAGCCTATGCCTTGCGCAGCGCCGGTCAGCGAAGCACTGTCGGCACTGAACGTTGCGGCGACATGCGGCGCCGCTCCCACCGTGACCGAACGGTACTCCTTACCCGACCGTTCATCCCAGATCTTGAGGCGATGATCGTCGCCCGCAGAGGCGATGTAACAGCCATCCGGCGAGTAAGCCAACGCGCGTATCGGGCCGAGATGCCCGGACTGGATGACCACCTCGAGCGGCATAGCATTCACCGAGGGAGCACCGAGGAGCACCAGAGCGAGTAAACGCGCGGGACGTTGCCAACGGGGGTTGGCGCGGCACGCCGACCCGCCAGCCGATAACAACCCGCGTATTGATTTCGTAGCAACGCTTCTCCCGTTCATCTGCGCCATCAACCCGTCAACGCCTTGTCCACGCGCAGTGCCTTGATCACTGCGGGGATGCTGCCGATGAAGCTTAACGCGGCCCAGACAAGTGCCACCACCGCCACCACGATCGCTGCGATCGCATCCGTTACGCTCGCAAAGATGCCCGGTGGAAAGCCCTGCAGGAAGGCGACGATCAAGTTCATGACAATCGACACCACGACCAGCAGGATCAGTCCTTTCATCGTCAGAAACCGCTGCTGGGCAAGCACCAACAAGACCGCGGACAGATATTTGAGGAGCAGTATCACACCCAAGGTGGCATTAGCAGAACCAACCTCAAAATCGGCAAACGCGCCAAGATAGGCTAGAAAGCCAAATGGAACGGCCATGATCAGGCTGATCATGAGTAACAACATACCCACAGCGACAAAGATCAGGATCAAAGCGGCGATCAGCAGTATCAGAAAATAGAAAAAGGCGATGATGCCCTGCAGTTTGCCCATGGTGCTAGGCTGGACGATCAGGGCCAGACACATCATGAACAACGCATAACAGAGAATCAGATCGAAGAGGGCGAGATAGGGGATACCGAGCCCGGGTGACGAGAGTTCCGCAAATTCTCCTCCGCTGTCGGCGTTCGACAGAAAGCCCAGCGAGCCCAGCTCGATGCCGACCACCAGAAACATACAGACCGCAGCCGCGAGCAGAAACGGTTTACGCAAACTATCCATGGTTTCCCTCCTTGGAGAAAGCCGGCGGCCGAGCGCCGATCCACAAAGTTATCTTCCCGTGCACCTGAAAACTCAGCCAAACTGCAGGCGCACCGAGGTGCGCTGGTTGTTGTTGCAGGCACCGCATTTCAGTTCCAGATCGATACGCCCGCCTCCCTCCAGGATCGAAAACTCTGCTTCGGTTTCCACCTGCTGATAACAGGTATAGTCAGCGTTAATCGTTTTGGAGCGGTCGATGACCAACACATAGCGCCTCGCAGCCACGCGGGTCGCACAATCGCCGTTTTCCCGTCTCGGCAGGTCTGACTCCTCATATTCAGCCGCGACAACCAGCGCAATGTCTTGTGAACCGACAAGTTTTACCGCGACCTTGCGATAGTCGTGTTCAGAATCCCGGGGCAGATTCACCTTGCAGCTCGCCGGGTTGCGCCCGGTACCCGCGAGCGTGAATGCCACATTTACCGGCTTGTTGTTACAACGTCCCTGAGCAATCTGTGTGGCGGGCATACGGGTAGCAAACGCCCCCAACAGGCCATCCAAATTCTCGACAAGCCCATCCTGCAAGCGAGCCGGGTCGCTGCTGCCATCGTCAACGCGCACACCCACATATACACTGGAACCCAAAAACAATAGACCCAACAAGATCAGCAAAACCACAAACGTCTTCTTACTCATGGCTCTTGCGCCGCACTTTCATCCACCTGCGGAACGGTCATGCGCGTGGTGGGGAGTTTGTACAGCAGGCGCTGATGTTTGCCGACGGTGATCGCAGGTTGGGGTAGAACCCCATTGAGATTGGGGTTACAGCGCAATATCGCATGCTGATAGGTGAACGCCCCGATTCTCTGAAATCTAGTGAAACAGGAGAGTGTCTTATTGGCGTTCCTCGTTCCTTTACACAGCGCGCTGGCACTACGCCATTCCCAGACTTTACCATCTTTGCGCTTGGCGCCACCCTGCATAACCCGTTTGAAACACACGGCCGGCTCGACCGATGTTTCGGCACCCTTGCAGAGGTTGTACACATTGCTGTTGGACCAACGTTTGTTGCCCTGTTTATTCCAGGCTACCTTGTTCTGCACCGCATTAAAGCAGGTCTTGTTCGGGTTGGCAGGTGGCTGGGTAGCGAGCACCAACTTGACGGCACTGCCGGCATCGACCTCGGTGTCCGCTACCGGGTCGGAACTCAGAATCGTGTCGGCTGGTTTGTTCGAGCGTTTTTCGGTCAAGGTTCCGATGACCAGACCGGCCTCGTCGAGCATCGGTTGCGCTTCGGCCAGGGACTTGCCGGTGACATCCGGGACCATGCTTTTGCCAGGCAACAACATCCAGAACAACAACAGGCCGACGATAGCGATCGCAGCACAGACGCCCACCACCCAACACCAAACGCAGGTTTTGGTGACTACTTCGTCGTCGTCGTCATCGATAATGACAACCGGGATGACCACCACGTCGATCTGTGAGCTGGTCTCGATGCGTTCGGGATGCTCCATGTCGTAGACCCGCAACCGAAACCCGTAACTTCCTTCCGCGGTATCTTGCGGCACGCTCACTTTGATCGTGACCTGTTTGATCTCCTCATCCTTAAAATCGAGCGCGGGTCCGTCCTGAACCTCAAGCCATTCGACCTCGGCCGGATTGTTGTTTCCGGCTTGCGGGTCAAGACCCATCCGGACTTTGGCCCCGGATACATTCTTCACCGTAAAGGTGTACGTGGCCGTCGCGCCGGGCGCACACTCCAGGCTGTTCGCACCAGCCACGGTTGTGATATTTGCTAAAGGCATGATCAACTTTCTCCTGTGTTGCTCGATGGCTTGATTTCATAGGTGACATAGGCCGGTTTTTCGGATTCGACAATGCGCTGGATCATCGGTATCTGCTCGAGCGCTGCGCCCGGCACCTGGATGGAAATATGGAAGGGCCGGTTTGCATCCGGTATCACGGCGAACGGGGCACATCCCGTCGCCATCTCCAGGAAGCGCAGCAACGCGCGCTCCGTGCCCCGCCACTGCGACAACTCTGCCGCGTTCGAGATCAGGTTGCGCAGGCGACCCGGGGGCAGTGCGTCTTTCCGCGGTTGAGGACCCTCGTCGTGAGCGACCAGACGTGAGAGGTCCAACCAGGACAGCAGCAACGGTAGAAAGCGCTCGGGGGCCTCGTATGCACTAAAGAAGCGCGCCACGTCGGCAATGATGTCCTCGCTGGGGGCGTGCATCTCTTCCATAGTCTGCAACAAAATCGCCAACGGTTCGCTGTCACCCACGGCCTCACGTACGACCTACGGCAGCAACTGCGCGATGAGATCGGCTCTCATGAGTAAACCTCCACCCGATGCTCGGAAGAACTGAACAACCAGTTGAAAGGGATGGTCACCTGATCCTTGAATTCTCTGCTCGACAACCAGTCGAAGGACGCTACCGCTGTATCGGACGCATAAACTCCGTTCTCGCCACCGACCATTACCCGAGATGGGCCATCTCGTGCGCCGCCTATGCCGATACAGAGGATCGGGCGCATGGCAAATTTCTTACCCCCCACGTCCATTTCACGAAACGGCAAACCACTCTGCGCGGTGGACACAAGCCAGCCGGCACCTTCGGGGTCTACCGACCGAAAGGCGACCCCGCTGCGCGAGGTTGCGGCATAGACTTGACCCTCGCCATCAAAGGCCAGACCCAGACAACGGCCCGCATCCCAGTCTTTGTCAAACTCCACCCAACCCGCGACTGCGTCGGTCGTATCGCGCAGTTCCCAGCGCGCGCAACCCTTACCCGGGTCGTCACCCACAGCATCGAACATGCACCATAGGTAGCGCCTGGGACCTTGATGTTGGACGGTTAAGCCGCTCAGGAGTTTTTGCTCAAGACCGATGTTTCGAAAGCTACCGGGCTTGCCTGTGTCCACGGACAGAAACACTCCGCGCTGCTTGCGGGCGATCGCAGCCACGCTGACCGACCCGAATACATCGACCGACACCGCAACCGCAGTGAAACCCAGATCCTGATCACTCTCATCCACCAGCACCTGTATGGGCATATCTTCCGCCTGCACCCCCGTCTCAAACAGACCGTTCTCGCCAGCAAGCCAGAGGTAGAGCCGACCATCCCGCTCCATCCAGGCCAGATCGTTGATCTTTTGGTCCATCTTCGCCTGCTCGCGCCAGGTCTCGCCGCAATCGTCAGACACGAATAATGCGCTCGCACCGGCGTTGGCAGCGTCCGTCACCAGAGCCGCCACAAATCCCGGATGGGGTCGAATACCCGATTCAACCGAGAACGCCGTCACGAGGTCCACGCGCCCGCCGAAGTCCTGCAGCAGCTCCCAACCCTGCCCGTTGTTGAGCGAACGATAGATACCCTCGCGGTCCGCGCAGAACCAGGTATCGGGTTGATAGGCATCCCGTGACAGCGAGCTGATCTCGCCGTCGGGGACACTGTCGACATTGAGGACAACGGGCTCGACATCCTCCACGCCAGGTTCCTCACTCAGAATTTTGTAGACGTGGTAGCTCGAGAGTGTTTGACCGAATGGCCAGCGAGGATCGGCGCCAGTTAGTGCCGCTGCCGCCGGCGATAGCGCCTTGTTCAAGCGGGTGATGATCCGCTCACGCACGGCATCGTTGTTCTCTTCGACGCTGACCCGCACCCGCACATCGACGCCGACCGGTTTGTACTTACACCATTCGGGATCGCATTGTGTACCCAGCGGCTTACGGCGATCGATCTCATCACGCACGTGTTCGAGCACCCGATCGGATTGCCGGGCCAACAGCACTTCGTGGGTTACCGCACCGGCGACGTCCGAACCGAGGTTGGGTACCAGCACCAGTTGTATCGATCCCGCTGGGGCGTGGGCCCAGTGCGTCGCCTTGGTATAAGCCTTAGCACGTGCGACCCCGCCATCGCCTTTGACTGCTACGAGTTCAAAATCCCTCGCGGTGACCGCGCGCTGCAGGGAGTGCAGTTCGATCGGCGCCCGCATTAGTGTCTGTTCGAGAGGTTCAATGTCACGGCCTCCGGCCGCAGCCTGCGGGTTGGTCACTTCCAGGCGCACGCCGGGAACGGCATCTTTGAGTTGCGTGAGGGTATGCGCAGCCAGGTTGCCGGCCAGGCCACCCCCGATGCGATACCACACCCTGATCTCTTTACCGCTCTCCGGAATCTCCGCGATGGCCTGCGGTGCATCGATTTCCAAGCGATCCGATGCAATCACGGGCGCGAAGAAAATTTTACCCAGGGCCCTATCGACCACATACGGATAGGCCGCGGCATCCGCGTCGGCAAAATTGTCAACCTCCTGCCAGATTCTGAACGTCTTACCTTCAAACTCCCGAGCGGTACTTTCTGCATCCAAAGCGTCAGCGGCGGTTTCCACACCAACCACCAGGTCGAGTTCCAGCCCGGTAGGCGCGACGAGCGGTGCATGCTGCAGCTGCAGGCTCATGCCCGCGCGCCCATCGGAGATACTCACCAGTTCCCCATTAACGCAGGTGCAATGCAGGGCGATCCCGGAACCATCTGTCTGTTGCGGAGGTATTGCTATGTCCGCAGCGGTCACAAAAACTGGCGCGTCATCATCGCTGCTGCGCGCGGTCGCCACTCTCGTTCCCGCCGGTATGACCAGTTCGTGCCCATCCGCAGCCGGGCGCGTGAACTGTAATGTCACTGAAGCACTGCTCGGCGGATTCACGTGAACACCCAACAGCCTGACCAGCTCGACGAACACTTTCTCAGGCAGTCGGTTGAGCCGATAGATCATATTTTCCGTGAGGTAGGCAAACGCCTCTATCAATATCCGACCTGGATCGTTGACCGACAAATCGTTCCAGTTCGCAGAGCGTTCTCGCACTTTGGCGACCGCCGCTTCTACCAGCTGATCAAAGGTACGATCGTCCAGATTAATACGTTCTATCGACATCGGGTTACTCCATCAACGCCATTGCCAGGCGCATCGTGTCTTGCACGCCGCTAAGCCTGCTGCGGTAGCAGAGCTGTATCTCCAAGCAGCCTTCATAGTCCGGGCTCGCGAAGGCATCCAGGCGCTCGATCTCGACCCGTGGCTCCCACAGCGTGATCGCCCGACGCACATAGTGGATCGCCAGCCCTTCGGTAGATTCGTTGAGCGGGTAGAACATCAGCTCCTGCAGATCGCAGCCGTAGCCTGGACGCATAACACGTTCTCCAGGACGCGTAGCCAGCAACAACATCAATGACTGCCGCAACGCCTGCGCATCCGCCACGTTGGCAAGGCGACCTAACTCGTCGGTCACAATGCCCAGGTCGGCAATGTTGTGATCAAACTGTCGGCTGACAAACCGGATGCTGGATAACGTGTTACTCATAGCGCACTCGCTACGTGGGTTTGGCCTGGGAAGTTGACTTTGTAGTCATGGGTACCGGGCGGCGTGCCATCGGTGAAGCCGACCACGGTATCCAGACAGGCGCGCCGACCACCGATATTGACCAGCTCGCTGTAGCCCTCACGCGCTTTGAGCGTCGAGGTACATGGCTTGATGCCACTCGGCGGAATTGCGTTCGGGCAGCCGCCAATGGGGCGGCTTTCCGGATCGCCCTCCACCAGGACCGGTGCACCGTTGATGCGTACGAAGCTCTGACTGTTGATCAGCGCTACGATGCCGACCTCGTGCGCGCATACGACCAGACCTTGGAGCGTGAGAAGGCGCATGCTCAACCCCGCTCGAAATCGATGCTGGCAGCGCGGATGGTCAGCGCCTTGCCGGGGGCTTCGATCAGCATGTTGGTGGCGGCATGGATAGACACCTCAGCGGACGTCAGCTTGACCTCATTGCCATGCGCATCCGCCATCGACATCAGATCTGGTGCGATCTTGAATTCGCTTCCCTCTTCGTTGACCAGCGATACCATGCTTTCTTTGTCGCTGAGACGTATCACCTGCCCCGCCTTCGATCGCCAGAGGTGCTGCACGACCTGGTCTCCCTCGACCCCAACATCGGCGTCGAGGTCCTGTCCAAACAAACCGCCGAGGACAATCCCGTGCGCCGGATCGGACTCGAACAACAGCACCAGCACCTGATCCCCGCGATCGGGCACGGCTACAAAGCCTTTGCCGCCGGCGCCCGCGGCGGGATGCATGATCTGCAGCCAAGACGTTTCGATGTCCTGCATGACCGGCAAAGACACGCATACGCGTCCAAGCGATTCGGGGTCATCGACCGCAACCACTTCACCCAGAGTGACCAGGAGACCATAAGGATTGTTGGTCTGCGGCGGAGGTTGGGTGGCAAATTCGGTCCTGAATCCCTCGAGTCGATCGATGCGATGCACCACCTCGGTGAGCATAAAAGGTCGCTCGAAGGCATCGCCCAGGCCGCGGAAACGCACCTTGCGCCCGCAGGCCAGATTCGCATTACCCCGCGCGCAACCGTGCACGTGTTCCGCATGTGCTTGTCTGCGTCCGACCACGGCCTCGGCGTGTGCCTGCGTGGCCGACTGACCTTGCACGGTCAAACCCGCAACGTTGGCAACCACGCCCTGCATCGATGCCAGCCCAGCGGATGCGCTCGCCTGTGCCTGAGTCGCAAATACCGCAGAGGTCTGCGGGTCCCAGGCACTGGCCTGTACTTCTCCTCGCGCGACATCGGCATTGCTCTCGGTGCGCGCATGCAGCAGGTGGTCCCCCATGGTCAAGTCGATCACGTCGCCATAACCCTCGGCAGAAAACAGCCTGAGTGCCGGATTCTGAGCTTGCGGCTGCAGCTGAAAGTACGTGCCAGTGCGCCCGGCAACGTCTCGCAATAGCGCAAGATCGCTGCGAGACCACTGGCAGATGCGATGCCAAACCGGGGAGTCTGCGTCCGCTATTAGCTTGATCGCCGCGTCGCCCAATAACTCTCCGGCGAGTTCCGCAGTGGTCAGTTCAACAAACATGCGGACAGGGGCGTGGACACGCAACGCCTGCAACGCATCGTAAGCGCGCACGGTACGCACCAACTTCCCCGCACCGTCATGATCGTCGGACACGGCGGTAATTGGCCCGCGGAACAAGGGTACGGAGGCGCTGTCGTGGCGGATGGCTATCTCATCTCCCAAAGATAAGCCACCCGATGCGGGAGGATTGATGAACTCCAACTGGGCCGATGTTGCCGTCGAAACAATGCCGCGCACGGTAATCGTGGCCAGCGCGGATGCATGGGCGCTATCGAGGTCTTGCCCGCCGACACGTATGCGGACCTGTTCTGTCAGTGCGGGTTCACGAGTTCCGGTGTGATTCACAGCGTGTCTCCCTTGCTTGGAATGATCAGACTCCGACCCGGCTCAACGCGGGATGGATCGTCGATATCGTTCGCCCACGCGACCAGCCGCCAACGGGATGGATCGCCGTAGTACCTGGCGGCAACTTCGTCCGCTCGACCGCTCGCCAACGGCGCGTCGGGAACTTCCGCCGGCGCGTGTACCAAAGACATATCCGCAGCCTCGAGATCGGACGGAGTTTCGGCATCGGGAGGCACGACCTCACCCTGGGTGATCTCCTCACTCTCTGGGATGCGCAGCATCTGCAGGCGCAGCCATGCGCGCGACGGACGGCCCGCTACATCGAAACGTTCCAGGCGCTCCGCAACCGAAGCGATGACACCCCTCACATTCCAGGCTTTACCCCAGATCAGGCGCACGCTGTTGAGCCTGCCGAAGCGATTAGGTTGATGCTGATTCTCGCTGAGTAACCACAGCGGTGCGGTGAGTTGGCGCGCGTCCTCCACGGGGACCGCCCCTTCAGCAACGGGCTGCTCAACCAGCATCGTGTCGAACAGAAGGTTCATCGTGATCTCCGTTTCCCCACCGCCGGTAAAGTGCAGCGGGTCATCGCCAAGGGCGGTGCCGGTCACCAGACCGCCATGGGAGAGGTTGCGCTCCACCCCGGCGCGCCGCTTGACCTCTACGTGCTCTGGATTGAGCAGGCAATCGATACGTCGATTGTTTTCTTCAACGAGAAAGGCTACACGTTCCATCGTTGCTCCAACTGTTCCCTGCGGGCGACGTCCGGGGTATCACCAGCCGGCGTCCAGGCGCGCCTCCGGCGTACGCGGGGTTGCGGTTCCAGGAGGGATGGCCACAGCTGGCTGGAGGGCTCCTCTAACAGTGGTGTCTGCGGCAAGAAACTCTCAGCTTGCCTGGTACCGGTCGGCGCGGGCTGATCCGGCGTCTGCACGACCGGTATCCCCGTCGCAGCAGGTGTGATCGAAGCGTCCGTCGTCACACGACCAGGCGCGGTAGGCATCGGCGCAGGATTTTCGGACGCGCCAGCCAGGTCGCGTCGAGAAATAGCGCGGTGTGAACGTCCCTTGATTTTGTGGTCGTGCTCACCTTCCACCCGCGTTTGGTCGAGCGCGGAGGGCGCCTGCTGCGTAAACGAGATGTGCTGTTCGGGCAGCGCGCTGAGCCGCCCGCGCCGTCTCGCTGTGGCCTCGCTCAACGCACGTTGGGCGGATGGCGGCGGTATAGCGCGCCCACGGGCGCGAACCCGAGCAACCCGCTGCGCGCCGGTCGAGGCCTGCGCTCCGGGGCTACGGCCTGAGGCGTTGCGCTGTCGGGCCCGCTCATCCGCCGAGAAGACCGCAGACGCTGGATGCACAGACGACGTGGATGTCAGCGGGACCGTGGGCACCGGCAGAGGCTTATCGAGCCGTTGCTGCTGCGCGGGGTCTCGCTTGTCATCCGGGACCCGGTAGTGGGCGGTGTTTGGCTCAACCGAGCCCTGGACTGGTCCATCGACTGGAAAATCTGGCATAGGCGGAAGGCTTCCGCCTTTCCCCGATACGAGCACAGAATCGGGATCCCCCGGGTTGTCCGGCACAACCTCGGGCGTCTGCAACTGGGGTGGCGAGGCATCTGCCGGCGATACATATTCCTGCCGCGCGAGGGCGTCAGCCGGAGGCTCACCGAACTCCGCCGGAGGTTCGCCGAACCCCACCGGGGGCCTAACAAATAAAGAAGGTACTTCGGTTTGCACCATGCGCAGCCAGTGCTCCGGTGCATCAGGAAAGCGCGACGCGTCGGGCGCGGCAGGCGCGGACGCCGAAGCACCAGTCGCAGTGGACGCCACCGGCTCCTCCAACAACCTGATCAGCCAGCGGCGCAGTCTAAGCAGCACCCTCGGCATCCTCTGCTGGGGCGGCATCGGCCGGGGAACGTTTGATGGTGTCCACCGCGAGCGTCACATGTTCGATGGCCGCCTCGCTGCTGCTCGCATCAAAGCGCCAACCCGACCAGCTGCAGGGCCAAGCACCACCCAGGTCATAGCGAAGCGTTGGCGTTATCCCATCGGCGGCGAGGCAAATGATACCAACATCGCGTTTTACCGGGTTTTCCGGGTCATCTCTGCAGTCGATCGCGGCGCAAAGCCAATCCCACATATCCGAATTGGCGGCGGTCACACCCCAGCTGAGTTTGATCCGGGAGTGCCGCACTAACCCTGGCAGGGTGATCACATTGTTGGCGTCCCCGCCCGCGCGATGTTCAACCACATCGATCTCGGTGCCGAAGTCGCAAATGGAAGTGAAGTACGCGCAGACATCCAAACCGACTTGCAGCTTGAAGTTGTATCCGCGCAGGTACGATTGATCTGACATGTTGTTGTCTCCTTAAATCGGAAAAGTTTCTAGCCTTCGCCCTCGCCCTCTGCGCCGGTCCACTGAGAGATACGGAATACGATGAATTCGGCCGGTCGTGAAATGGCTACCCCGACGTCGACATTTAAACGGCCTTCGAGGATCTGCGCCGGCGGGTTGTTCTCGTGGCTGATGTTCACGAAAAACGCCTGCTCCGGGCTGTTGCCGACCAGGGCGCCGCTGCGCCACTGAGCGGTGAGGAAGTTACCGATGGAAAACTTCATCGCCCCCCACAGTTCGGGGCCGTTGGGTAAGAAGGTGGCAAACGCAAGGTAGTCGGCGAGCGATTTGCGCAGAAAGATCATCGTGCGACGCACGTTGATGTACCGCACATCGCTGCTGGGATCGGACAAGGTCCGCGCGCCCCACACCCTGACCGCATTGGAAATGGTGCGTATGCAATTGACGCTGTTCTTGTTGAGTTCCCCCTGCTCGATCTTGCTCACCGCCCGCGTCACCCCGAGCGCGCCGCGCACCACCATGTTGGCGGGAGCGCGGTGGACGCCTTCGCTGGCATCAACCCTGTTGTAAATCCCGGCGATGGCACCCGAGGGAGGTGTAGATACGATCTGTTTCGGATGGATGGGGTCCCGGCACAAGAGGTTCGGAAAATAACAACCCGCGTAACCGCGCTCCGACTGACGAGCGCGTGCGCCTCCGGAGGGGGTCATCTCGCCGTCCTTGCCGGCCGTGAGTTCCACCGCCTTGGCGAGGTGTTCCAACGTCACATCGTCGCCGCTGGGCAGATCCAGAATGCCAAATTTGTCCTCGCGCTTTTCGCAGAAGGTGATGATCGCATCGTGTGCGAGGGGATCCGTTCGTCCAGGCGCGGCGATCAGGGCGATCTCATCCATGTCGAGGCAATCGAGACCCGCCTTCTTGCCGGCTCCGCCGGTCAGCGCGCCCTTGTCGCCGACATTGACCACAAAACAACGGCGCCCACCATTCTGGTAGAAGCCATAGACCGCCCGAATCAGATCGGTGCTCTTGGTTTTCTCATCTACCTCACCAACCGCCCGTTCGACAAACTGGGTCCAGCTGTTGCAGGCGATGGCTTGGTTCAGGGGTGCCTTAGGCGCAGAGCCTACGAAACCCACCACGCTGGTACCCGCCCCTTGAACGGTGCGGTTCTGCGAATCCACTTCGGTGCTGTAGACACCGGGGTATGATAGCTCGGCCATCACTCCTCCTCGTTTGGAAAATTAATCAGGCAATTGCTTGCATCCGCCACGGCGACAGTCGCCCTGGCAGTGCGGCGTCGTGCCGATACCGCGACCTCGTATGTGGCCTCGGACTCCGACGCAGCGTCCACGTGAGGAACGGTCAGCGCAAAGCGACCTCGGCTGTCCGTTCGTGTTTTTGTTTGCTGAAACTCCACCAGCGCACCGGGAATGGGGCGTTCTTCGCTATCGACCACCCTGCCCCTCAGTCGCGCGCTGCCTTTTACCGCCATCTGCAACGACGTCACCAGGGGCGGCACCGGCTGCGGCTCGCGCAGGAGGCAAGGTGCCAGCAGCGAGAAAGCCGGACGAGGGACCGCACCATACGCCTGCCAAACATCAACAGTGGGTGGATCCAGGCGGACCTCATAGACAGGATGTTGCATACCCATTAGCAGGAGTTGCTGTAATGCACCAAGTTCGGCCTCCCGTACTATGGAATCCGCATCCGGACTGGCGAGCGCAACCAGGTAGCTAAGGTTGCAGTGCATCAACTGCTCCCGCGTAGCCAGGTGCGCGCTGGGTTGTTGGGCCGGACGCAGCAGAGCCTGCATATACAGGGAGATGCCAGGATTGCCGTCACCGGCAGCGGGCCGCTGGCGGATTACGGCTACCGACGAAGCGGCGTCTGTCACCACCTGCTGGGCCCAATCCAAGAGTTCCTGTTCGACCTGATTCAACATGACGCGCGCCACCTCCCTGGCACGTTTTGTTCCCAGGCACTATCTCCGATCACGACTGAGAGATGTCTGATCAAACCCTGACTTCTGTCTGAGAAATCACCCCACCCTCTCCTAAACGAAAATTCGTTGGTTAGTATCGGCCTGTCAGCTAGATAACGAGCGGGCCAACGAAAGTCCCACTTTGTCCACAGCAGGGAAATTGCTAGGAGTTTTAAGATGATCGAAACAGACTCAATTCTGCGACGCTCGGGGCGACTCCCGATCGTCACGGCGCTCATCAGCGCGGTCCTAGCCGCGTGCAGCCCGCCTGCACCCGACGGCGGCGACAGCGGACAAGACGAAGCCTCCCTGGACGAGGTCATGACCTTGGAGGAGGCCTTTACGGTCGGCATCTTTTTCGATGAGACCCGCGAGGTGTTGCGCGCCGATCTCTCGCTGCGGCCGGTGAATCAGAATGGCATCGATCTCACCAAGTTGTCGGAAGGCTTTGTCGGCCGGCTATACCACGATGCGGCTGGCTACTGCACCATCGCGTACGGTCATCTGTTACGTCGCGCAAACTGCACGCTGGACGACCTTTTCAGCTATCCACGGGGCATCTCGCTGGAGGATGGCGAGGCGATGCTGGTCGAAGATATGCGCTTTGCGCAGATCGCGGTGTTGAACGCGGTACGCCAACCGCTCAACGACAATCAATATGCAGCCCTGTGCGACTTTGCTTTCAACGTGGGTGGGAGGAACTTCCGCAACTCCACACTACTTAAACGGATCAACGCCGGACGAATGCAGGACGTACCCTACGAACTACGCCGCTGGGTCTACGCTGGCGGCAAGAAGTTAGAAGGACTGAAAAATCGCCGCGAACGCGAGATCGCTCTGTTCTTCAAGGATCAGGCCGTTCCGCGCTCCGCCGCAAAAGTCACCGAGGCGGACATCATCGATATCCGCAACGGGGAACCTGGCTAGAAACGCAGCCACAGTTTGGCTGCAGCGTTCGACAAGCGAACGAACGCAAACCGATCGAACTACAACAAGGAGGTAGGAGCATGATCGACTTTACCACATTGGGCATCTGGCCTTGGCTGCCGATCGGCGCAGGGTTGACGGGGGGAATCGCCGCCTTGATAGCGCGCCTTGTCAGCAATCGCGGCACCCTGGATGCCGTCGTCAGCATTATCGAGGGCACAGTCTACGGCGCTCTGGGTGCCCTGGGCGGCATCTTCGCCGCCTTGGTCGGTCTTTATCTATTGCCCGCAACGTTCTTCAGCCTGTTGTTCGCCGCGTTTGCCGTGCTGTGCGCTGTAGGGATCGTGCTCGGCCTCATCCATGGTACCGCAGGAGCGATCGGTAAGGTCCTGGGCACAGTGATGTACGTGGTGCTCGCCGCCGGTTTCATCGTCGCCGCCCGCTTCAGTTGGACCGACAACGAACAGATGATCGTGACTTGGTTCGCCAGCATTTGGGCGGTGAGCGGTGCGTTGATGGGCCTCACGTTCGCAACCTACCGATCTCTGCATCTCGCCGCCGGCTGGCTGATCAGCTTCTGGAACGCCTCGTGGGGCTTTATCGGCAACATGTTGGGTAACTTGTTGAACATAGGCAGCTGGTTTTACTTCGCCGGCTCTTCGACCACACGTCCCGGTGACCGGGAACTTCTGCCATCAGGCGAACGACACTTCTTTCACTGCTGGCGTAACGGGATGCGGATCCTCGGCAACTACTACTTCAGCCAAGGGCCGGTCATGACCGCCTGGACCAAGCAAGGTATGTGGCACGAGGCCGTGCACGTGCTGCAACACTACATCCTCGGGCCCATGATGCCGATCGGCTATGTCACCTGGAGCATTCTCGGCGCGATCGGTGGCGCGATCGCAGGTTTGATCAGCGGCAATGGTATCGCCCACGGCGCTTTCGCCTGGGCCTACGTGAACAACCCTTTCGAAGTCATGGAATACGAAAGCAAGCTGGGCGGAGTCGGCAGCACAACGCGCCAGGTCAGTCGGGATGTCGTCGTGGACGGCAAACAGTCGACCGATCTGATTCCGTCAGGAACTGTTGCATGGACCTACACGGTGCTGTGGATGCTGGGATTGGTGGGTGCGTTCATTCTACTGATCGTAGTGGCCTGATCGCCGTACTCTCAACACTGCAAGGAAGAAAACATGGAAAAGCTCGCACGCTTCGCCCTCGTCGGTTGGTTGCTCTCCACCGCAGGGGTTTCTGCCCAAGCTCAATCGCTCGACCTTGAGATCGCCCGCCTGCTGGAGGCCGAAAACGGCACCGCCTGTCTACCTTTGCTCGACGGCGATCCGATCAGTGTACTCACCGGACAGCTGGCGGTGATCTGCACGCGCGACTCATCGGGCAGTTCCAGCGATGTGAGCAGTTCCACCGGGGCCACGGTTTCCGGTGCAATTCTCAAGTCCCTGCAGGAACGCCTGGAGGCGCTGGATACTGCGGATGCTCAGGCCGGCCACGGCTTCTTCATGAACGTTCGCAGCGATCGCGAAGACCGCGACATCACCGACTTCGCAGACGGCTACAGCTCTGAGCGCGAGTCACTGCAAATCGGCTATGACCAGAACGTCGGTCAGTGGGTGATCGGCGGAACCTACCAACTATCCCGGCAAGACGGCGACTTTCGCGGCGGCGGTGACTTTGAACGCGACGCTCATCAGTGGACCCTATTTGCCGAGCGTAACCTGGGCACGCGTTCCAATCTGTCGTTCTATGTGGGACAGACCGCCCAGGACAACGAGCAGCAGCGCATCGCCGTGTATCAGGACTTCGACGGCGGGATCTTGGAAGCCGAGTTTCTGGGCACCCCCGAAAGCGACTTCGAGATCGATCAGAACATTGCCGGAATTGCCTTCAACCACGTCTGGACACAAGGTAATTTCAACTACGGCCCCGTCCTCGCGCTCGACTATCGTGACATAGAGACCAACGCATACACCGAGTTCGAAGCTGTGGATTCCGGCCTGGCGCTGAATTTCGACGCAGATGACCGGCGATCCGTCCTTGCGACGATCGGTCTGGAGGCGCAGATCAGCCTGGACACGCAGTTGGGGCGCCTCCACTTGTTTCAGTTCGTCCGCTGGCAAGTCGAATTGGAAGAGGATCAGCGACGTCTCGAGGCGAGCTTTGTTGGTGACACCCGCAACCGTCGTTTCGAGTATCTGTCCGAAACGCCAGACGATGACTTCATCCTCTTCGGCTTGGCAGCGAACCTCGATCTGGGCAGCGGCTGGCAGGCGGTCATCAGTTACCAACAGCTCGCCGGACACAGTTTCCTGGAGAACCGGACCCTCCAGGCCGGCTTGCGATGGGACTTCTAAAGCCGCTGCTCGGCAGCGGCGCGCTGGTTGCGCTGTGGCTGATCAGTCACCCCGCGGCCGCGGCTGATATTAGCCGGTTCGATCATGTCATCGGTACCTGCTTGGTCCACGCTATGCCCCGTGTGACCGCGGACGGCACTATCCGCCCACGCCGCAAACTGGCGTTGGAAGCCACGGGGCTGGAATGTCGTGCCCTGCGCGGGGACGCCGAGTTTGTGCCGTACAACTCGGCCCGGCTCGACCTCGCCTTTGAAGCCTGGCGCGCCCAGGCAGATCGCGGGGACGCAGAATCTCAGTACATCCTCGCGGAGATGTACGAACGCGGTTGGGGCACGCGCGCGAACCCCAAGCGTGCCCTGAATTGGTACAAGCAGGCTGCGAACCAGGGCCACCAGGCAGCCGCCTTCAACGTCGCCAAGATGTATGAACTGGGCATGGGCACACCCAAGGACCTGCAGCGCGCCCGAATCTGGCGGCGCCCTCCGGTGCAGAACAATGTGACCAACGTAGCGGCAGCGATACCGCCCCCGGAACCTGCCGTGCCAGGCGCTCCTAGCATTCGGCTGCTGGAACCCGAACTGGAATTTGGCGACATAGAGACCCGCGGTGTGGCCGTAGTCTCCTCCGCAGCCACCTCGCGAATCGCGGCGATCACCTTTCGTGTCAACAGTGACAGCCTCCCGCTGCGTGTGACCGTGAATGGTAACGTCCTACTCCCCACCCAACCCGGGCTGTACAGCACAACCCTGCGCATCGACAACCAGGGTACGGAGATTCGCATCCTCGCAACCGATGCCGCCGCCCGGCGTAACGAGGTGGTGTTTGCATATCGGCACGTGCCGAACATCGGCTACGGCAAGTACTTCGCGCTGATCATCGCCAACCAGAACTACGCCGCCATGAGCGATCTGTCGACACCGTTCGAGGACGCCGCAGCTGTAGCCCACCTGCTGGAGCACGACTACGGCTTCATGGTTTTTCCGACCATGAAGAACGCGACCAGACAGCAGGTACTCGATCGTCTCAACACGCTGCGCAGCGAACTCGGTCCCACCGACAATCTGCTGATCTACTACGCCGGGCATGGCCACATGGATCACGACACCCGCGAGGGTATCTGGCTGCCGGTAGACGCCAATCCCGATGTAACCACCAATCACATCACCAGCCATGACCTCTCCGGTCTGCTGCGAAAACTGCATGCACGCGGCGTCCTCATCGTATCCGACTCCTGTTTCGCCGGCTCCCTGGCGCGCATACGCACCCGCCAGGCGGACGATGTCTCCTTGAACGTGCGGATCAATCGCGCCCGGCGGGTACGGGCCGTCCTGGCCGCTGGCGGCGACGAACCCGTGCTAGACTTCGGGGACCACGGATCCGGTCCGCCGCTACATTCGGTTTTTGCCCGAGAGTTTCTTGCCGCTCTGCGCGACAACCGGCGGGTGTTGGACGCGCGCGAACTCCTGCTGCGGATTGAAGATCCGGTGGTCGAGGCGGCCAACCGCAGCGACGTCATCCAAGTACCGGTTTACAAGCCCCTCGACGGCGCGGGCCACGCCGATGGCGCCTTCTACTTCGTCCCGCTGGCGGTGCTCACCCAGCCAACCCAAGAAGACCTTACGAGCCATCGATTGCTCGGACCCTACCCAGTTTTACCCACCACAGCAGCGTCGCGGTATACCGGTGCTGACGAAATAACGCTTTGGTCAGCCCTTTATAAGCCGCGTGCCAGCAGACTCATCGTTGGCGACGCGTTCCTTGGATATACACGGCATACGAGGCAGACCGCAAGATGACGAACTCGGTTAGAAAGGGAAGATCATGACCAGAACAGTAAAATCGACACGCGTAGGCGCGCCAAACACAGGCGCGCAAAAAACAGGCGCCCAGGGGACACATGCGCTGTCCGCCCGCACCTCCCCCATCGGACTTGGCCGCGTGCCCAAGCGTTTGTACGCCCTAAGCTTGCTCGCCTGCGTGTTCGCACTCAATTTCTGGGTTGCCACCGCACACGCCGCAAGCCATGCGCTCTTGATCGGCATCAACGAGTATCCCCAAGAAGGCATATCGAGATTGGAAGGTCCGGTGGAGGACGCCAAGGCAATGCAGCGAATCCTCAGCACCCGTCTCGCTTTTGCGCCGGAGAACATCAACATGCTGCTAGACGATGCGGCCACCAAAGCCAACATCCTGGCCGCCATCGCTGAACTCGCCGATCAAGCCGGCGCCGACGACGAGGTGTACATTCATTTTGCCGGCCATGGCTCGCAGATCGAGGACTACAACAACGACGAAGAAGACGGCTTCGACGAGACCCTGCTCGCCTACGACAGCCGCACCGAAGAGGTATTGGACATCGTCGATGACGAACTTGCTGTGGCATTGCGCAAATTCAATACCGACAATCTTGTCGTTGTACTGGACTCCTGCCACTCGGGCACCGCCACGCGTGCAAGCAGCATCCGATCCCGCTGGTCTAAACCCCATCAAAACAAAGCCCGTTATCGCGATCTGCCCGCGCCGCCGACGGAGGCCAACATGCGGCATGTACTGCTCACCGGGGCTGCAGCCCACCAACTGGCGCTGGAGAAGGAGATCGATGGCGTCCCGCGTGGGCTGTTCTCCCACGCGTGGGGCAAAGCGATCACCAAACTGGGCCGCGGCGCCACCTATGGCGACCTCAAGGACCAAGTGCTCGACAACCTGAAGTTCATAGGTGACAACTACAGCGTGCAGAACATCCCGACGCCGCAGCTGGAACCGGTACGCGCATCCACGATGACCTTTCTGCAGGGGTCTGGAAACGCCGACGCCAGCCCGAATATGGGATCGAGATTTGCGTTTGCGCCCGTGCGTCGACTGTCCGACGAGCGTGCCGTTCTCAAAGACGCTGCCCTGCTCGGAGCGCAGATTGGCTCGGTCTGGGGTATCTACCCTGCAGGCACCATGACCTTCGCGGACGATGAAATTCTGGGTCGGGTCACCGTCGACCGTATCGAAGGTGACGATGCCGTGGTGCGCAGCAACGACACCAGTTTGGATCTTGATCACGACCAGCGCGCCATCCCCTTCTCCGCGCCAACCCAGGCTCAGACCATCAGCATGCTGCTGACCGGCAACGATGACAATCGCATCAACAAGCTCAAAAGCAAACTGATAGAAATTGCCGGAGATCAGATTCAATTCTTCTCCGACAAAGACAAAGCGTTCGCCAAACACTTTGTCGAGAGCACCGATGGCGTGACCAAACTCTTCGACGCGACCGGCATGACGGAGTTAAAGAGCATCAACAAAACCGATGTCGGTGAGGTTGCCGAGTTCCTGCTGCAGGAGGCGATACGCACCAACAAAGCCGATATCATCGCAAGCCTGGTCAACCCTACGTCCACGCTATCGCTCGACTTGAAGGTGGTCACCGCGCGCTCGCGCGGGGCTAAACTGACGGATTCCCACGAGCTACCGAGTTACTTCATCAAACGCGATACAGACCCGCGCTCTTCCAAAAATAGTCTGCAAGTGATGGTGGAAACCGACGCCGACGCTTACATCACGTTGGTAGATATCGATGCTGAGGGTAACGTGATCACCCTGTTCCCGAACTCCATGAGCGAGCGCCACGGTTACTACCCACAGGGCCGTGTCCTGGCCAACCAGCAACTCTACATACCCGACAATCTCGAGATGGGTAACGAGGCTGGTTTCCTGATCGACTACACACTGCCCACCGGGGTGGATACGATCGTTGCGTTCGCCAGCACGGATGCCGATACCACAAAACGATTTCGGCGGACCATCGCGGCTATCGAAAACGGCAGTCAGGTGTTGGAAAGCCTGAGTACAGGCATCGCCGGCTTGGCGGAAAACTTAGGGCAAACCCGCGGCATGAAGCTTACTCCTTCCGGCCCGGCAGGCGGCAACGCCGGCGAGTCGGCAGGACCCGCATGGACATCCGCCGTGATCGAAATCGAGATAAAAGACGCCGACTTGCATGAGGGGACGCAACATGGATCGTAGAGGATTTTTCTATCGCAGCCTGCTCGGCCTGGCGACACTCACCGGCAGCACCAGACTTGCTACAGCAGAGGCTGCGGCACCCAAAGAACCGACAAGCATCGAGAGCGATGCAGCAGTCGAGGCCTATTTCCTGGACCCGGGAGAAATGGACATCGACGAGGCGCCGGACCTGGAAGCCTACATCGCTTCGCGCGGGGAAGAGCTGACCTCGGGTCAGAAAACTCGCTCGTCCGGCTCCGCCAGACCCTCGCCTAAAGCCCCGAACTTCAGCCTTTTCAAGTGGGAGCCGGAGAACGGTGAGTTTCTTACCCCCCTGAGCGTGAAACGCACTCTTTCTGCCGCCCAGGGATACGCCGTCAACGGCCAGATACTCGGTTTCAGACTGGCCAGCAACCGCTGGCGCGGTCGGCGTAACAAGGGGACGCTGACAATCGAGCTGCGCGGTCGGGCAAACCAAGAACCCCGCACCTGGTTGTTCACCCAGATGTTCGAAGCGATCGCAGGCAACCCCAATCTGGGCGCCGAGTTTCTGATGTCCCGCGACGGGGTCGCGAGCGACATGATCACCGACGAGGGTGGTCTCGACCTGCGGGTACAACTGCTGCGCGAAAAGAGCGGCATTATCCGTCTGCAGAGCATCCTGGCCTTCCTGGCCGATGCACTCGCCGGTGGCAAGAGCGGCGCAGTGACCGCTCTGATCCCCGCCGTGCGCATCCCGGCTATGCTCAAGGAAGGGGTAGCATTGTCCCGAGCGCTGCTCGCCAAAACCGGCAAGCAGGAGCTGATCTGGCGCAGCGCTTACAACCCGTACCGCATTGCCAGCGCCGGTTCCAGTTCCAGACTGAATCTTGCCCCCGGGTTGTGGGTGATCGTGGATGAGTCATTGACCGAAAAGACGACGCTTAACGGTTGCGAACTCACCGACATCGGTGGACGTTACGCCCTCACCTGTGGAGGTACGGTGGTCGATGCCAACTGCCTGATCTTCTCCCTGGAGATCAAGCCGGTCGACCTCGCCACGGTAGAGCGCAGCGCGGTCCCGCGCGCGGTGCCGCGCGCTGGTTAGCACAAGGGGGACGTTTAATCGGGAACCTGGCGTTTGCTGGGTTTCCAACCATGCGATGACTTGTCGAGCAAATCCAAGTCTTGCAGACTGGCGGCTTGCAAACTAAGAACTACAGGCACATGCGGCAATATCACGACGTGATCGTCATCGGCGCCGGCGTTGCGGGCATCTATCAGATCAAACGCCTCACCGACCTCAATATCGACGCGATTCTGTTGGAGGGAGACGACGATCTCGGCGGGACCTGGTATCGGAACCGCTATCCTTCGTTGCCGTTTTGATTCCGAGAGTTATACCTACGGCTACTCGTTTTCCCAGGAGGTGCTGGACGAGTGGCACTGGCGAGAGCGCTTTTCGGCACAACCGGAGAACCTCAAGTACTTGAACTTTGTCGCAGACAAGTTCGATCTGCGCCGTCACATGCGGTTCAACGCCTACGTGGCCTCGATGACGTGGGACGAGGCAGAACGGGTCTGGCACCTCAATCTGGCCAACGGCGAGCTTTACGTGGCTCGTTTTGTTGTGACCAGCATGGGGCCGCTGTCAGCCCCAACCCTACCCAGCATCGAAGGCATGGATAAATTTGCGGGGGACTCCTTTCACACCTACTGGTGGCCCGAGGACGGCATCTCCCTCGCCGGGAAACGGGTCGGTATCATCGGTACGGGCGCGACGGGCATCCAGGTCATTGGCGCTATCGCGAACCAGGTGGAGGAGTTGACCGTGTTTCAGCGCCGCCCCAACTGGAGCACACCGCTCAACAACTCACTCATCTCCGACGCTGAGATGGCCGCAATCCGCGCGCGCTACGATGAGATTTTCGCCACCTGTGCTGCCACCCCCAGCGGCTTCGAACACCAACCCGATCGACGCGGCTTCTGGAATCTCACCGCGGCGCAGCGCCGCGCCTTCTGGGACGAACTCTACGACACACCCGGGTTCGCGATCCTCGCCGCCAACTTCACTGAGATTTACTTCGACGAAGCGGCCAATCAAGAGATTTCCGCCTATATCGCTGAGCGAATTCGCCAACGTGTTGACGACCCTGTCACGGCTGAGAAACTGATCCCGCAGGACCACGGTTTCGGGATGCAACGCCTGCCACTCGAAACCAACTACTTCGAGGCCTACAACCACGCTCATGTCCACCTCGTCGACATCAGCGCCACGCCGATCGAACGCATCACCGCAGATGGCCTGACGACCACCCAAAGCCATCACGAGTTGGACGTCCTCATCTATGCAACAGGGTTCGACGCGATCACGGGGGCATACGATAGATTGGCCATCCGCGGCGTCGACGGATGCCAGCTTGCTGACAAGTGGCGCGACGGACCGAAGACTTACTTCGGTTTCATGTCCCATGGCTTCCCCAATCTGGTGATGATCGCTGGGCCGCAGAGCGCATCCGGTTCATCCAACTTTCCGCGCGCCATCGAAGTCAACGTAGACGGTGCCACCGACGTTCTGCAAAAGGCATTTGCCAATGACTGGCGACGCCTGGAAGCGACCGCTCAGGCCGAGCGGGATTGGGTAGCCGAAGTCGCCGCAAGCTATGAGAATCTGCTGCTGCGCAAGGGTAAGGGTTGGTTTGTCGGCTACAACTCCAACGTGCGCGGGCATGATGGCACCCGCAATAGATTGCCGGCCTATCAGGGTGGTGGCGCGCGGTATGCGAAGCTGTTCAAGCAAGCCATGGCCGACAACCTGCGCGGCATCAAGGTCGCCTGAGCCACTCGCTCCAGCCAGGGAATCGCGACTCGGCGGAGGTCGATTTCCACTTTAGAGCGCATCACCAGGCGTCTCAGGTAGGTGACATGCAAAGCCAGTAGTGGGCAAGGCGAGAGGCCGACGTCAGCGGACCACCGGCGGATCAGCCGGCTCCGAATACCCGACGCAGCAGGGCCGTGGTTCGCTTGGCCGGATCCGCGCGGATGGCAGCCTCTTCCGTCGCCAAACGCGTGAACACCGCATCGCCCGCATAGTTGACTACGTGTTGGTTCAAATCTGCCTCGATCGGCGTCACCAGCGGTAACGCGTTGTAGCGCCGCAACAGATCATCGAATACTCGAACGGCCCCAACCTCGCTCAGTTTCTGATCGATCACCCCCCGCATCTCGCGATTTAGCCGATCCCCGGTCGTGCGGCGCAAGTACTGTGTGGCGGCATCATCCGGCCCGCGATAGATTTGCATCACATCCTGAAAGGTCAGCTGCGCAATCGCCGCCACAAACAGCTCGCGCGCCTGGGGTGCCGCAGCCTCGGCCGCCTCATTCATTTTGATCTCAAGATCGTCGAACGGCTTCGCCAGCCCAAAGCGTGACGCTACCTGTCGCGCATCCTGCAACTTCTCCGGCAGCGGGATTCGAAACACACTTCTACTGAACCCCCCTTCCCGACCCAGAGTCGACACCGCGCGGCCGGAACCAACCCGCAGCGCTTCCTGCAAGCCCGAGGCAATGGTCGCGTTGTCGAGACCCGAGCGATTCGAGGCACCCGCCAGGACTTCTTCGAGAATGGCGGTAGATTCACACCCACTCAACGCGCAGGTCACCGCCACCACCAATGCAAATTTCCGCATCATCCCTCCTCTCAAACCAGACCGGCCAGGATGGCCGACCCCAGCCGTTTATACCACAGCGGTCAACGGTGGAGCACGAACAGTTGGAGCGTTGTTGAAAACAGAACCGCGGCAGGCCACTTAGCGCGCAGGAGAATACGACTTCCACGCAGAGGATTCCACGCAGAGGACACACGCCAACGTCGACAATCTTGTCAGGAAGTCTCGCACAAAGCATCGAGTAAAGCTCTGAGCCCCTAGGCTGCGACAATCCCACCTCGCCGGTTGACAACCGCGCATTACCCTTGAGGCTGCACTATCCCCTGGCCGCGATACAGCCGAAGCCTACAGACAATCCGATCTCAGTTCGCCAGAGGCTTACCCACCATGCGTTCCAGACGTTCAATATCCTGCTTGATGGCGTCGGCCAGTGAACGCCCCAGCTGCGGTGGCATCTGGCGAGTCAAGCCATGGGCCTGATAGACAAGCCCCAACGCCTGCGGGTAGGCTCGCACGTGCTCGGCATCGAGCGCCGCTTTGCGCGCAATGTCGACTGCCAGCTGCTGATATGCAAAGCGCGCTGCTGCACGCCCCAACTGCGCCATCTTGCTGTCCAAGTCCCTATGGGCCACCGCCTGATCGATGATCTCAATGAGTTGTTCAAACCCCGCGAGCGCTGCCTGCCGGTCGCTTTTGCTGCGCATCGTGGTCGTGCTCATGCCGCTGGGTAAGCGGTTCAGCTGGCCCAACCGTTTCATCAGATGGTCTATGTGCGGATGCTCGGGACTCGTGGCCTGCAGGTTGATAATGTGTCGATGCAACATCAGGACGAGACACTTGCGCAGCTCGCGGCTGATCATCTCGTTCGGGACTGCCTGCAGGGTACCCAGCAACTGTAGACAGGTATGCAAGCCATGCCCAGCGCGATGGGATCGACGACGTCTGGACAGATAACGCCACAGCATGGCGCTGCCCGCACAGATCAACGTCCCAGAGATGCCAAAAACTAACCACATATACACCGTTGCCATCCTCGCCTGAAAGTCCTTATCGCGTTCAGGAAGTGTAGAACGACGCCAGAAATCCGCCATGTGGCGCTGCTTTCGCGGACCTTTCCCGACGGCTTTCCCCCGCCAGCCGAACCTAGGGTTGCCCCTACAGCGGTCGCACCCAAAAAACTAATCTTGCTTCCGGTTAATCAGACGCTTGACGAGCTTTGAGCATCTACCTAGAATGCGCCGCTCTTTCGCGCAAGCACGTGCATGGTGACCGGATAGACCACAGCGTGCACGCAATCGACAACAGGTTCGGGAACATCTTTCTGTTTGTCAGCGTATACTCGTGGACACGCACTTGTTCCAGAAGTTACGCT
>JBCCHL010000002.1:0-73089 GCA_039028775.1 Pseudomonadota bacterium | reverse complement strand
TGCGATTTGGTCTGCGAGAGGCGCTGCCCAGCAAAGAATTTATCTGCGCGCATACCTGCCTTCAAGTGCTTGCTGCCCTCGAGGATGCACTAGCTGCTGATTGGACCTGGAAGCGACAAACTTCCAGGCTGGTGGAGAGTATGACCGGCGCAAAATTTTGGGTCGTCAAGAAAAAACCAACACCTTCTCGAGGGCAGCGACTTCCAAATACTGCGAGCAGCATCTTCAAGTACTTCGCGGTATTTCCTCGCGAGCTCACACGGGCGCGTGCTATCCCCATGCGGGTGCGCATGTACTCGGTTGATAATGTGCTTCACAAGCGCCTGGAGGAGATTGGGCATCAGCCTTCCGGATACGTCGCTCACTTTGAGCAAGGCGTCGAACTTGAACACGAGTTCGACGGAGATCGATTGTTTTTTACGGGGGTGAAAGATGTTGGCGGCCACCTCCGATCGATATGCAATCACTTGGAAGCGGCGGCGGATAGTACCTTTATGGTGCTACCGGAATGTACCGTTTGCCCCACGATGATGGAGGACATTAAAAGTGCGATCTCTTCCAGCCCGTTGCCTCCTGTGTTGTGTCTCGCAGGGAGCTTTCATTGCCGGGACGACCCTTCAAAATTGCCATACAACCGGGGGGAGTTGATCGACTATCGCGGTGAACGAGTGGGGAAAGTCATCAAGTCGGCCCCCGCATCGCTGGGTATGAATGGTCAAGAAGGTATCAGCGTCGAGGAGACCATGGATTTGGTCAGCACACCACTCGGATTGGTTGGTTTGGCGATCTGCCTGGATTTTTCTCACCCCACACAGGCGGTTTGGGAGGAGGTGGAGCCAGATTGGATGTTGGTTCCGAGTATGGGGGATCAAAGGACTTTGGACGTTCATCGTGATGCGGCGGAGAAGCTGCGCAATACCTTTAACACCACGTCCTTGATCGCTAATCAACCGGCTGAAGGGGCTGGTCATCCCGGCTTCATTGTCGAAAAAGGGGTTGAGCATAACGAGGATCATCATAATCAAGTTGTTAGCCTGACCTCCAAATAATCCAATAACTAAGTAGCCATAAAAGCAAATAAGTAGACATAATAAGGACTATTTCGGCGAGATTCGCCTTAAATTGCACAATATCTGAGTGATTTTAAATAAAATTAAGTAAAATAGAGAAATTGACCTATATACTTAATATTGCTTAAGATTAGTCTTGCAAGCACACAAGGATGAAGCGAACACCATCATGACCGAAGCAGTGGTATCTGAGCGGACCCACCGCCAGCAGTTGCAGCGCGCGATACGTACAGCAGATCGCGCCGCTCTTTTTGAAGCCATCAAGGCAGCCCCCGGTTGGAACGAGAACAACGCCCATATGGTCCATGACACCATGGTCAGTTGGGCTGAGCGGGTGTTGGCCGCGACCAGATCGCCGGACGATGACAGCTGCCTGGAGTTGTACGATCTGCTCGGTCGGTTGCGCAATGTGCATCCGACCAGCGAATTGGAGGCCGCCCGTCCCGGTACTGCGCTGGAGTGGCGGGGTATCGAGCAGGTCATAGATGAGCGCATTGCGCGCCTGGATGCCACCGAAGACGAGCGCGAACTGGTGCGGGGCAGACGGCATGTGGACCGGATAGAGCGGCTGCTGGCGCGCGGGGAACGGACCCAGAGTGAACTGCGCGAAGCACTCAATCGTGAGTTAGCCGCCGAGGTTTCAGAGGCGACCCTGTCTCAGGTCCTGCGCATGATGGAAGATGTGGGCCTGATCGAGCGCTTTCAGTCCAACGCCGACAAACGTGGCAAAGTGGTGCGTCTTGTTGGCCACGACACACCCGACGTCCGAGGTATTGATCTGGGTTGGGGCGCAGCCTGATGACAAGACCCTTTGTGACCACCTTTTATAGTTTCAAAGGTGGGGTTGGGCGCACGCTCTTGGCAGCCAACGCGGCGGTGGCGTTAGCGAATCACGGCAAGACGCTGTTCTGGGACCTCGATGTTGAGGCGCCGGGGGTGCACCACATTCCCGCCTTGGGTACGCGTGAGCCCATCAGCAAAGGCTACTTCAGCCAGATGCTCGAATGGCAACGCAACAACTGGGGGCGTCTGGATGACACGGCCGTCGAAGCCTGGGATGCATGCCTGGCCACGGTCAAGGCGCGGCCCGAGCTGTCACTGCTGCCGGCAGCGGCGAGCGAAGATGTCCTGGCGCAGTATACTCGGATCGATTGGTCCCGGCCGTTTGCCACCGAGCCGCGGCTTGGCCTCGATCTGTTCGATCAGCTGTTAGATCACTGGGGCGAACTGGGGTACCGCTGGGTGGTCATCGATTCCCGTACCGGCCTAACCGACTTGGGCGCGCTGCTCACCGCGCTGGTACCTGATCAGACGGTCTTGGTCGGCAACTTTGGGCAGCAGAATACGGCCGGTTTGCGCCTGGTGTGGGACGCATTGCAGGCGGCGACCGGGGAGCATCGGGAGCGGGTGCCGCGCGGCCGGCAGCCGCTGGTGCGGCAACTGGTCGCCTCACCGGTACCCACGGGCAATGCCCAGCGCCTGGCAGCGGGTCGCGAGGTTTGGGCGGAGAAGTTCAAGATCAATCCCAGCCAGTGGTTGCAGATCGACGAACACGAAGATCTGCGGTTCTCCGAATATATCGCCGAGCTGGAGCGAGCCGACAGCCATCGACTGGTGGCGCAATATCGTGCGGTGGCGGACAAGATCATGGAGGCGGAGGCGATCCAGCGGGTCAGCACACTACAGCGTTCTTATCCGGAGCATCGTGATCCGGGGCTTGGCCATGCCAGGCGGGAGCGTCGACAGACTTTCGCCGAGCGGATTGAGAAACTCCTCGATCTTCTGGGCTATGCCGTTGAGCGGGGGCCGCAGATCGGGGATACGCAGGTCGATCTGATCGCCAGCAACGTGGCGGCTTTGGATGAACTGACTTACTTTGTGGAGTGCGACGACGGTAGCGTTGGCATCGAGGTGGTCGAGAAAGTCGATGCGCTGCTGGCCAGGCCCGAGGCGGTTGAGCGTGGCGCCCGCGGCATGATTATTGCGCCGCGCTTCACGCCGGCGGCACTCAGCGGCGCCAAGACGCGCGGTCTGCAGTGTTATACGCCGCAGGATCTGGAAGATAGGCTGTTCGACTTTGGGCCTTATCTTGCTCAGCTACGCAGTGATTTCGAACAAAGTCGTTTGTCAACGTGTTATGTCACCCAGTATCTGAAGAACGATGAAGATACGTCTCTATTGGATCATGGGCAGGCCTGGAGTACCGGCCGGGGTAGCGCGTTGTGGGTTTTGTTGGGCGACTATGGCACAGGCAAAACGGCGTTTACGCAGCGTTTTGCCTATCACCTTGCGCAACGCCTGGAAACCGATCCGCGCGCCCCGATCCCGCTCCTCATCAATCTGCGCGATTACCCCAATAAGACCAGCCTCGAGTCGGTGCTGGAAGAGCATCTGGTCAAGAGCACCGGCAAACGTGGGCGCAGCGGTGCGGTGCTGCATCTCATCGAGCAAGGAAGGGTTGTTCTCCTGCTCGATAGCTTCGACGAAATGGGCACTGCCGCCGTGGGCGTACGTGTTGCCGAGCAGTTCAGACAGCTCGCGCAACCCACCGCTGCGGGCGGAGATCCCCGCGTCCTGATCACCTGCCGCGAAGAATTTTTTCGCGAGCAGCGCGATGTTGAGGAGACGTTCGCGGACAAAGATCCTCTGCATGAGACGGGCTCGCAGTTGGAGGTTGCGGCACAGGCGTTTCAGGCCCACATGCAAACCCTGGCGTACTTCAATCAGGCGCAGGTGGCTGAGTTCCTGCGCCTGCGTTTAGGTCGCCGGGAAGGGGAAGAAGCGTTCACCGACCTCGGTCGCGTACCCGGGCTCAGCGATCTCGCGACCCGGCCTCAGTTGCTGGAGATTGTGCTCGAGAGCCTGCCAATCCTCGCCAACAGAGCGCATCCGGTCAACGCCGGTCTGCTGTACGAAACTTATGTACTTAGTTGGTTGGAAAAACACCGGCGCGTGGAAGCGCAGCTGAGCGTCGATCAGATCAAGCTGATACTCGAGCATCTGGCGCAGGCATTATGGGTGCGTGGTGCCCAACCTATGCACTACAACGATCTGTTCGAGCTGGTCAAGTCGCTGCGCAGCACCGGCCTCACCCAGAACAACGATCCGATCCGTGTCGACCTCGAACTTCGCACGGCCGCGTTTCTGGTACGCTCCCCAGATGGATACTATCGCTTTTCCCATCGCAGCTTTCTGGAGTACTTCTTCGCGAGTCGACTGCGGCGCCTCGTCGAGGAGGGAGATGAACAAGAGATTATCTCCGCACTGAGTGCCGGACAGATGCGGATCGAGGTCGTGCGCATGTTCGATGATCTCTGGCGCGGCCCGGCGTTTGAAGGTAAGCAGATCTGTCGAGCGTTTGCGCCTCTATTAACGCGAGCGACGCCGGCGGCGGGCAATCTATTTCGCATGGCCTGGTGGTTGGCCTGCGAACGAGCTCGCACGGGTGAGGACGCCGATCAGATTTCAGCACGGCGCGATGCCGCTACGATCTCACTGCCTGGCGGCGACCTGCAACTCGCAGGTGTGGACCTTCAGGGCGAAGACCTAGATGGCATTGTCATTCGCGGCGGAGATCTGGCGGGTGTTGTGCTGGACCGTGCCAGCCTGCGCTTTAGCCATCTTGAGAGCGTGCAACTGGCCCACGCGAGCCTCGATGGGACGGACTGTCGCCACACGCGCTGGGGGGCGGTCATAGCCAAGGCCATGAATGCGACCAACGCGGACTTCCGGCACGCTGCGCTGGCAGAGTGCGATTTTTCAGAAGCCGATTTTCGCAACGCGGACCTGCGGTATGTCGCATCAGCTGACAACATCTACCGCGGTGCCGAGCTGACCCTGACACGCTGCGTCGACGAGTTTGTTTTTGACGGCGCACAGACCAGTAGGGCTTGCGCGACAAATGCGGCGAAAGGCTTGTTGCTGGCTGTGCGTGCGGGTGTCGGTCGTTTTGCGGCCTATAGCGCAGCGAGTTTTGATCCCGCGGGACAGCGCATAGTCAGCGCTGGGGATGATCAGACCATTCGGATTTGGGATGCCCAATCAGGTCAATGCCTGCGCACGCTCGAGGGACACGAAGACCGGGTATTCAATGCGCAGTTCGATCCCGCTGGGCGTCGGATCGTTTCCGCGGGTCGCGACGCGACGGTGCGCGTCTGGGACGCTGATTCCGGCGCATCCCTGGGCAAGCTGGAAGGCCATCGGGGTGGGGTATTGAGCGCCCAGTTTGACGACGTAGGTGGTCGCATAGTGAGTGCCGGTGATGATCGCACTTTGCGCATCTGGGATGCGCAGACCGGGGCTTGCCTGCAGGAGTTAACCGGTCATGGAGATGTGATCTGGAGCGCACAGTTCGATCCCACGGGAAATCGGCTGGTCAGCGCCAGTCACGATGAGAGCGTACGTATTTGGGAATTATCAACCGGCGCTTGTCTACACAAGCTGGAAGGCCACGGAGATTGGGTGCGCAGTGCCCATTTCGATCAGCTTGGCGAACGCGTGGTGAGCGCCGGGGACGACAACACGATCAAAATATGGGATGTGCAGTCTGGACAGTGTTTGCGCACCTTGGAAGGGCATGGGGATTGGGTACGGTGTGCTCGCTTCGACCCGAGTGGGCGGCGCATCGTCAGTGCAGGTGATGACCGGACGGTGCGGATCTGGGATGCTGATGCCGGTACCTGTTTGCATACTCTGGCGGGTCACGGGCGGTGGATTCCCAGCGCTGAATTTGATCCTGAAGGTCAACGTATCGTTAGTGCCGGCGCGGACAGTACGCTGCGGATCTGGGATGCTGGCACCGGGACCATTGTGCGCACGCTGGAGGGCCAGGAATCGTGGGTGTTGAGCGCTCGCTTTGATGCACAGGGTGAGCGCGTTGTCAGTACCAGCATCGATCAAGCGGTGAGCGTCTGGGACGCGGCTTCGGGGGAACGTGTTCGTACCCTGGAAGGCCAGGAGAACTGGTTGCGTAGCGCAGAATTTGATCATCGCGGCGAGCGCATCGTGAGCGGCGGCGATGAGGGTACGCTCAGCCTCTGGGACGCAACCACCGGGCAACGCCTGCACACCATGCACAAACATGAGGCCGGAGTGTCGAGCGTGCAGTTCCACCCCTCCGGTCGATGGGTGGTGAGTGCCAGCCTGGATCAGACCATCGGTATTTGGGACACTGAGTCGGGCACGCGCATCCGCACGCTGGAGGGACATGAGTTCTGGGTGTTGAGCGTGCAGTACGATCCCGGTGGACAACGAATTCTCAGCGCCAGTCGCGACAAAACGCTGCGCATCTGGGATGCGGACACAGGTGACTGTCTGCGTATACTGGAAGGGCATCTGCGCGGCGTGCACATTGCGCAGTTCGATCGCCAGGGGCAACGCATCGTCAGCGCCAGTTCTGATCAAACCGTACGAATCTGGGACGCGGAGCGCGGCGAATGTCTGCACACGCTCGAGGGACATGGGCATTGGGTGCGCAGCGCGCAGTTTGATGCGGGTGGATTGCGGATAGTCAGTACTGGAGATGATTGTACTGTGCGTATCTGGGATGCCGAGTCAGGCCAACAACTCGCCTCCACCTACCTGGCTGGCCTGCGCGAGGCACGCTGGCACGGGGAACGAGTGATCTGTGCGGCGGATGGTCTGCATATGCTGGCGCTGGTCAGCCAGGCCGACGGTCGGGTGGAGTTATGTCCGATCTGGCAATCCCGGGTAACACCTGGCGGTGTCTTTACGGGCTATCCCGACAATACTCATGCTGGCGATCTCGATGCCTTGGAATGGTTGGAGTACGAAGCGGTTGAAGCGCCCCCCCAAGCAATCCCGTTGATCTTTCGTGCCACCGATCTGGCGCATCTACGGCGCGAATATGCGCAGGTCAGGGCGCGCGGTCTGTGATCGCTCGGCAGCCATCAGTGGTGTGAGATCGATAAGCGTAGCATGCGCCGCACAAGTCGCGCGTGGATTAGAACTACGGTTTACGCTCATCTCAGTACAGTATGCATCCGGCGCAACAACTCGTCCGCTGTCGCGGCGTCCTTAGATGAACCGAACACATAGCCATCCGGTCGCAGCAGAACAGCAGGCGGGAAGGTAGGATCTTCACACACATTGCGCTCAAGATAGTGCACATGCGGCGGTAGCTCGATGCCGGGTGGGTCTGCACTGATTAACGTGAAACGACCCTGTGCGATTCGGTCCAGCAACCTGCCCGCAATCCGTGGCTGCGGTAACAATCGACCGCCGTCTTCACCAATGTGCAGACCGCGCCCAAGACGGGGTTGCGGGAAGTCGAAAATTTGCGTGCCTTGGCTTGTGAACACGGCGTCGCGTTTGGCGACGGCATGGGATTGCGTCGCTTGGATGATCCGACCCAAGCGTACCGCCAGTTCGATGAAAGCGCGCACGTGGGTGCGGCGTTCGCTCTGATAGGATTGCAAAATTTCCGCCGCGCACTCTCCGCGCAACACCAGGTCCAGCTTCCACTGCAGATTGAACGCATCACGGACGCCGGCGCAGAGGCCCTGGCCGAGGAAGGGTGGGGTCTGGTGGCAGCTGTCGCCCGCCAGAAACAGGCGCTGGGTCTGCCAGCGGTCGGCGATCAGGGCATGAAAGCTGTAGATCGCGGCGCGCTCAACCTCCCCATCGGTCGGTTGCAGTGTGTCGTCGACGATTGACCAGAAGCGTTTCGGGTCGACCATCTCTTCTGGGTCTTCACCCGGCAGCAGCATGATCTCCCAGCGATGGCGGCGCTTGCCGACGTAGACCCTGGTGCGGGGTCGAGCCGGATCGCAATGCTGCACCGTATAGGGTGGGATCGCGTCGGCGCGTTTGTTTCCCGGTTTGGTGATTACATCCACTACCAACCAGGGTTGATGCAGCCCGAGGTCTTCGTGCGCGCTGTCGATCATGCGACGCACGATCGAGTGGCTGCCGTCACAACCGATGAGATAGCGAGCGCTGCGGCGCTGCACTTCCTGATCGACGTTGCGGCTCTCGACCGTCACCCGGTCGGCGGCTTCCTCGATCCTGGTGACCTCGTGACCCAGCCTGACCTCCACGTTTTTGAACCGCGTGATCCCCCGCCGTAGAACCGCATCGAGATCCGGCTGATGAAAGTACCAGTTCGACGCCCAGCCCTGGGGTCCCGGACCGTCGGTGCTGCGCCTGATCATGAGAGTTTCCCCACGTTGATCGACAAAGTGCATGCCGTGGGTGGAGGCTCGGGCGATGTTCTCTATGTCTGTGGCAAGCCCTGCATTCTGGAACGCACGCATCACCTCGCCGTCGAAGTGTACGGCGCGAGGCAGGTCGTGCAGATCGTGGTCGCGCTCAAGCACAACAACCTGGTGTCCCCGCTGGCCGAGGAAGTTGGCGAGCAGCGCGCCGACGGGTCCCAACCCCACGATGATGACATCGTGGTCGATCATGCTCAGGCGTCCAGCCTGGCGCGGAGCTTGGCCATCCATGCTTCGCGGCTGGTGAACCCTGGTCTGGCCCGAGCTATGGCCTTGGCGGCGGCCATGATGCTCTCGGCATCTGCGGTGAGGTCGATCGATTCACGACAAGGTTGTTCGCAGTACCAGGGCGTGTCCATGAACAGCTCCAGGCGGTTACCTTCCGGATCGCGAAAGTACAAGGAAATCGCGTTGCCGTGGGTGACGGGCGCGATATCGCTGATCGGCTGCCGCCGCAACGCTTCGTGAAAGTGCTTGAGGGCATCGATGTCGGGGACGCGGAACGACACCTGGTTGACGACATTGAAGTGCAGCGTCTCGGGACGCCCGCTGGCCAACACGATCTGATGGTGTTCCTCAGGATCGCGACTCAGAAAGGCCAGTTCGACCACGCCGTTCGGGGTATCGAGCTGGCCTGTGTCGGTCAGCACAAAACCCAGTACCTCGGTGTAGAAGTCGCGCATCAGCGGCATATCGCTGACAAATAGGCCGACGTGGCTGAACGAAAGGTGTGGGATCGTACTCATGGGTCTGCTCTAAGTTGGAGATTGCAGGATTAGCCGGTAGGCGAGCAAAGCGCCGATAAACATCGGGATGGCGAAGACGAAGAAGTTGAAAGATAGGCCGAAGCCTGCGGCGATGAGATAACCGGCCAGCGCGGGTCCGACCACCGCCCCGAAACGTCCCAGGCCTATGGCCCAACCGATGCCCGCGCTGCGTACCCTGGTGGGGTATACCGCCGCGGCGGCGGGGTACAGGCCGGTGAACGCGCCCTGTTGGAGGATGCCGACCACCAGGATCAATGCGGCGATCACCAGTCGATCGCCCTCCACGTTGGCGAACAGCATCATGCTGATGCCAGCTAAGATCGCGAACTGTGCGATCAGACTGTTCAGCGACCAACGGGTGGAGAGAGCGCTCATCAGGTAGATCCCGCAGACCCCACCAAAGTTGAACAGGAAGAACGCGCTGCGGCCATCGGCCGCACTGAAGCCGCTGTCCTCGACCAGCTTGGGAATCCAACTCTGCAGGAAGTACAGGGTGCTCACGCACATGAAAAAAGCGCTCCACAGAAACAGGGTCTGGCGACGGTAGCTTGCCCCGAGGAGGACGCGTAGGAAGTTCTCGGGGCCATCGTGCACGGTCGCGGGTGGCGCTGGTAGTCGGTCGAGCGCAGGCTTACGGAATCGTTGCAGCGTTGCGTTCACTCGGGCCAGGGCATTGGCAGGCTGTTGCACCAGCAGAAAGCGGATCGATTCGGGGAGCGAGGTGATCGCGATCACGCTCATCAGCAGGGTCAGGACGCCGCCGAAGATAAACATGCTGCGCCAGCCGTACTCGGGCAACAGCCACTGCGCCACCAGCGAGGTCGACATGGCGCCCAGTGGGTAGCCTGAAGTGACGATCGCGACGATGGCGGCGCGGAACTTAGGCGGGCTGTACTCTGCCGCAAGCGCGGCTTGGCTGGCGAGGATGGCGCCTGCACCGCAGCCACTGATGAAGCGCAGGAACACCAGACCTGCCAGGTTGGACGTGACGGCGATCAGCAGCACCGCGCAAGCGACCACACCCAGGGCGACAATCACCACCAGGCGGCGCCCATAGCGATCCGATAACGGGGCCAGCAACATCGCCCCCGCCATCATGCCCGCCAGTGCAGCGCTGAACAGCCAGCCCAATCGATCGGCGCCCAGCCCCAGTTCTTCACCCACGGGGTTCGCGACCACGGCCATGGCGGTGATGTCGAAGCCGTCCAGTAGGTTGAACAGCATGCACATCGCCACCAGCGCAACCTGACGACGGTTGAAACCGCCGTGGTCGATGATTCGGTTTATCTCCGCCTCGGTGGATGTATGGTCGGTTGCTGTGACCATGCCGTTAGATGTCTGACTCTCCCGGCGTTCGAGTATTGCCCAGTGTCTCTGGCAATACAATCTATGGGGTCTACACTGAAACGGGCGTGATGGTCCGGACTTTCCTTGTCAACGAATGCTCCAAGCCGCTGCAGCTTCTCTGGAGGCCCAAAGTTCGCTGTATAGACCCGGCTGTTCCAGCAGCATATCGTGCTGACCTTGTTGTACGACGGCACCGTCGCGCAGCACAACGATATTGTCCGCTTGTCGAATCGTGGCAAGGCGGTGGGCGATGACGATCACAGTCTTGTTGCGTACCAACTGTGCCAACGCCTCCTGCACCAGCCGTTCGTTGCTCGCATCCAGTGCTGAAGTCACCTCGTCCAGCAGCACGATGGGGGCGTCCTTCAGGATCGCGCGAGCGATGGCGATGCGCTGACGCTCGCCGCCGGAGAGGTTGGCGCCTGCTTCCTGGATGACCGTCTTGTAGCCGTCGGGAAGCTTGCTGACAAACGCATCCACCTGGGCGAGTTGGGCGGCGGCCACAACATCTTCCTGGGGTGCGTTTTCCCGACCGAACGCGATGTTGTCATAGATCGTGCCGGGGAACAGGTAGATGTCTTGGAACACGGGGGTGACGGCATCGAACAGTTGCGCCGGGGTGAGCCGGTGCTGGTCGATACCGCCGATCTGCAGCGTACCCTCATCTGGATAGCGCAGCCCGGCGATGAGTTGCAGGACGGTGGATTTGCCGGCCCCTGACGGTCCGACAATGGCGGTGACCTGACCCTGATGTGCCGTGAAGCTGACGTCGTGCAGGACCTCTTCGCCGCTGTTATAGGCAAAGCTGACCTGTTCGAAGGTCACGTCATGATGGGCGGGGCTTGCCACGGTCTGTACGGAGGTGCCTTCCAGCGGTCGATCCATCAACGCGGCGATGCGATTGAGGGAGGCGTCTGCCAGACGCAGGCTCTCGAAGCCCTGGGTGGCGGAGATCAGGGGCAGGTATACCCGCAGCGAAAGCACGGCGAAGATCAGAAACACCGCCGCATCGATCTTGCCGCCGAGCAGCCAGTAGGTGCCCGCGAACAGGATCAGCGGGATGCCGAGGAAAACCACGGACAAAAACAAGGACCCTAACGGTGCTAGGCGTTGCGCCATCTCGCTGTTGATATCGCGGAAAGATGCCAGGGAGTCGCGGAACAGCCCGAGGCGTTCTCCGGCCAGACCGAAAGCGCGGATGACCGCCAAGCCCTGCACATATTCGATCATGCGACTCGAGGCATCGGCCTGCACCTCGGCACGCCGGTTGGCGAGCTTCAGGAACACGTGGTTACTCCACAGGAATGCCGGCAGCGCCAGGAGCACACTGGTCAGGGTGGCGGTGGCCATCGCCATGTCCTGAAAGGCCAGCACGATGAAAACGATGATTGGCGCGGTGACTGCGCCGATCATCATCTGCATGGGCTCGTGGGTGAAATTTTCGACCGCGCTGACGTCCTGGGTCATGACCGTGACCACGTTGCCGGTGCGCTCCTGGTCATGAAACGCCATCGGTAGCCTGCGCACGTGGTTGAGCATGCGTGCGCGTAGGTGGCCGAACAGTTCATAGGTTGCGATCCACGCCGACCTGTTGGCGACGTAGCCGGCAAACCACTGACCGATCACACAGGCCACGACAATGGTGACGCACACGAACAGTTCATTCGTGGTGAGCGACGCGAGTCGCAGTTCGTTGATGACATACACGAGGATCGCGGCGGGTGCGGCCTCGCAGGCCGCCTGCAGCGCTTTGAAACCGACCGAACGGATCAAGACACTCTGCTGGTCTCCGCTCAGGCGCCAGATGGTACGCAGGGTGGAGCGCTGGCGGAAACTTGTCGCTTCGGGTGTGGCTTCGCTCATGTCTGGCCTCCTATCGCGATGGCATCCGCCGCGTTGAAATCGGCCCAGAGACGTGCGTACAACCCGTCTTGTTCGACCAACTCGGTGTGGCGGCCGCGCTCGACAATTTGCCCGTCGTCGATGACAAGAATGGCGTCTGCGCCGGCGATGGTGGTGAGACGGTGGGCGATCATGATGACGGTCTTACCGCGTACCAGTTCGCTGATCGCGGCCTGCAGCAGCCGTTCGTTCTCCGGATCGACGAAGGCAGTGGCCTCATCCAGCACGATCACCGGGGCGTCGTGAAGGATCGCACGTGCGATTGTCAGACGCTGCTGCTCGCCGCCGGAGAGGCGCACGCCGTGCTCGCCGACCCGGGTGGCGTAACCGGCGTCGAACGCGCAGATCGTGTCATGGATGTGCGCTTTGCGCGCCGCCGCTTCGATTTCGGCTTGGGTCGCATCCGGCTTACCCACCCTTAGATTGTTCGCGATGGTGTCGTCGAACAGGAATGTCTCCTGCAATACCATCGAGACGTGACTGCTGAGAACGTCGTTTGGAACGTCCCGCAGCATGACCCCGCCGAGGTCGATGAAACCTTCATCGACATCCCAGAACCGGCCGATGAGTGCCGCGATGGTGCTCTTGCCCCCGCCGGACGGTCCGACCAGGGCTGTGAGTTCGCCGCTGGGGGCGCTGAAGCTGATGTTGCGCAATACCCAGTCGTCTTCGTAACGGAACGACACATTGTTGAACGTGACGGTAGCATCTTCCGGTCGGGTGCTACTGTTTGTCGCGCCGTCCGAGAGGGTTGCTTGTTCGAGAATCTCGGTGACCAACTTGCCGCCCGAGGCGATGTGTGAGAGGTTCGCGAAAAGAAACAACAGGGTGACGAACGTACCCAGCGCGCCAAGGCCGACGATCAGGAAAAACAAAAGCGCTTCCGTGCTCAAGGAGCCCGTGCTCCACAACCAGCCCCCGACCGGCAGGATCAACAGGATATTGGCGCCGAGCAGCACGTAGAAGGCGGTGCCGAACGGCAGGAAGATCAGGCTGTATTCTCTCACCACATTGACGTAGCGGGAGATCATCCGCTCGGTGCCGCGCACCTCGTCTGCATCGCGGTTAAAGGTCTTGACCACGGCCATGCCGCGAATAAGTTCGACGATCGCCGCGTTCATCTCGCCCTGGGTCTGCTTGTACTCTCCCATGTGGCTGCCGGCGCTGCGCATCGCGTAAGCGATCGAACCAAAGGCCGGGATAACCAGGCCAAAGACCGCCAGCGCCATGCGCCAGTCGACCCAGATCATCCAGCCGAGCAGGCCGAAGAAGGTCACGATAGCGGCGGTCAGGTCGGGGATCGCGTGGGCGAGAAAGAGCTCCAGGCGCTCGACGTCATCACCCATGATTTTCTTGATCTCACCGGAGCGCCGACGGTTGGTAAAGCCCAATGGCATGCGCGCGAGGTGTTCGGCCAGGCTCACACGGATACCGTACTGTATCTCGAACGCGGCCATGTGTGCGATGTAGGTGGAGATGCCGTCCAGCAGGAAGCGGATGACCACGGCGCCGAGCGCGATGAAGGCCAGAGGCCAGAGCCCGGCGAGGGCGGTGTCGGTAGCGCTCACCAGGGTAACGGCGGTCTGATAGACCACCCAGTAAGGCACCAGTCCCAACAAGGCGGCGACCACGGCGATGGCGCCGCTCAGCAGCAAGCGCCCGCGCAGCGGGCGCGCGAACGGCAGCAGGGCTTTGATCCCGCCGCCAACGGACTCCTTTGGGGCGTTGGCGGCCGGTTCTTGGGCACCGATGGCGCCGGGTTCGGTCACTTGTTCAGACATGCGACCGTTATATTAGAAATGAGAATGATTCGCAATAACTAATGACATTGCGCGAGGCACCAACCCTCTTGCGGGCGACAGCGGCAGCGCAGTCCGGCCTGCTGCAGAGTGAGAATGCAGGCAATCCTGGCTAGTACGCGGGCAGATTGACGGTGATGTGTCGGAACAACGAAAACGTTGGTGCTTCTGGGTACGGCATATCGGATTCGAGATTGGCGTAGTCCCGATAGGCCGACAGTTTGACGATGACCGCCCGGTATTGCGGGTTCACATAGATGAACTGATTGTAGATACCGATCGCGGCGTAGTCCTGGGCGTCACCGTCTGGCAGCCACCAGTGGTAGCCGTACCCCATACGATGTGCGGATTGTGGATGATCGCCACGGATCAACAGGGGATTGGTAACGGTGGTGGCGGCTTCCACAAACTGCGGATTAAGAATCTGTTCTTCACCCCAGCGACCGCGGCGGCGATACAATTCGCCGACCTTGGCAAGGTCGCGGGCGGATGCGCTCAAGCCGCCGAGGCCTAATTCCGCATGGTGGCGATCGGTACTCCAGTAAGCCTCGTCCTGCATACCCAGGGGCTGCCATAGTTTGCCGTGTAGATAGGCGGCCAGCGTCTGCCGTGTGATAGCGCGCACCAGCATCGACAGTACTTGGCTGTCCATGCCGGTATAGCGGTGATAGCTGCCCGGTTCGCGCTCGCCCTGCACGGTGGTGACAAATTCATCATAGGAAGCGCCGGTCAGGATCGTCACGCCAAATTGATTGAGGTCCGATTCCCGATCCGCGTAGTCCTCGTTCCAGCGTACACCGGAGGACATCTGCAACAGCTGTTTCACGGTCACCTCAGCGTAGCCGCTACCCGCCAGAGTGGGCAGGTAGGCCGAGGCCTTGTCCTCCAGACTGGCCAGCAGGCCGTCCTGCAGGGTAAACGCCACGGCTGTAGCGACCAGGCTCTTGGATATGGAATGGGTCAGCCAGGCGACGGAAGGGCCACCGTTGAGAAAGTAGTTTTCGTACACCAGCTTGCCATCCTGCAGGATCAGCAGCGCCGCGGTATCGGTGGTGGTCAGAAACTCCGCGACGTCGAGACGGTTGTCGTCGTGGCTGAACGTCTCCGGTAGGGTCAGCGGCGGCCCGCTCGGGAAGCTGAAAGGTGTGGTCGATGCGGCCATGCGATTGACCGGATAAAACTCATCCTGGCGGTCGAAATTTTCATGCTGCGGCGCGCCGGTGAAGAGCGAGGTCTGATACTGCAGCCGGCCGATCTCACTGCGAAACACCAGCGCAAGGATGACGGTCAGCGCGATGATGATCAGTGCGATGACGATGACTTTCTTGCCCACGTTAAACTTCTCCGGTGGCTTCTGGTTGGTGACTTTTGTTGGTGGTCAGCTGTTGATAGCTATTAACTGATAGACGAACGGTCGCGAGCAATGCGAGCACGAGTCCAAGATTGATCAGGCCCGGTTTGCCGGTCAGACCAGAGGTCCCGAAGCGCCATAGATGCACAACGAGCAGCAGTGCGATACTTGCGCTGGTCGCAACGCGCAGCCAGGCGCGGCTGCGGGTGATGTCGGTCAACGCCAGGGTGCAGACAGCGCAGGCGGCCAACACGCTCCAGAACACGGCCGCCATCGATATTGGAACGGCAGAGAACCGGGCGATGGCCGCCCCTGCCAGCGCGATGGGGGTGCCCCAGACGAGGGCGACCCACAGGTCGCCCCACGCGTCTTCCCGGCGGCGTTTGCTCAGCCAGATGTTGACCCCACTGGCGGCGATCACGCTCAGCGCCAGGCCCATCACCAGATACAGCAGTTGCATGCCCATACCCGCGAAGGTCCCGAAATGCAGGCGATAAATGCTGTAGACCATCTGGCGGCCTGCGCTGCCGTCGTGCCAGTGGTCCGTGCGCAGGAACTTTCCGTCCAGGGTGAAGAGGTAGTTCTCAGCCCAGATCAGGCGACCCGGGTGGCGGGCCGAGACGCCGATGTGGGCGCGCGGCGTGCCGGCATCGTGGACGATGATCACGAACGGCTCGCTATCAGGTGCCATCTGTTGGGTTTGGGTCAGGGCGGCGACCAGATCCGCTTCGCCCGTAGCGGGCGCGAGTTCCGGTTCAGCGCCGAACACCTCTGCCACCAGAGCCTCGGGGGTGGCTCTCTGTTCGACGTCGGCGACGATGGTGATCAGGGGTACCGCAAAGGCGAACCACGCGCCGGTGACGGCGATCATCAGGTGGAAAGGACTGGCCCAGACGCTCAGGCGATTGTGTAGATCGGTGTCGAACAGCTGTCTGGAACTATTGCGGCGCAGCCGAAACGCGTCGCGCAAGATGCCGGGGTGGGCCAGCAAGCCGGTGATGATGAGCGCCACCAGTACCGAACCCAGGGCGCTGACGACCGCCATACCCCAGCTCTTGGGCAGATGCAGGTAGTAGTGCAGGTCGATGAGCATGCTGGTCCAACTGTTGTCCTCTTGCGGCCCGAGGCTGCCATCCGCGTTTAAAAACCAACTGGTTTCTTCTGTGGCAAGGCGCGCCTTGGGCGAAGCTGAGGTGGGCAGCACAAGGTACATATGTGGGGTGACGCCCTGATCGGCGGCAACAAAGCGGTTAAACGTACCAGTCGCCGCCTGGATATCGAGGCTGGTGACGACGGGTGTGTCGGCTTGTTCCCACTGTTCCAACTCGGCGCTGAAGGTCAGGATCGCGCCGCTCAGGCACACGAGGTACATACCCGCGCCGATGGCCAATCCCAACCAGGAGTGTGCGCTCAGAGCATTCTTGATCAGATCGGTAGACAGCACAGACCTATCCGGTAAGACGTTGCAGCCAGAGCAGCGCGCCGCTCACCACAGCGATACCGACCAACGCTCCGCTGCTGCGCAGCCGGTTGCGATCGATCAGCACCCAGGCCATCAGCACCCCCCAGATCGCCGGTGTGATCAACATGACCAGCACCAGGCGGTTATCGATGGCAAACCCCCAGAACGCAGAGGCGCTGACCACCAGCAGCACGCTGACGAAGGCGCTCAAAGGGACGGCCATCAGGAACAGGCCAACGTTGCGCGCGAGGTGGGTGAAGGCCAAGCTGCGCAGCGCCTCTCGGGGGTGCCCCGCCCTGACGGACCGAGGGGTTGCTTCGAACATCACTCCCACCCAGGCGCACAGCGCCACGACCAAGCAGCCGGTCACCCAACCCACCTCGCTGCCCCAGGCGTTGCTGAACAGAAAACCGGCCAGGGCGACGCCGCCCCAGCCGAGCACCGCAAAGGTGCGGGTACGGGCTCCGGTATCCCGCCAGGCGGCGTGGATCAGGCCCAGCGCCACGGCGCAGGTGAGGGTGGCGAGCAAGGCGGTGGTAAGCGGCGGCGACATCGCGTCATGTTAGCCGAGGTGGGTGAGCAGGTGTTAGAACTCTTCGCCCAGGGGGACGCTGGAGCGATCAGGGTGCGCCGTAATCCCAGGAGATGCGTCGGTGCACGGCAACCTCGATAAACGCCGAACCCGGATTGGCCGCGGTTGGCAGGTCTGCTTCCGCCACCCCGCGAGCGCTGGCGCCCAGGCGCATGAGTCGCAGCACGGATTCAGGCTCGCGATGGATGGTCGCTACGCCTTGGATCATGGCACCTTTGATATCCTGCATGGTGCTGCCGGCTTCGACCATCAGTGAGACTTTTGGATTCTTTTCGATGTTGCGGATCTTCTGGGTGTGATCGCGCACGCCGCAGTACACGCGGTCTCCGTCGCGAAAGTACCCCAACGGGACGCTGTGCGGGAATCCATCTCCATCGATGGTGGTCAGTACGATCCAGCCTGGCTTGCTGTCCAAAAAGGCATCAAAGGTCGCTGGCTCCATAGACTGTGGCATCGAAATCTCCGCGTGCGCTTATTTGTGAGGGGCAATGTGGGCGGGTCTCCGCCCACATTATCACAAGCGGCTAAAGGCTGCCTTCGATGGAAAGACCGAAGATCTGGGGTTCGCCGTAGCGCCCGTATTCGCGGCCGAAATCGTCGATGAACTTGCTGTCGTAGTACTCGTCATCAAAGATATTACGACCGATCAGGTAGACGCCGATATTGTCATTGCGCCAGCCCGCCTTCAGGTTTACCAGCGTGCGCTCCGGAAGGGTAGGCCCGTCGTCCTGGAAGTCGATGGCCGTATTGAAGTAATGCGCGCTATGGCTGGCGCTGACGTTGACGAACCATCCATCCGGATGGGTCCAGGTACCTCCCGCTGAGAATGTCCAGGGTGGTGCGTTGGGAAACTCGTTGCCGCTGAGGTCCTCTACACCACCGTCGACCAGCGCATTGAACTCTTTGAACTCGGTCTGAGTATGCGCTGCGGTGAAGTAAAAGCTCAGATTCTCATCTACGATGTAGTTGGTCTCCAGTTCGATGCCCAACAACTCACTCTTGCCCGCGTTTTGTATCTCGTTGTCGAAGACGTTTGAACTCAGATAGACCAGGACCTGTTGATCTTCCCAATCCGTGTAGTAGAGGTTGCCATTTACGGTCAGACGGTTGTCTAGCCATTGACTGCGGTATGAGATCTCGTAGTTCCAGGTTACCTCTTCGTCGTACTGGGTCACGGAGGCACGGGCAGTGTTGGTGCCGACACCCCCCGAGCGGTAACCCTTCTGCACGATAAAGCTCAAGGTCTGAGAGTCGTCGATGTGGTAGCTCACCCCGAGCTTCGGCAGGAACTGACTGATGTCCGTGTCCGACACCTGTCCCGGCGTATTGGCGCGGTCCGCCTCAGCCTGCAGGAAGCCGTTGACCGCAGCGATCACCGGCGCCAGCGTGGGCGGGAAGGCGGCCGGATCAGGAAACTCAGATTCGACCGTGACGAGCTGAGTATTGGAGATGTCCTGCTCTTCGTTGTCGTAGCGGAAGCCGGCCAGTACAGACCAATGCTCGTTCAACTCCCAGGTGAAGTCACCGAAGATGGCTTGGGTGCTGACCTCGCTCGGCAGATCCTGACGTGCCTGCAGAATGAATGGGTCTGTGTAGAAGGAGCCGATGAAGGTGGCCGTCGGCACGTCCAGGCCGAAGTTGCCGACCAAGACACCGACCAGGTTCAAGTCGGTCAACACATCGAAGAAGAAGTTGATGTCGAACACACTTTCCGGGTTGTCCACCTCAGAGCTGTAGAGGCCGACGACACCGTAGAAGTTGTCCATGTTGATGCCCAGCCGTAGCTCGTGGGTGGTGGTGTCCGTCTGGCTGACAAAGCTGCCGAACTGTACGTCGGTGGGGTCGAAGTCAAGGTCGCGTTGGCGCGCACGATCGCTGTCCTGCAACGTGGAGATCCAGGTGACGTCGAAGACATCGTTGATCTCATAGTTCAGGTCGAGCACGGAGATTTTCGTTTCGGCTTCGTCCGTGGTGGGGCGATTGCTCAGGATGATGCGATCGTCCCAACTGCTGGGTGCTTCAAAGAATGACTCGCGCATACCGAACAGACGATCGTCGATGGTGTGGCTGAGATTCACGCTCAGACCGGGGATCGCCTCCGGTTCGATCAGCAGCTTCAGGCGCAGCATATCGGATTCTCCCGCGCCCGCGTCTTCGTTGCGGGTGGGGTTATCGATCAGACCGTCAGATTCCCGGTCTTCGTAGGCGATGCGGAACGCCAGTTGGTCTTCGAGAATCGGCCCGCCAAAAGCGATACCGATACGTGTCTCGTCGATCTCATCGAGCACTTGATAGCGAGCCCGGGCATTCCATTCATAGGAGGGTTGGGTGGTCTGCATGATGATCGCACCCCCCAGAGAATTACGTCCCTGCAGGGTGGATTGTGGGCCGCGCAACACTTCCACCTGGGCCAGATCCCAGGCATCGACCGCGCCGATCTGCGTGGTATCGCGTGAGAGTGGGGCATTGTCCAGGTAGATGGTGGCGAGATCGGCAAAGCCGCCGCCGGCCACGCTGGTGCTGTTGACACCGCGGATCGAGAAGCCGGTACCGCCGCCGGTGGGGAGCACGTTAGCGGTGCGGTAGAGGATGTCGACCAGGTTGAGAATGTTCTCATCATCGAGGATCTGAGCATCGATTACGGCCACGCTATTGGGTGTGTCCTGAACAGATTTGCCTACCTTGGTGCCGATCACAACCACTTCTTCGATTTGTGGAATGTCATCGTCGTTCGCATAGGAAGGTGCGGCCAAGAGGCTTAATGCAAGCGTTATCCCGAGTAGAGAGGTGTAGTGACTCTTCATTTTTGTACTTTTGTTGGAAATAAAAGGGGTGCAAATGATAAAGATATGTATTCGCATTAACAAATGCTGCTGCCGAAAAGTTGCTAGGTTCATTCCGATCGCAACGCAGCTAGTGCAGGTGCTCGTTGCATCGCGAGGGAGGGGTGGGGCGGATGGTAGAGCGGCCGCTTTGAGCTGCACCGAATATGTACCCGAACGAAACGCGCAGGTCCGTGCGGCCAGCCCGCATTCACGACTGGTCGCCGCGCAAAAACAACCCATCTTCGGGCAAACTATTTTGCGCGCAGCTGCGTCTTTAAGGGGACACGTTCAAGAATACACAGTGCCAGAAGGATAAGCAGTTATGCAGCCAGAGCCGCAGCGGGACCAAACCCTGCGCATTGCCGATACCTCGGCGCAAGACGAGCTCGTGGTTCCCAGCGCCTCACCGCGGCGCTATCTGTACATAGGGGTGGCACTCCTCCTGGTGGCGCTGCTCTTCTGGTGGGTGCCCGACCTTTTGCGTTGGGCCGCGGCGGAAGATTCTATATCTCGGGATCGCTTACGCCTCGCGACTGTGCAGCGTGGCGATTTGGTTCGCGATCTTTCGGTGCAGGGGCGGGTGGTCGCTGCGGTCAGCCCGACTTTGTACGCCGCGGATACCGGTACGATCACCTATCTGGTCGCCTCCGGTGACGAGGTGGGAGAGGGTGATCCCCTGGCACAGATCGACAGTCCGGAATTGACCAATCGCCTCGCCCAGGAACAGGCGGTCCTCGCCCAGCGTCAGGTCGGGTACGAGCGCTTTGTCATCCAAACCAAGCAGGAAAACCTCGCCAATCAGAAAACGGTCGATCTGGCCAAACTGCAACTGACGGCGGCCGACCGCGAATCGCGTCGCGCGGTGGAAGCGTTCGCGAAGGAGGCAATCTCGCAGCTTGACTACGAGAAGGCCCAGGATGAGCTGGAGTCCGCTCAGTACGCGCACAGCCATGCAGTATCCGATCAGGCGCTCAATCGCGAACGCCTTGAGTTTGAACAGCGCACCAAGCAACTGGAAGTTGATCAGCAGAGCCTGCTGGTCGCCGACCTCGAACGCCAGGTGGCGGAGCTTACGTTGCGCTCACCGGTGTCTGGCAACGTGGGCAATCTGCTGGTGGATCAGAAAACTAATGTCGCCCGGAATCAGGCCGTCTTGTCGGTGGTCGATCTCAGCCAGTTCGAGGTGGAGGGCCAAGCGCCCGAGAGCTATGCGGACGATCTGGCGATCGGTATGGGCGCGCAGGTCCGGGTCGGTCAGCAGGTGTTTGACGCCACCGTCGTCTCGGTATCGCCGGAGGTGATCGACAATCAGGTGACGTTGCGGCTGCGCTTCGCCGCCGCCAGTCCCGGCGGTCTGCGCCAGAATCAGCGCCTGACGACGCGCATTCTTCTCGATGAGGTGGACGACGTGCTGCTGGTAGCTCGGGGACAGTTCCTCGAATCCGGCGGGGGCCGTATCGCCTACCGGGTCGTGGACGATGTCGCGACCCGACAGAACATCGTCATCGGGGCACGCAGTCTCAATCAGGTCGAAGTGGTGTCGGGGCTGAATGTCGGCGACACGATCATCATTTCCAGCACCGATACCTTCGACGAATACGCCACCCTTCTTATCACCGACTAAGCGGAGCCATAGCCATGTTAAAGATGGAGCAACTGAACAAGGTCTATCGCACGGACAGTGTGCAGACCCACGCGTTACGGGACATCTCTTTTTCCATCGACGAAGGCGACTTTGTTGCGGTGGTGGGTCCGTCGGGTTCCGGCAAGACCACTTTTCTGAACATCGCGGGCTTGTTGGAGACCTTTGATGACGGGGCCTATTACCTCGACGGGGAGGATGTGCGCGCGTTGTCGGACACCGCCCGCTCGCAGCTGCGCAACGAAAAGATCGGCTTTATCTTCCAGAGTTTTAACCTGATCCCCGACTTGAACGTTTACGACAATGTCGACGTACCGCTGCGCTATCGCGGGTTCAACGCTGTCGAGAGGCGTGCGCGCATCATGGACAAGCTGGATATGGTTGGACTTGCCGGGCGGGCCAAACACCTCCCCAGCCAACTGTCGGGTGGGCAGCAGCAGAGAGTCGCCATCGCGCGCGCCCTCGCTGGGGAGCCGCGCTTCCTGCTCGCGGACGAACCCACCGGTAATCTGGACAGCACGACCGCCAATGGTGTGATGGCGTTGCTGCACCAATTGCACGATGCCGGCGCCACCATCGTGATGGTCACCCACGATTTGGAGTTGGCTGCCAAGACCCCGAAGCTGGTGCGCCTGAAAGATGGCCGCGTCGAGCTGCAGGAAACCGGCGCCGCGCGCGCGCATCGGCGGGTGAGCTGACATGTTAGGCTACTATTTCCGTTTGGCCGCGATCAGCATTCGCGGCAACTGGGTACTTTCAGCTTTGATGATCGCGGCCATCGGTTTGGGCATCGGCGTCTGTATGACCATCGTGACGGTCAACTATGTGATGGGGAGCGATCCGATCCCGAACAAGAGCGGTCAACTCCTCTACGTGCAGGTGGACAGTTGGGATCCCAATTCTCCTTTCGACGAACCGAATGAGCCACCGGACCAGTTGACCTACACCGATGCCATGGCCCTCATGGCTGCGGCGCGCGCGCCCCGGCAGGTGGCGAGTGTCGGGGCATCCTACGTGGTGGAGCCGGACGATCGCGACATCAAACCCTTTACCGCGTCCGGTCGTGCCACCCACGCGGACTTTTTCCCGATGTTCGAAGTGCCCTTCCTGTTCGGCTCGGGTTGGTCGCAACAAGCTGACGAACAGCGCGAGCTGGTTGCGGTCCTGTCCCGGCGAACCAACGATCGTCTGTTCGGTGGTGAGAACTCTGTCGGGCGCAGCGTGCGGCTCGGCGGGCACCTGTTCCAGGTGATCGGGGTGATGGACGAATGGCGCCCGATGCCACGCTTCTACGACGTCACCACCGGGCCTTTCAATCAGGTGGAAGAGATATTTGTGCCGTTCAACGTGCTTATCGATCTGCGGCTATCGCGCTCGGGAAACACCAACTGCTGGAAGCCGAACGACGAGTCCGGCTTCGAGGCATTTCTGGCTTCCGAGTGTATCTGGGTCCAGATGTGGGTCGAGCTGCCCGATGCGGTGGCCAGAGCGCAGTATCTGGCTTTTCTCGACGACTATGTGCGCGATCAGAAAACGCTTGGACGGTTCCCGCGTCCTCTGAACAATCGCTTGAGTGACGTCAACGATTGGTTGGCTAATCAGGAGGTGGTCCAGGAAGAGGCGCGCATCATGCTGGTGGTGGCGATCTTGTTCCTGGCGGTATGTCTGCTCAATACCATCGGTCTGCTGCTATCCAAGTTTCTGGGTAAGGCCCCTGAGATCGGTCTGCGCCGTGCGCTGGGCGCCAGCAAGCGCGCTCTGTTTGCGCAGTACCTGGTGGAATCGGCTTGTATCGGTATCGTTGGTGGCATTCTTGGCCTTGCGCTGACGTGGCTCGGCCTGCAGGGGCTGGTGCTGTTGCTGGGTAATCTCGTAGAGCCATTTGTTCAACTCGACTGGGTAATGGTCACTTCCGCGATCGTGCTGGCAGTGCTGGCGAGCATAGCGGCGGGACTCTATCCAACCTGGCGGGCGAGTAATATCGCGCCCGCGCTGCAACTGAAATCACAGTGAGGCCGGCATGGATTTGTCACGCATAGAACTTGGTCCGATCATCCGCGCGGCGTTGCGCAACAAAATCGGCGCGATCCTCATCGCGCTGCAAATCGCCTTTACCATGACGGTGGTGGTGAATTCCTGGTACATGATCAGCGAGCGGTTGGCGTTGGTGGAGCGACCCAGCGGCATGGTCGAGGATGAGTTGTTCCACGTCGTCAGCGTGGGTATCGGCGAACAATTCAACACGCAGTCGGCCATCGAAGAGGACCTCGACCTGTTGCGCCGCACGCCAGGGGTGCACAACGCCATTACCACCAACGCGATCCCCTTGAGCGGCAGCGGCTGGTCTATGGGATTGAGGGTCGAGCCGGGTGAGGATACGCAGAGTTACGGCACGGCGATCTACATGGTCGATGAGCAGGCGATCGATACCATGGGGGTGGAGCTGGTCGCCGGACGCAACTTTGCCGCCAGTGATGTTCAGTGGCGGACACCTAACTCCAGTCGCTGGCCGGACCTGATCATCGTCACCGAGACCCTCGCGGCGTCGATGTTCCCTGACCTTGCGCCGGAGGCGGTGATCGGACAGACGGTGTACATAGAGAATACCAAACCGCAGCAGATCATCGGTGTGGTCAAGAAGCTCCATGCGCCGTGGGTGCAGTGGAACAACATTGAGCACGTGACTCTGGTCCCGCAGAAGCTGGCGGTGGGCTCCAGCCGCTATCTGGTGCGCACGCTACCGGGACAACGCGATACGATGATGCCTGAGATTGAGGCGCGACTGGCGGATGCCAATGCTCAGCGCATAGTGATGAACATGCGCTCGATGGGCGAGACCCGGGAGCAGTCCTATCGGCTGGACGAAGGATTGTCGAAACTACTTATCGCGGTGATGACCGTGTTGCTGTTCATCACCGCCGTCGGGGTGCTCGGGCTGGCGAGTTTCAGCGTGCGGCGCCGTACTAAACAAATCGGCACACGGCGCGCCCTCGGCGCAACCCAGAGTGACGTGCTGCGCTACTTTCTGGTCGAGAACGCGATGATCACCGGCGCGGGCGTGGTACTGGGAGCGGTCATGACCGTTGGCTTGAATATCGTACTGGTGGATGCCATGAGCTTCCCGAAGATCGATTGGGTTGGGGTTCCGCTGGGCATGCTCGGCTTGCTGCTCATCGGCCAGTTGGCGGTGTACGGCCCCGCACGACATGCTTGTCGGGTCTCACCTGCGGTGGCGACGCGCACTGTCTAAAGTAGGGGTTGACGCCCGTTTTCGAACGACCGCCGGCGCGAACATACAGGTCCGGGTTCACAGCGACGGAGGCTCAACCGCCGCCTTTCTCTTCCAGTTCGGTCCATCGTTCGTAGGCTTGTTCCAGAGCCGCGTTAACGTCGGCCAACCGCGTCATAGTCGCTTCGATAGCGTCCTGGTGCTGTTGGTAAAAGTCACTCTGCGCTACCTCCTCGCTAATCTGCGCCTGTTGGGCTTCCAGGCGTTCGATCTGTTCCGGCAGACCGGCCAGCTCCCGGCTTTCGTTGTAGCTGAGCTTACCCGCCTGATCCCGGCGTTTGGGACGCGGCGCGCTGGCCGTGGGGGAGTTTGTTTTGTTAGGGGTCTGCTCCGGGCGCTGTTGCAACCAGTCGCTATACCCGCCGACATAGCTTTCCACGCGGCCACCCCCGGCCAGCACCAGCGTACTGGTAACGGTTTTGTCGAGGAAGCTGCGATCGTGACTGACCAGCAAGAGGGTGCCGCTGAAGTCGCTCAACAATTCTTCCAGAAGCTCCAAGGTATCCACATCCAGGTCGTTGGTCGGCTCGTCCAAGACCAGTACGTTGGCCGGTTTGGTGAAAAGTTTGGCCAGCAGGAGCCGGTTGCGTTCACCACCCGAGAGCGTCTTGGCCGGTGAATTTGCGCGTTCCGGTGCGAACAGAAAATCGCGCAGATAACTGATGACATGTTTGCTCTTGTCACCGATCTGCACCTGATCGTTACCATCCGCCAGGTTGTCCTTCACCGTGCGCTCGGGATCGATCTGCTCGCGCTCCTGATCAAAGTACGCGACGTTGAGTTGAGTTCCTTGTTTGATGGTGCCGGTGGCGGGCACGAGTTGGCCGAGTAAGAGCTTCAGAAGCGTGCTCTTGCCGCTGCCATTCGGACCGATAATGCCGATGCGATCGCCGCGCAGGATTGTGGTGGAGAAGTGCTGGATGATCGTCTCGTCGCCGTATTGAAAGCCTACGTCTTCAGCATCGATGACCAGCTTGCCCGAGTCCCTGCCTTGATCCACGCTCAGCTTCACTCGGCCTTGGCGTTCCAACCGCGCGGCGCGTTCGCGACGCAGCGCCTCCAACCGGCGCACGCGCCCTTCATTGCGGGTGCGTCGTGCCTTGATACCCTGGCGGATCCATACCTCTTCCGTCGCCAGAACTTTGTCAAATTTGGCGTTGTGGTCAGCTTCCACCGCGAGATCCGCCTCTTTACGCGCCTGGTACTCGGCATAACTGCCTGGATAGGCCGTGAGCACTCCGCGATCGAGCTCGATGATGCGGGTGGCTAACGTGTCGGTGAACGTGCGATCGTGAGTGATAAAGAGGATCGCACCCACAAACTCCGCTACCGCGCTTTCGAGAGCCGTAATCGAATCGATATCCAAATGGTTGGTTGGTTCATCCAAGAGCAGCAGGTCGGGTGCGTCGACCAGGGCCTGAGCGAGCATTGCGCGGCGACGGATACCGCCGCTGCAAGCGGACATCAACGCGTCCGTCGGCAGGCGCAGGCGGGAGAGAACCGTGTCGACTTTCTGCGCAGCCTCCCAGGCGTCCAACCGATCGATCTCGGCCTGAACTTCGCCCAGCTGACGCAGGTTCTCGTCGGGGTCGCCGGACATATCCGCGGTGAGGGCATGGTAGCGTGCCAGCACGCCGCTGATGTCGCCGAGGCCGCTCGCGACGGTGGCGTAGATGGTGTCGGAGCCGCCGGCCGGAACCTCCTGGGCGAGTTTGGCCACCTTGATGCCGTCCGCCAGCCACAGGGAACCGGCGTCGAGATCTTGTGCGCCGCTGATCACGTTGAGAAGAGTCGACTTGCCCGTGCCGTTGCGCCCGACCAGGCAAATGCGCTCCCTGGGTTCGATCAAAAGGCTCGCATCGTCCAGCAGCGGTATGTGGCCAAAGGCCAACTGGGCGCCGCGCAACTCGAGGATCGGCATCAGGCGCCCCTGCCGGCTGGGTGTGCGCGTGGATTCGGCTGACGGACCATAGGTAGCGCCTTTTGCTCGCTGTGGAGGAGGCGTGCATCTTAGTGCGTGCGCGGCAGCCGCGATAGGCCCCGGTTTAGCGCCGTGCAGATTGTCTTGAACCGCGCTATCTTTACGCCACGTTGTGCGTTACCGATGGGGTGGAAGCCGCGTTGTAAGACGGCGACATTGGCAGCGATGAATAGCTTGGGAAGAGAGGGCTTGGGGAACAGATGGGGATTGCAGATTTTTCACTGGCGGGCAAAAAAGCCCTGGTGGTGGGTGGCCGTCGCAATATGGGCAAAGGTTTTGCGCTCGGCCTAGCCGAGGCGGGTGCCGACGTGGCCGTTACTGACCTCAATATTGAAGACGGACGCCTGCAGGCCGTGGCGGATGAGATCGCGGCGATGGGTCGGCGTTCGCTCGCGGTGCAGGCCGACATCTCCCGCAAATCCAGCGTCGATGCGTTGGTCGGCGAAGTGGCAAAAACCTTGGGTGGCATCGACATCCTTATGAACGTCGCGGTGATGTACCACCGGCATTCGGTCCTGGAACTTGACGAGGACGGCTGGGACAAGCTCACCGACGTCAACCTCAAGGGCTACTGGCTCATGCATCAGGCCGTCGCTCCGATCATGCAGGCACAACGCAGCGGTAGCATCATCAATCTGTCCTCTCGTGGTGGGCTCAAAGCCCATGCGGATAAAGGCATGGGTAACTACGCCATCGTCAAGGCCGGGATCGCGATGATGACGCGCCAGTATTGTCGCTATCTGGGTCCGTATAACGTGCGGGTCAACGCGTTGGCGCCGTCGCTGGTGGAGTGGGAACAGCATCCGGCTGGAGATTACTATCGAGAGAACCCGGACCGCGTGCCCAAAAAACCCAAGGCGCCGCCCCCCGAGCCCACCGAACAGCAGAAGTTTGAAGCGTGGTCTACCGGACCGGAAAACCTGCCGCTGGGGCGGGTAGCTACATTCGAAGAGATGGCCAATGCTGCGGTGTTTCTCGCATCCGACGCAGCCAGTTATGTCACCGGCCACGTCCTGTGTGTCGATGGTGGGTACATGGCCTGAAGGTCAAACGAGGGGGAAAAGATGCTGGGAGAAGGTTGGGAGCTGAATCACGTCGGGCTGATGATTACCGATCGCAACGCGACGCTGCGCTATCTGCAGAGCATCGGCGTAGGGGTTAGCGTTGGGCCGCAGCCCTTGCTGCCGCATGAACCCGGCGAGGGTTCTTTGATGTACTACCGCAAGCTCGACGGTGACCCCGTCACCCACACTTACCCCACGGGTGGTGCGCACACGTTCACGGACGGCGAGAGCCAGATCGGCGATTGCCAGTTGGAGTGCTATCCGATGCGACCGGGTCCAGGGATGTTCATCAGTGAATACCTGGCCGCCAAGGGTCCTGGGATCAACCACATCTGTTTCAACTCCGCGGACATCGATGCGGACACGGACGCGCTGCTCGCGCGCGGCTGTGAACTCATGTTTGACGCACGGGTCAACGGTCGGACCGTGGAGAACTATCTCGATACGCGCACCCACGGAGATCTGATGATCTCGCTACGACCGCCGCCCACCGACTGGGAGCGGGCATGGAAGGCGAACAATCAGACTCACCCGTTGGTGCCTGCGTGGCGTTTCCTCGGGGTTGGCATCGGGGTGGATAGCCTTGCCGACAGCATGGCGTACTACGCGGATTTAGGCTTTGCCGCATCTGACGAGGCGGTCAGCGATACCGCTCTCGGGACCCGCTCGCAGGGGGTGCAGGTCGGTCCGCTCACCTGGTCGTTCTATCAGGCGACCGGCGCGCACAGTATTTACGCGGACTCCCTGGCGTTGCGCGGCGACGGTGTGAACGACATCGCGTTTGCGGTGCATGACTTGGAGGTCGAGGCCCAGCGTTTGGCCGCCAAGGGGGTCGAATGTCTGCGCCGGTCCGAGGACGGTGCGACTGCGTACTTCGATACGCGCCAGGAGGGGAATGTGATGCTGAGGCTCGTACAGGCTTAAGTTCGGGTTTTTAGTCCGCGGTGCAACGTGTGGTCATACCCGCAAATGCCACTTCGACGCCCTGACCCGAAGGCACCGGATAAAGACCTCCCGGGGTGGAACACAGCAGCTGTGTCCCCGGTCTTAGCAGTGCATCCTCGCCGTTGGCTTCGCGGCGCAGGGTGCGCAGCAGCCAGCCGATGGTCCCCGCCGGGCCGTAAACGCCATCCACCGCCAGCTCGGTGAGCGTGACTTCTTCGATCAATTTTCCGCCGATGTGCACGCGCATGATCTCATCGAGGGGAATCTCGGCGATCCTGCCACGGCGCTGCGTGTCACAATGCACCACACCGGTGTGCACGCAGTTGGTGCCGATCAACTCCAGGCCGCGGCGGCCGTGATTGTCCGCTGGCGGACCGTCCCACATCTGCTCCGGTCGATAGCCCAGCATGTGCAGCTCGATGATCGGCTGATAGTCCACCACCCAGTTGCTGACGTTGTCCCCCGCACACTCGATCAGGGACACCGCAAGCTCGCCTTCGATCCCGAGTCTGGCGTGGGCGACCTCCGCACCGTTTAGGTAGGCCTCACGTTCCCACAGATATCCGTGGACCGACTCGTCAAGGCCCATGAGCGTCGCCGCGTTGGTGCGCACGGTCGGACTGGTGAAGCCGATCTTGAAACCGACCACGCGTTCACCACGCGCCTCGCGCACGCGGCGCAGCGCACGTTGCAGAGCGTAAGCTTCGGTGATGTTGTCCGGACCTCGACCGTCGGCGTACAGCCGCCTGATCTGGCGATGATCGAGATCGTGCTGTAATTCCGCCGCCAGGGTGTCCAGCTTTGCGAGATCGATGGTTGGGCTCCTTGGCTTGGATCAGCGCGAGCGGCCGCTGCGCTGATATTCACCCAGCAGTTCGCTCAGACGCCTGACCACAGCTGGGTGTTGGCCTTGCACGTTGACGGTCTCGCCGAGGTCGGCCGCAAGATCATATAGTTGGATATCCGGCAGCCCCTGTGCGGCAACCTCTTCGGGTGAGAGACGATAGTAACCGCCCGAACTTGGTGCCAGCTCCAGTTTCCAGCGACCTTGGCGGATGCTGTAGCTGCCGTCCCCGGACTGGGCCACGGTGGCCTCACGGATCGGGGTACTCGAGGTCTGGCCGAGCAACGCGGGCAGAATGTTGTAACTGTCTTCACCCGCATCGTCGGGTAGAGAGGCGCCCACCAGGGCCGCGCAGGTGGCTAACAAATCGGTCAGGCAGACGATCTCCGCCGAACTATTGCCGGCTTTGATCGCCCGTGGCCAGCGCGCCAGAAACGGTATGCGATGGCCGCCTTCGTAGATGTCCGCCTTGTACCCGCGGAATACGTAGCTCGGGTAGTGACCCATCTCGTTCATCGCTTCCACGCCGATATAGGGTGCGCAACCGTTGTCCGCCGTGAAGATGATCAGCGTGTTGTCGGCCACACCCTGCTGCTCCAGGGCGTCCAGGACTTTGCCAATATCATCGTCCACCTGGATGCAGAAATCGCCGTAGGGCCCAATCTTGCTGCGGCCCTGGTAGGCTTTGCTGGGCACGATCGGGATGTGTGGTGCAGCCAGCGCCATGCACGCGAAGAACGGTCGGTCGGTGCTTTGTCGGCGAATAAACTCGACGGTTTTGCGCGTGATTTCTGGCTGGACGTCTTCTGCCACAAAGTCCGCGTGGGACGGCCCGCTGTTGGCGCCATGAGTGGGACGCAGATTGTCACGGGTGTTGAACAGCAGATCCTGCTCGGTGGTGCAGGTGCCCACAAAGCGATCGCCGTCGATCCAGATATAGGGGTGCATGTCCAGCGATGCGGAGATGCCGTAGAACTCATCGAAGCCGATAGCCGTGGGACCGTTCGTGATGGGCGCGGCCCAGTCGATATCACCGCGATAGCTGCGCTGGTCGACGATCGTATCGTCCTCCGTGATGCCGCGCCCGTCGCGGGTCATCATATCCATGCCCATATGCCACTTGCCGAAGCATCCGGTGCGATAACCATGCTCTCGCAGCAAGGATGCCACCGTCATACGCTTCGGTTCGATCAGATGCCGGCTGTAACCCCAGGTGACGCTGCGCTTGATGCGGGTGCGGAAGCAGTAGCGCCCGGTATGGATGCCGTAGCGCGTAGGCGTGCACAGCGCGGAGGGGGAGTGGGCATCGCGCAGAAAAATGCCTTCCCGACCGATACGATCGATATTCGGCGTGGGTATCTGAGAATCCGGATTCAGATAGCTCACGTCCCCATAGCCCATATCGTCGGCGAGGATGAATACCACGTTGGGTGGCTGGTTATCGGTTGGCAGGCCGTGGGCCAGATAGGGTGTGGCCGCCGTCATCGCCCCCGCGGCCTTGAGCAGGTCTCTGCGTCCGATCGGTGTCATTTTGTTGTCTCCCCTTGAGTCTCTCGCCCGGCGATTACCAGGTTGCCGTCCTGGTCAGGCGCTCTCTCCGCCCGATCTTTTGTGTTATCCGCGCCAACCCTGCTTGCGGGCCCGGCGTAAGCTTGCATCGGCGAGTTTTGTCTCCCCGGTCCTACGGTATAACAGACTCTGCAGGTGATGGAAGCGGGGTTCGTCCTTTTTGAGCCGGAGTGCTGCTTCGATCGCGGCTTTGCTGGCATCGTGGTCCCCACGTTGAGCAGCTTGTTGCGCCATCGCAAAGTGATAGTAGGGGTTGGCGTTGCGATGCCGCCGTACTTTGACCGCGAGGCGATCAGCGACCTCGATCTCGCCCACCACCCGGTAGCTGCGCTCGAGCGCGGAGACGATGGTGCGATCGCGTGGCGCGATTTGTTGCGCGACCAACAGGCTGTCGATCGCCAGCCGGTGTTCGCCAAAGCGATTGTACAGAGCGCCCAGGTTGATCCACAGATCTGGGTTGCGCGGTTCTGCGGCAAAGGCGCGTTTGAGATAGGCGAAGGACAATTCAACGTCGGCTTCCATCAGGGCCGTGACCGACAGATTGGCGTAGAACAGCGAGGCCGCGTAGGCGTCGCTGATGGGTTGGACTTGGCTATCCGGGTCCGGCTCGACCAGATTGAAGTCGATCGTATAGCCATTGGCGCGATTGCGATCGAAACGTTGACCGCGGACCGATAGGTTGATGTGGTTGTTGCGGATCAGCACGCCGTCTTCAGCATTCCAGGTCGGATACAACTGCGGCACGATCTGAAAACGCACCTCCAATCCGGCCAGGCGGGCGAGAGCCACGAACAGATTGCTGTAGGACATGCAGTTGCCGATCTTGCGGTGAAAGGTCTCGCTCGCGGTGAGCGTGACGTTCGCATCGTAGGTGTTGGTGAAGAAGTCGCTGTCCGCGAGTTTGTCGAGCAGACGGTTGAAGCGCACCACAGCCAGGCGTTTGTCCACGATGTCACCGACAAACGCGTGCATGGCGGCGTCTGCACCGAGAATGTCGTGGGCCGGTGCGCGAGACGGCGGGATCGGTCGGCCGAACAAAGCTGCGCCGCTGAGCAGCGCCGGATCGTATTGCAAGGGCGTGCGCTGCTCGGGCGCAGTGGTGCTGCATGCCCCACACCCGACGGCCAATGCAATGACGATAGCTGCAGCCCGCATCCTTACCCTTTGCGCTCTATGATCAACTCCACTCTACCGCGCTTCCCCTTGCTTGGACAGGTCGGCCGCTCCTGTGATGGATATCCCGCCGGTGAGAAGCTGTGCGCGGGCACGGACGTCCGATACGGGTTACTATGCGCACTATGTCGTTCCACCAAGATATAAGTTGTTGGACTATATTGGGGTTGCTCTGGGGGCTGCCCGCGTTGGTCTTCGGCTCTGAAATGGCCGGCGCGTACAGCTTTGCCAGCAGCGCCGACTATCTGGCACCCGCGCAACAGTTCGACAGTTGGCGGGATACCCTGAAGGCGCACGCCGAGGAGCGCGAGCAACTGCTGTCGTGTACCGAGCGTGGCGCGGGGTGTCGTGGCCGCCTGGTATCCTTCAACCGGGTACTAGCGCGGGCGCGGGGGTTATCGACCGAAGAGCAGATCGATCTGGTCAATCTCTACATCAACCGCACACGCTATGACGATGATCGTCCCAAGCGACTCTACGACGAAGCCGGCAACAAACTGGGTATCCAACGCAATCGCTGGGCGACTTTGCACGAATTTCTCACCCGGCGTGGCGATTGTGAAGATTATGCCACCGCCAAGTACTTCATGTTTCGGGAGCTGGGGTACGATCCCGACGATATGCGGGTGCTCATCACCCGCGAGCGCAACGTGCGCGGCCATCATGCGGTGTTGGCTATGCGACTGCCCGATGGTGCGGTATGGTTACTCGACTCGGACAACCGTATACGCAAGGGCAGCCATCGCAGCTATCGTTTTATCTATGCTATGAATGAGCGGTCGGTCTGGGATCACCGTGACGACTACGATCCGTTCGCTGGCGGGCGTGCGGATTCGAACTGAGGCGATCATACCCGGGTCATCAGGCCAGGGTCATAATGAGGAGAATCTCGATGTCCTACAGTGTTAAGAGTATGGGTAAGAGAATCGTGTTGGGTGCCGCGGCCGCGTTATGCGCCGTGGGCACGTTGGCGGCTTCCCAGGAGGGAGAGCGGACGGTAAAGGTACCCTCGCTCGAGGTGAAAGAGCGTTTGCAATCGATCGAGCAGATCAACGTAACCGCGGAAAAACCTGTGCAGGAACAGGCGCCGATCAGCAACGCGGTAGCCGAGGCGTTGCGCGAAGCCGAACTGCTGGACACGCAGACACGGGCTGCTGAAACGCGCGGCACGTCGACGGAACGCGCCGTTAAGAACTAGCCCGACGCCCCTTCGCAGCGGCCATATTCGACATAGATCGATTCGCCTTCAGCGTTGGTCGCGGACGGGGCAGGGGTGTTAGCGGCCGGGGATTCGATGGCTGAAAACGTCCAGCCGCCAATGGCGGTGCGGGTGAAACGCAGGTTGTCGAGGTTGAGCAACAGCAGGTCAGCCGGAGGCTGGCTGCTACAACTGACACCGAAGTGGTTGCCCCGCGCCCGCACCTGGCTGCACTGCAATTCGATGACTTCGCCGTCCTGGGTTAAGCTGAGAAAAAGATCATACGCAGATGTTGTCGCGAGATGATTCATGAGCACGCGGTTGACGGTGAGGGTAAAGCTGCTCTCAAAGAATACCACCGCCTCGTAACCCTGGCTGTTGTGCGGATAGTCATGAAAGCCGGCAGTCTGGGTTGCGGTGCAGGTCATGCGTTGCGGCAGTGCATCGATGCGGGCGCGCAACTCCTGCGCGCCGACGCCGGAGACGGCGAACAGACAAAACCCCTTCAGCACCAAGTGGCGGTAGCTCAAGATTGGCCATCGAGCCGTAGTGCGCCGCGCGCGCGCCTGGCTGGGCGGCAAGTTGCGCAGCAGCTTATCCAGCGACGTCGGTTTGGCCGTGCGCTCCAAGTCACGCTCCTCATCTGTATTGGTTTGGCTGCAGTGTCCGGTGCCGCGGATTGGCGCCGTTATGAGGCGGATGAAATCACGCTCGTAGCGGATTTACCAGCCGCTAAAGCGCGCGCGTTGCTGCAGCGTTTGCGGGCTTTCGATCAGGTTATGGATGCGTATGTACCCCGCGATGGGTTTGCAGCACCGCCTTTGCGGATTGTCGTGTTCGCGCAACGCCGCGAGTTCGCGCGCATCTATCGCTCCCGCCACTTCGCCGCATTTACCCAACCGCGTCTCTCGCGCACCACGCTGGTTGTGGGCCCGGACGGTCCGGACGGGTGGTTGCAGAATCTGCTCCATGAACACGTGCACTACCGGCTGCGCACGGCATCGCGTAGCGTGCCGCTGTGGTACGAAGAGGGCTTGGCGACCCTCCTGTCCACCACCCGCTTCGAGCGTGAGGAAGGTGTGGAGGTCGCTAGTGCCCCGCTCGCGATGCCCGAAAAGTACCTGCGCCGCCCGATCGCCAACTTTGATCTGCCGGCAATGACAGCGGTCACCCGGCTGGATGATTGGCCGCTTGGACGGATCACTTCGTTCTATAAACGCTCAGCCCACCTGACGCGATATCTGCTGCAGGACAAGCCGGGAGTCGCAGCGGCGCTGGATCGTCACCTCGAGACCAGAGAGCAGCCGATTTGGCGAGAGTTGGGGCTGTCCCCGGACGATCTGCAACGCGCCGTTACGGCTTACAACAAGGCAGCGGACTGGCGCGTGCGTCGCTTTGAGCTGGAACCGGTGCCCGCGGCAGGCGTGCGGGAGTCCAAACTCTCCCGCGATGAGGTCGACCGCCTGCTGGCGGCGACGGCGCTGACCCCGAATCCGCGCTATGCGGCACGCACCTATCAGCGCTTGCTGAAGCGGGCGCCGGAAGATGCCGGTTTGTGGGCATCGCTGGCTGCTGGTCAGCGACGCTTCGATCGGGCTGCTGCGCGCCGCAGTCTTGAGCGCGCTCAGCAACTGGACCCCCAGCACCCGGAAGTACTCCTCGAGACCGCCGTGCAGGCGATGGATGCGTGTCCGCTCGATCGCTCGATGCAGTGCCTGGTCGACTGGCAGGATGTCACGCACATCCTGCGCGAGGTGCTGGCGCAGAATCCGGATCACTATCACGCGATTTTATGGCTCGGTGTGACCGAGCTGTATTCCGGCAATCCGGGTGGGGCGCTGAACTATCTAAAGGTGGCCCAGGCCCGCGCCCCTTGGGCGCCGCGGGTCAACTATCTGCTCGGGGAAGCCCTGCGGCTGCTCGGCAATCCACGCTGCCGGGCGTATCTGGAGCGTGCTCGGAACTGGGCACATGACGCTCGCCTGCGCGGTTATGCAGAGGCGTCTCTGGGGTTGCTCCCATGATGATTGGGCACCTCCACAGCTATTTGACAATCCCGGTGGCTTTAGCGAGATTGTCGCGCGGCGAGAAGTAGAGGAAGGAGTGGACCAAGATGCGTCAGGCAGAGCGAGCGCGCATTCTCAAGGCCCTACGGCACGGCCTGGATACCAACACCAGCGTGGATGCGGGGGGTATTTTGCGCGCGCCGGTGACCGACTTTACTTGCAAGGAGTTGCTCGCCCGGGAGCAAGAAATATTCTTCCGCCAGACCCCCTTGCTGATGGGCTTAAGCACCGACCTGCCGCAACCCGGCAGCTATGTTGCGACCGCCGAGACGGGTGTGGCCATCCTCCTAACTCGAGACACCCAGGGTCAGTTCCGCGCGTTCCTTAACGTCTGCAGCCACCGCGGTATGCAGGTGGTCGAAGAAGGCCGTGGGGTGAAACATCGTTTCACCTGTCCGTTCCATGCTTGGACATACAAGAATTCCGGCGAGCTGATCGCCATCGCCCGGGAGGACCGATTCGGCTGTATCGACAAAGGCGAGCACGGCCTGGTTGAGCTCCCCGCAGCGGAGAAATATGGACTTCTGTGGGTGCGGCCGAGCCCGGGTGACCCGATCGACATCGATGCGCAACTGGGCGGGTTGGCGGAGGACATGGAAGCCTGGCAACTACCCACCCACGCTTTTTCCGAAGCGCAGGTGATCGACGCGGAGATCAACTGGAAGCTGGCCATCGACACGTTCGGGGAAAATTATCACTTCGACGTTCTGCACAAGCAGACCCTCGCCAACGACATCCACGGCAATCTGCAGACCCAGGACATCTTCGGGCGCAATTACCGGATGGTCTTTGCGCAGAAAGGTGGCTTCAAGTATGTCGCTGATAACAACATGCCCCTTGAGCAGTGGCCGTATCGGTGGATCACGCTGAACGTCTATTTTATTTACCCGAACGTGATCTTCCTGGTGGATCCGGCGGGTGTGGATGTGCTGCGCATGTATCCGGATGCCCAGGACCCGGCGCGCTCACGGACCCATCACAGCTACTACGCCAATCCCGAGCTCGCCGCGCATCTGGAACAGCAGGGGATCGAGGCGGGTGGGAGTCGCTTCGTCGGGTTCAACATGATCGTCGTGGACGAGGATTTTGCGGCGGCCACCCATACTCAGCGCAATGCCCTCTCGGGTGCCCGCAGCCACTACATTTTTGGCCGCAACGAGCCGGCACTGCACCATTATCACAACGTGCACCGAGAAGGTCTGGGACTGCCACCATTGGAACTGGAACAAGCCTAGCTCTAAGAGGGAGTGATCGCCTTGGCAGAGCTATCCGAGTTCGACCATGTGAATGTGGGAGACACCGTCTACCGGCGTGCGCGGCGGCGCGACGGGCCGTTGCCGCTGAGCACCAAGATCTACCAGGGGTTGGGAGCCCTGCCCGGTAGTCACAAGACGTTCGCCTTCTCCACTTTTCTGCTGCTCTACTACAACCAGATTCTGGGCGTACCCGCAGGTTTTACGTCCGGAATTCTCGCCCTGGCACTGATCGTCGACGCGGTGACCGATCCTCTGATCGGCGCTTATTCCGACCAGATCAAATCCCGCCTGGGGCGGCGCCACCCTTTGATGTACGCGGCCGCGTTGCCGATGGGGCTGACGGTGTTTGCGCTGTTCGCGCCACCAGCGACGTTGTCGCAGATCGCTTTGATGGCGTGGCTACTGTTCTTTACCGTTGCCACCCATCTCAGTTTTACGGCTTTTGTCGTACCCTGGAGTGCGCTGCAAGCCGAGTTCTCCGACGACTACCAGGAGCGCACGGCGGTGGTCACCTATCGACACATTGTCGGCTGGGTGGGTGGTACTCTGTTTTCGGTGTCTGTGTTTGCGGTCGTGTTTGCCGGTAACGATGAATACGTCCAGGGTCAGCTCAATCCCGCCAACTATCAGTCATTCGCGATCCTGCTGGGCGTTCTGTGCACGTTCTGGTGTTTGTTGACCGCCCATCTGACGCGCCGGGAAATTCCGTACTTTCTGCAACCCGTGCAGGCGCGGAAGGTGCACTTGAAGATGCTGTTCGACGCGGTGATTCTGGCGCTGCGCGGGACCAACTTCCGCCTGATTCTGTTCGGGACGATGCTTTATTTTGTGGTGATCGGCGTGGGCGGTGTGTTCGATGTGTTCATGACCACGTTTTTCTGGGGCCTGCGCGGGGAAGATCTGAGCTTTGTTGCGGCCTTTGTGGTGGTCGGTCCACTGGCGGCCTTCGGCCTGATCCCGCTGTTGCAGAGCCGTTATCAGAAACACCATGTGGTGATCACTTGCCTGGCAGCGGGCATGGTCCTCGGTATCCTCAAAGTCTGCCTGCGTTTTGCAGATATCCTGCCGGAGAACGGAGAGACCACACTGCTGGTGGTGATCATCGCCTATGTGTCGGTGGAGGCGTTTTTCAGCACCATCGCTGGCATCCTGTTCGCATCGATGATCGCCGATCTGGTGGACGAGCAGGAACTGCTGGTCGGCTATCGGCAGGAGGGTGTATTTCTTTCGGCGCTGGCATTTTCCCAAAAGGCGACGGCCGGTTTTGGCATCATCGTTGGCGGTCTCTTGCTGCAGTTCTTTGTCGGCATGAGCCCGGGCAGCAAGGCCGTGCCTGCGCCGGACGAGCTGTTTCGTCTGGCCTTGACCGATGGCGTGTTGGTCAATGTATTTCTCGTCATCCCGATCTGGATGATGTCGCGCTACACGCTGACGCGCGAGCGCCTGCAGGAGATTCAGGCGCGTTTGGCCGATCGTCGCGACCAGCAGGGGTAGGTCTAGCGCTTGTAGCCCGCGACCCGGGTCAATACCCCTGGGATAAACGCGTGGATACTTATGTCAACAAAGCCCGCGCGTTGGAAATAGCCGACGCACTCGCTCTGCGTGTGAGCGCGGCCGGTGCTGTTCGCGAGCGCCTCAGCAAGACCCCAAATCGCTGCGTCGGTTGGACCGGCTTTGTCATCGTCGAGCATCTCGCCGACGAGATGCATCTCGCCACCCTGTTCGAGTGCCGCGTAGGACTTGTGGACAACGTCCTGGATGACGGCGCTGCCGTACATCGGCAGATTACTGGCCATCACGATCGCGTCGCATGTGGGGAACGGATCCCGGGTGAAGTCGCCCGCCATGGCGCTGACGCGATCCACGGCGTCGTGGCGGGCGATAAACTCACGGGTGACCTCAACCACCGCGGGCAGATCGAAGATCAGCGCCTGCAGTCCGGGATAGGTCTCGGTCGCGATGATCGAGTAGGCGCCTGATCCGCCGCCGAGGTCGAGCAGGCTGCGACGGCCGTGCAGATCGACATCGCGCGCAAAGCGCCGACCCGCGCCGAAACCGACGCTGGCGGTAGCCTCGTGGTAGCGCCGCGCCTGTTCGACCGTCATGCCCACAACCGAGCGCGGGGTCACCCGGGCGTCGTCGGCATTCGCAAGCGCTGTTGTGAGGTCACCCCATTGGGCCCAGTGCGGGCGCATAAACTGCAACCAGGCACCCGCGTAGCGGTCCTCCCCAGCCACCAGGAAACGTTCGACATCCGGTGCGTTAACGTAGGTGTTGTCCTGCCACGAGAGCAAGCCCGCCGCTGCGCACATCGTCATTATGCGTTCGGCATTGAGGGTGGACAGGTCGTGGCGGGCAGCGAAACGCTCCGGGGTGTTGTCCCCCTGCGACACGGCTGTGAAGAGGTCGAGATCGATGGCGGCGAACAATGCCGCGCTGCTGATGAATGCCCGCGACATCGCCTGCAGACGCACGGTGTCCGCCTTCGGTTGCTCCGCCATGGCATTCCCCCTCGGTGATACTCCTTGAGCACTATGCGCAGTCCCCCGGCACGGATCAAGCGCGCCGGAAGACGGACGATGGTATCAGGCCGATAACTTCAGTGTTGGCGGGCTGCTGGGGTCGCTCTCCGCAGGCAGGAGCGAGGGGGAGAGTGCCTCCCTGGCGTCGCTGTGCCTATGCAGCGTATGGAACACCGCCGGCACCATGTAGAGCGCGATCAGTGCTGAACCTGCGACCCCACCGGCGATGGCGGTGGCGAGGGGTGGCCAGAACGTACCGCCGTCGACGATGAGCGGGACGAACCCGCCGATCGTGGTAGCGGTCGTCGATACGATGTGGCGCGTGGCGTTGACCACCACGTCGGCTGTGGCGTCAGGATCTCCCTCGCGGGCCATTGGCGACGCCTTCAATGCGCTCAGGACGATGATCGCGCCATTGATCGCCAGGCCCATCATGCCTAACGAGCCGATCAACGCCATGTAACCGAATGGATAGCCGAACAGCCGCACCCCGAACAAGGCCAGGCCAAAGCTCAGGACGGCGACCAGTCCGATCAGGCCAGCCTCGCGGAAAGAGTTGAGGGAAAGCACCACGACCGCCGCCATCGCGAGCACGAAAAACATGAAGACCGACACGAGATTGCCCATCGATTCGCTGCTCTCCTCTGCTTCGCCGCCGAACTGCAGCGCGTAGCCAGGTGGCAGCGCGAAGTTGGCATCGACCAGCGCCTGCTCTACCTTTTGGAGAACGGAGGCGGGCAGGGTGTAGGGCACCAGGAAAGCCTGAATGGTGTTCAGACGATCCCCCTGGCGGCGGTCGATGGCGGTCGCGGTCGGCACCAACTGCCATTCGCCCAGTTGATCGAGCGGGATGCCCGCACCGCCGCTGCTCAGCAGCGGCAGGGTAGCGAGGTCGTTGCTGCTGTTGCGAAATTCGTCAGCGAGGCGCACGCGCACCGCAAGTTCGGCACTCCCCTCCTGGACGGTGCCGGCCAGCTCACCGGCCAGAGCGCTGTTGAGGCGGCGTGCAAGTTCGCCGGTGGTCATCCCCGCGCGCGCCGCCGCGTTTTCATTGGGCATGAAGGTGAGCTTGGGCTCCGCGCTCGACAGGGTAGCGCGGGTGTAGGTCACGTTGTCCAGGCCGGCGAGGATGCGGCGCAATTCTTCGCCCTTGCTGCGCAGGGTGTCGAGGTTCTGGCCGACGATGCGCAGCTCGACCGGGGCGTTGGTAGGCGGCCCTTGTTCGAACGGGATGGCCAGCACTTCAGCTTCGGGTAAAGCGGTGCTCAGCGTTGCCTGCATATCGACCAGCAGGGCCTGGGTGGCCTCAGGAGAGGTGGTGTTCACCCACGCGGAGGCAAAGCTCGGTACGCGTTCGTTGAGGGAGATGATGTTGTAAAACACCCGTGGCGCGCTCTTGCCGATACTCCAGAAGCTATCGGTGACGCGCGGGTCGGAGCGCAGTACCGCATCGGCGCGTGCGACCACTTGTTGGGTCTGGTCCATGGAGGTGAATGCGGGCAATGCCAGCTGCACCTGAAATTGATTGCGATCCACTGGTGGAAAGAATTGCTGGGTGAGCGTGGGGGCTAGGGCAAAACCGATCAGCGGCAGCACGCAGCCGATCGCGATGCCCAGGGATGGCCGTGCCAGCACTTGTTTGATGGAGCGGCGATATGCCGCCGTCAGCTGTGCGTTCCTGTAGCCGCCTGTCCACCAACGCGTGCTCGCGCCCCGCGGCGGCCAGCGCCGCTCGATGAAACCTGCGATGGCCGGGACAATGGTCATCGCCAGCACGAACGAGCTGACCACGGACAGCGCCACGGTGACCCCGATCGTGCCGGTAAAGTCTCCCACCCCGCCAGGGGCCAGTGCGATAGGCATGAAGGCGAACACGGTGGTGGCGGTGGACGCACCCAGTGGAATCAGCAGATGACGGATGGCGGCGTTGATTGCCTGGGGAACGTCCGCGCCGCGCGCCCGCTTCAGCTTGTAGTCTTCCACCACGACAATCGCATTGTCGATCAACAGGCCGAGGGAGATAATCAAGCCCGTTACCGACATCTGATGCAATGGGATGGTCATGAACTGCATGCCGATCAGCACCATGCCGGCGGAGAGCGGTAGGGCGATGCCGACGGTGATCGCCGAGCGTAAACCCATAAACCAGATCAAGACCAACAGCACGATTACCAAGGCAAACGTGAGGTTGGTCGCGAGGCTGTCCATACGCTGTGAGGTGTATACGGCCTGGTCGTAAACCACCTCCACGCTGATCTCGCGGGGCAGCGTCGCGCGGTATGCGGTTAGAACTTTGTCCGCACGTTGCATCCACTGAGCAATCTGTTGGCCGGGTTGCATCTTGGCGTTGACCAGGATTACCCGTTCCCCCGCATGCCAGGCGGCGGAGTTGGCGGGCTCGAGGCGGTGCTTTTGCACCTCGGCCAGGTCCGACAAGCGTAGAGCCGTGCCGTCTGTGCCAATCGCCAGCGGGATGCGGGCGATGCGTTCGATGCCGCTGAGTTCCGCATCTACTTCTACCAGCAGATCTGCCGCCGGGCCGCGCACGCGCCCCGAGGGTAACTTGGTATCCGCCACGCGGATGCGCTCGGCGATCTGTGCCGGGGTCAGACCGGCATCGTTCAAACGATGCGGATCGAGTGCCACCAGCAGTTCTTCTTCCGCTTCGCCCCAGGACTCCGCGATCTCGGTGCCGGGTAGGTTGGCGAGCTTCAGACGCAGGCTCTCAGCGACACGCGAGAGGATGTTCAATTGTATGGGGGTATCCTGATTCCAACCCACCGCGAGGATCAGCGTAGAGGCGAGGGGCTTGCGGATGGTCAGCTCAGGCTCTGTGGCCCTTGCCGGCAAAGTCGCCGTGACGTCGCTCAGTTTGTCGCGCACCTCGGACCAGATCGCGTCCACGCGGTCGGCGCCGATGTGATCGTAGAGCTCCACACCAACCACGGACAGGCCGGATTTAGAGGTGGATTCGATCTGTTTGATCTCGGGAATCTCGCGCAGTGCGGTCTCGATGGGCTCAGAGACCAGGGACTCCATGCGTGCCGCCGTCGCTCCGGGTAGGAACGTGTTCACCCCCGCCCAACGCTCGGTCATGGTGGGGTCTTCCTGGCGTGCCAGGCTGCTGAAGGCGACCCCGCCCAGCGTAATAACAAAGAGTATGAACAGTAGGGTGAGGCGCGGATTGGTATAGAAGCTGTCAGCGCGCATGGGCGACCTCCATCCCGGCCGGGGTCACCGCCTGTCCCGGGACGATGCGGTGCACGCCGTCGCGGATGAGCCGCTCGCCCGCCTGCAGCGTGCCGCGTACAAAAACCTGCTCGCCGTTGTTGTGGATGATCTCCACCAGGCGGCGTTGCGCGGTGTTGTCCTCCGCGATGACATATGCGCCCCACAAACCGCGCTCACTTTCCACCAATGCCGCCAATGGGACCCAGAAGCCGGGTTGCGAGACAAAGTTAGCCAGGGTCAGCTCGACCACGGCGCCCAGGGGGAGGTCGTTCGCGGTGACGGTGAATACCGCTTTCTGGGTGCGGGTGGTGGCGTCGATCTCCGGTAGGACGCTGCGCAGCCGCGCGGTGAGTTCGCGCCCTTGCCACAGCACTTGGTAGTTCTTATCAGCCTGCTCGATGCGCCCTGTTGTCAGCAGAGTGGCGGCGATTTTGCTGGGGATGCCGACATGGACTTCAACTTGGTCGGTGGCTACCAGCCGCAGGGCCGCCTGGCCCGGCAGGATCTGGGTGCCTTCGTCGAGGTAGCGACTTTGGATGGTGCCGGGGAAGGGCGCATAGATCACCGCCTCGGACAACGCAATCTGCGCCATATTGCGGCTGGCGATGACCCGTGCCAATTGTGCTTTGGCCACCTGGCGATCGGCAAGTTTGACGTCGAGAGCGAGCTTTGCCTCGTCGTACAGTTGTTGGGGTGTATGCCCGGTCTCGCGCAGGCGGTGCAGGCGGCGCTCGTTGTTGCGCGCGAGGAGGAGTTGTGCCCCGGCCGCTTGCACCGCCGCCTTGGCGACCGCGATGTCGGCATCCGCCGTGGCGAGTTGGGCTTTGAGGGTGCGGGCGTCCAGGCGCGCCAGGGGCTCACCGACAGTCACCCTGCTACCCACATCGACCAACACCTCCGACACCTGACCGGCCTGTTTGAAGCCCAGTTCGGTCGCACGGCCGGGGACCGTTTCGCCGGCGTAACGGCGGGTCGCTTCGTAACCCGAACTGGCTTCTAGCACCAGGATGGGTGCGCTGATCTGCCCCTGCACCGCGGTGGTTGTGGTGAGCAGAGCCAGCCACAAGAAGTGTCGCATCGAGATACCGCTGCGCGGTGTGCTGTTGCGGATCAATTTGCAGTCACCAATCATGCCTTCACCTGCTATTTGCCGATTAATGTATTCATTGCACACATCATATGGGAAAAATCGTAACACTAATGTACTCGTTGTCAACATCTATCTGTTAGACTGCGGGCAAGGTATATGTCCCAGCACGAATCCAGGGGATAATGGTGCCCGAAGGTGGGTGAAGAACATGTCAGAAAAAGCGAAGATCGGTCAGGCGGGCAAATCGAACTATCACCATGGTGATCTGGCCACGACCATCATGGAACTCGCGATTGAAGAGATCGCCCAGCAGGGTACCGAGCGCCTCAGTCTGCGCTTGCTCGCACGCCAAGCCGGGGTTTCGCAGACCGCACCCTATCGACATTTCCCGACCAAGACCTGCCTGCTTGCGGCGTTGGCCACCCGGGGGTTTGTCGAACTGCGCGAGCGGGTGCGCAGCATTGTCGAATCCGACGCGCCGATCGAAACGCGTTTCATCGGCATGGGGGTGAGTTACGTCGAGTTTGCGCTGGAGAATCCGGTGTTATATCAGCTGATGTTCGGTGGGGTGGTGGCTGACTTTTCCGCCTATGAAAGTCTGCAAACCGCGGCCAAGGCCTGTTATATGGAGGTGCGACGCTGCGAGCAGGAACTGATCGCCGCCAAACGTATTCCCCACGAGGACGTGCGCCTTGGCGGCGCCATTTGGGCGGGGGTGCACGGGATCGCCTCGCTGCTGCTCAATATGCAGCCCGGGCCGGAGGTTGGTAGGGAGCGCAACGACCCGCGCAGCGCGGTACAGGCGATGCGCGCTGACGTTGAGGACACGGTGCGCATACTCTTCGGCCGGATGGTGGAATAAGTCTCACCCTGACCGCGCACGTCTTCCTATCGCCCCCTCCGAACAAAGGTCAGTCGTCGTCATCCAGCGACACCGATTCGGCGATGTCTGCGGTGGTCGCGCCTTCCGCCCAGGTTACGGTGACGAAGTCGAATGGCTGCAACAGGGCGAAGAACTGACTTTGAGTGAGAGGATCTTCATCCGCCTCGAAGGTGGTGGTCGCCGCTGAGGTGGTGATGTCGACGCCTAAAATCGTGAAGGTGCCCGCCGCCGCATCGATGTTGACGGCGGGACCGCGCAGTTCATCGTCATCCTCCTCTTGATCCAACAGCTCGACCTCCGCGGCCACGCTGGCGCTTCCATCCACATAGCCCACAACACTCACCAGGTCGCCGACCTGCAATTCGTCCAAGTCCTCAAACTCGTCGAAATCGGTCAGCGCGCGGACCTCGAAGACGACGCTCGACACCGTGATGGTCTGCAGGGTCAAATCGATCGCCTCGATCATGCCCACCAAAAAAATGCTCTCGCTGGCTTCCAGGAATATCCTCTGGGCGAGCAGCGTGCCGGTGGAATCGACCCTACCGATCACGAGGAGGCGACTGTCCAGCGCGATGTCCTCCGCCTCGCCATTAAAAAACCGGGTGTTTGAGTTGGTGGTGATGGGTTGGTTCTGCACGCTGAATTCGGTGGCGGAAACAAAGTTGTCCACTAGACCTTCGACCTTGAGTGGAGCGTCTTGGCCGATGATCACCCTCGGCAGCAGGGTCACAGAGATGGCGGTGGCGGTCGCGGTCTCCACGTTGAAACTGTTGGGGTCGATCTCCACCGCCACCACATCATGCTCTTCCAGCTCGTTGTCCTCGAAGTCGATCAGGCTCGCGTTGTCCGCGTCGACGGTCAGGCCATTCAAGGTAAACGTGGCGTCGTCCAGATTCTCGATTTCACCGACCAGCCTGAGATCTGCGGTGCTGGTCGGTCGAATGAAGGTCACCCGCAGGCCACCCCCTTGTTCGACGATCGCGCTGATCTCGTAGTGCAGACCGGCACTCAGCAGTTCAAACTCGGTGTTCTCGTAGACCGTGGCGGCGTCAAATTCCAGATCCTGGGCCAGAGCGCTGCCTGTGGCCAGCCCCAGGGTGGCGTCTTTAATGGTCAAGCTGTCAAGGCGGGCGACGATGTTGGGGCGGTAGATCACCGCATCAGCGATGCCGGCAGTGATGTCGCCGATGATCAGCACATGCTGACCCTGGCGCAGCTCGGCTTGGCTCCCCGCCAGGCCGCTGATCGTGAAGCTTGCGGTATCGGTATCCAGACTCTCATCGTTGATGACGATGCTGCCGAAGCTCTGAATGGTGCCGACGGACAGACCTGTACCGGACACACCAACGGCCAGGCCCGTGCCGCTGACGCCAACCAATGCAACCCCATCCACGCCGGAGCCACTCGCCAGCCCAGCCGCGCCGGATACCAGCCCCAGGGTGTTATCGACCGTAGGGGTGTCGCGTGAGCCACCGGCATCGGGCGTCGGATTGGGCGGCTCCTGATCCGCGGGCGGATTCGAATCTCCGCCGTCACCGCCGCTAGGTGGGTCCTGATCCACCGGCGGACTGGAGCCGCCGCCATCGCCGCCGCTGGGTGGTGGATCGGGCGGGGTCGCAGCTGCTGGCTGGCTCGAGCTGCCACCACCGCCGCCCCCACAGCCGCTTAGAATCACGACCGCGATGACTGCCCAAAGGATGCGAATGTAGCGCTTCAAGTGCCTTTCTCCTGTTGTGTACTCCTGGATTCCTCGGGCGGATCACCTTGCCCCCGGGCAAGCCGCGTTATGTGGTAGAGCCCCAAGCCCACCTCATAGCGCGGATCTTCGCCGCTGAAATCGTCGCCCTCGTCTCGGGCGCGCAGCCAATGGGTCAATTCGTCGAGTACGTGTCGCGCCAGGCGCTTGGAGAATGCATCAAATTCCGGCAGGTGCACTGCCGGAACGTTCTGGGCCAGGACCTTGGCCTGAAGGCGTTTGTCGTCGCCCGACTGAATGTTGTAGTCGATGGTCTCGATGAGCTCGGCGGTGTCGGTCCCGAGCATATCGATCATCGCTGACGGGTCATCCAGCGGCACGTACCCGCGCCGGACCATGCGATAGCGATGGTCGATCACTTCGAGCGCGCCGTTGCGCATCAGCTCGTCCGCAATCGCCCGTGGCTGCATGTCCCCGCTGTATCGTTTTACCAGATCGGAAAAGTTAGGCGATGGTCCATCAAACGGTAGATCCAACGGATCGCCCTTGCTGTCGTTGAAGTCTGGATCGACCACCCAGCTGGACAACACCGTTGAGGCGCGATTACGGAACGACAGATCCTGATCGTCCAGCGGCGGTATCGCTTGCAGCCGACTGACTTCTTTGCGGCTGAGACCCGTGATGACCGATACGCGCGCAGCGGTCTGCTTACGGCCGTGCAGGGTAAATTCTTCATGCGCGACATCCACAAATTCTTTGCGCGCCAGCTCCTGAAACGTCTGTGCGGTAATGCCGTTGCGCAGCATGATACGTACCAACGGTCGCAGGGCGCGACGCATTGCCTTGAGCAAGCGCTTCTGTAGTTCCCCTTCGCTCATGCCAGTTATGCCAATGCACCCCGTCGTGCTGGTCCGTGCCGCGAATTATAAGGTGAAAACTTACGAAAAAGAGGGAATTTATTCCCATTTTTGCTTCCGTGTTCTCGATAATGGGAATATATTCCCAAATATGGCAGTAAGTTTGAGAGCCGGGGATGGTCCTTTCAGATACGAGTGCAGACCGAGCTAACCACCGTGCCAAGCTGCGTGCGGAACGGACCGGTAGCGTGGGTGAAGGCTTGATCCGCCATCCGCTCTCCGCCGAAGCCAAGTGGGCCTACATCACGCGTAATGTCTGGCAGGACGATGTCGGTGGTGTCGCAGCGTTGGCCCGTCGGCGGCCGGCGGCCGGCGATCTGCTGCTCGCGCAAGTCGATCGGGTGGCGCAGCACACCAAGCTGCATCTGGTTTCGGGCCGGCGCTCGCAGTTGTTCCCGGGTGACCGCTTGGTGGTTGCCTATGGCCATCTGCAGGCGCCGGGGGTATTCGAGGCGCAGGTGCCGGAGGACCTGAGGAGCTGTCATCTGGTGGCATCCGGCGGATTGGCAGCACGGGTGATCGCGGCGCGCAGCCCTCGGAGAGAGCCCACCCTGATCACACCCTACGGTTTTTTGCTCGACCATAAGGGCGAGGTGCTCAACCTCAGCCACTATGGCTTGTCTCCGGCGGTGGCGGTCGGCAGCAAACCGGTGATCTGCGTGGTCGGCAGTGCGATGCAGGTGGGTAAAACGACCGTTATCACCGCGTTGACCCGCGGGCTGTGTGCCGCGGGCATGGGGGTTGCCGCCCTCAAGGTCACCGGTACGGGCGCAGGCGATGACCCGTGGGACTATGCGGATGCGGGGGCCGACATGGTCCTCGATGCCACGGATGCCGGGCTTGCCTCCACCTATCAGCTTTCGCCCGCCCGCATAGAGAGCTCACTGGCCACCCTGGTGGCGACGGCGGAGGGCGATGCCCAAGTCGATGTGATCCTACTGGAGTTGGCCGATGGTCTGTTGCACGAAAACTGTCTGCCCCTACTCACCTGCGCGACGCTCAAAGCGCTACAGCCGCGTTTGATATTCGCAGCGGGTGAGGTCGTGTCCGCCCGGACCGGGATCGAAATTCTGGAAGCCCATGGGTTGCGATTGGCGGCCTTGAGCGGACTGTTTACGGCATCCCCCCTCGGTGTGGCTGAAATAGAGGAGGCAACTGGGTTGCCGGTCTGGCGGCAGGAGGATCTGCAGTCCGCAGGGACCATCAAACAGTTGTTAGCAGCGAGTTAGGAGCACGGCATGATTGCAGCATCGCAGCGTTACCTGCGCGGGCTAGCGCGTGGACACATCAACTATGAACTCCAGATCTGTGATCCCCAATCGCAGAAGTGGCTGATTCTCATCCATGATGCGGCTCGCGACGTCGAGGGTATGTTGAGCTGGTTTGCATCTCCCGCCCAGGGGCGGGACATCAACTTGATCGCACCGGTGTTCGATGCGCGAACATATGAAGACTATCAGCGTCTGGGTCGTAATGGACTGGAAGCGCGTGCCGATCGGGCGCTGCTGGAGATTCTTAATGACGTGCGCGACCTGGGGTTTGCGCTACCGCAACGGGTACCCATATTCGGCTTTTCCGCGGGGGCGCAGTTTGCCCATCGTTTTGCCTTGAGTCATGGGCATCAGCTCAGTGCCCTGATCTGCGCTTCCGCGGGCTGGTACACGCCATTGTCCCAGAGCCAAACCTACCCTTATGGTCTGGGCGCGAGCGAACATCTCAGCGATTTGCGCTTTGATTCCGCCGCACTGTTGCAGATGCCGACCCTCACCCTGGTCGGTGAAGATGACCAACAAACGGATGGGCAGGTTTGCCAACATGAGCTGATCGCAGAGCAAGGTGAGACCCGTCTAGAGCGAGCGCGCTGGTGGCACGCTCATCTGCGGGGGCGGGCGCAGTTGCGGGGTACGCACCAGCGTCACGTGCTGGAAATTTTGCCGAACAGTGATCATCGTTTTGCGCGCTGTGCGCTGCGCGGCCAGTTGCCCGAATTGGTCATCGCTTTCTGCAATGTGATCTCCCACCGCCAAGCGGAGTCCGCAGCCGCCTTCGAATAGTGCGTGCGCAGGGTGCTTGCTCTGCGTCGTTTCCGTCGGTTTAATCTTCCCGGAGTATCAACGAAGTCCCCTGGTTGGCCCGAAAGTTGCTTGTCAGGTTGCATCGGCCTTGGCGGTGCTCGAGGTGCGGTGTGACGACCTTGGCGGACGAGGCGGCTATGAACAAGAAAGGAGCGACTGTGGGTATGGCGACTGGAGGCAAAGTGCTGGAGAGCTACGACGAGTGGTTAGCCTGGGCGGAAGCGGAGGATGAGCGTCGCGGGCTGGATGCCTGGAAGCGCGAAGAGACCAGCAACCTGTATGACTACGGCGTTATCCGGGCGCGTTACGATGAGTTGGTGGAAACCCGCGCCAGCGGCGATGCTCAGCGCCTGCTGTTCTATCTGAACGAAGGGCTGCATGGCAACATGGGTGGCATGGGGGCCCCGCAACTCTATGCCAAGGCCCGGGTGGGTACCAAGGAGCTGATCACCCGCTATATCGATGAGATTGTCGCCGCGCTGGCGGATTTTGAAGCGGTTGCCGAGGCGGAGATCGATCAGCGCACCAAGGTAGACTACTTTCAGCGTGCGCGTGGTTGTTTTGGCCGCTCGGCGCTGATGTTCAGCGGAGCGGGTTCCCTTGGCGCATTTCACATCGGGGTTGCAAAAGCGCTTGCCGAACAGGAGCTGTTGCCGTCGGTGGTGTCGGGCTCCAGCGCCGGTTCCGTCGTCGCAGCCGTGATCGGCACCCATGCCGCCGATGAACTGCCAGGCATTCTCGCCCGCGGTGCGACCCTGATGCGCGATGCTGCAGCCAACAGCACGTCGGGTGGGTGGGGCATGCCCCAGATCATGCGCCAGCAGGACGTTTATGAAATGATCCAGGCCGCCATCCCGGATATGACGTTTCTCGAAGCCTATGAACAAACCGGTTATGCGATCAACGTGTCCGTTGCGCCGTCACGACTCCATCAGCGCTCACGTCTGCTCAATGCGACCACCTCGCCCAATGCACTGATCCGCGAAGCCGCGCTGGCTTCTTGTGCGGTGCCCGGTGTGTTCTCGCCGGTTACGCTATACGCCAGGAATGCGGCTGGTGAGCGGCAACCTTATGTACCATCGCGCAAGTGGATCGACGGGTCGGTTTCGGATGATCTGCCGGCCCGCCGTCTCGCGCGGCTTTACGGCATCAACCATTTCATTTCCAGTCAGACCAACCCGATGGTGTTCTGGATGTTGCAGGATCCGGACGGGGAAAAGAATCTCCTCAGCCGCTGGACCACGATCTATCAGTCGGCGGTGCGTGACTGGATGCGCGCGGTTTATCCCTTTGTGATGGATACGGTACGCAACTTTTATCCGATGAACGTCTACACGCGCGCTATGTTCGGCCTGGCCACCCAGGAGTACACAGCGGACATCAACATTCTCCCGCAGCAACGCTTCTTCGACCCGACGCGCTTGTTGTCGCCGCTCTCGGAGCAGGAAGCCCATAACCTGATTCAGGATGGGGAGCGCGCGACCTGGCCCAAGGTGGAGATGATCCGCAATTGCACCAAGGTCAGCCGGCAGATCGATGGGGCGCTCGTGCGCCTGACCGGCCACGCCTGACATTCACCTTTCCTGCAGGATTGCGAGAGCGCGCCGTTCGTCGTACGCGTGCGCATGCCTGTTCGTTCGCGCATGTCGGTGACACGGGTGCGTGCGTCGAGATCGATGTGCGGAAAACTCTGAGGCGCGCTGCTCTTGCGCTGTGTCGCGATGCAGCGAATTTCGCCCGTGGACCAGCCGGTCGGCGGGCGGTTGACTTACGTCGGAGGCTCGTTGCCCTGGGATTGTTCGATGGTCGCGCCGACGTGTAAGACGGGAGAGGCGTCGATTTCTTCTGCGTTCATCATGCTCGCCACGCGCTGCAGCGCCGCCACGATCATCGACTTCTCCCAGTCGTCCAGGCGCGCGAAGCGGGTGCCGAAGGTGTCCTGCAAGGGCGTGGGGGCTTCCCCGATCATTTCTTGACCCTTCGGTGTTAGCGTTGTGTGCACCACGCGGCGATCCTGACTGGAACGATGGCGGCTGACCAGATCGCGTTTTTCGAGCCGGTCGATGATTGTGGTGACCGTGGCCTGGCTGAGGCTGACCTCGGTGGAGAGCTTGGAGATCGATACATCGCCCAGCCCCTGAATGGACTGCAGGACCAGAAGTTGTGGTGCGGTCAAGCCGACTTTTTTGTTGAGTTGGCGCGAGTACAGATCGGTCGCGCGGATGATCTGGCGCAAGCTGATGAGTACCTGCTCTTCCTGATTGATCTCTGACATCGAGCCTCGGCCTTGGTGAATGATCCGTGTTTCTTTCCGGTATAGCCGCCACGTCTCTCGGTCTCTGCCGCAGCCCGTCCAGTGGCGGCCGAAACTGATCCGGGAGTTAGACAGTTTATCTGCCAAAACTATTCCATTGAGTTCTAAAGATTAATAGAGATGACCTTTAGGGTTCAATAGTTTTGTGTGTGTCTATCTGGTACGATTCGCGGCTTATCGGGATGTTTATAACTATTTTATTTGTCTTACGCTTAGTTTGAACACTAAGCAGGGGAGGGGTCCTTTGGAATTTCAACGTACTAAAATCAACCGAGCTGTAGTCGCTGCCATCGCCTCGATGACCGCCACCCAGGCAGTCCCTGCAGCCGCCGCCGAGCGCGAGATCGAAGAGGTGATTGTGACTGCTACCAAACGGGCGGTACCTCTGCAGGACGTTGCGGTTGCGGTCCAGGCGCTTACCGAAGACGCTATGGACGATTTGGGGATAGCCACCTTTGAGGACTATCTCATCCAACTCCCCGGGGTCACGGCTGGCGGCAGCGGGCCGGGGCAGAGCACTATCTACATTCGCGGTCTGGCCTCCACCACCCCGAACCTGACCACCGCCGGTGTTGCAGGGCTTGCACCCAATGTGGCTTTTTACCTCGACGAACAGCCCTTGTCCCAGCCCGGGCGCAACCTGGATGTCTACGCGGCTGATTTAAATCGCATCGAAGTGCTGTCCGGACCTCAGGGCACGCTGTTCGGGGCGAGTTCCCAGGCGGGGAATGTACGGCTGATCACCAACAAGCCGGACACCACCGGCACATACGGCAGTGTGGATGTGGGCACGGCCTTCACCAAAGACGGCGATCCCAGTCTGAAGCTGGAGGGCGTTCTGAACCTGGCGCTCGCGGATAACTTCGCGGTGCGCGCGGTGGGGTACACCGATACTCAGGGCGGCTACATCGATCAGGTTTCCGGCACCCGTGATCTGCGTGACAGCGCTCGCTTTCGCCCCGGTGGTACGGTGCGTGAAAACGGTGAGCCAGTCTCCACAAACCGCGCCGGCTTCCAGGCTGGAGCGGACCTCAGCGGGGTGACTTTCCTGCAATCACAGTCTTTGCGCGACAGCAATGTCAACGAGACCCAATACCAGGGCGGTCGCCTCAGCGCGCTCTGGGACGTCAATGAAGACTGGACTGTCAGTGCCTCGATCATGCAGCAATCCCTGGATTCAGATGGGGTGTTTTTTACCGATCCGGATCTCGGCGAGATGGAGATCCAGCGATTTTCCCAAGACAAGATCACCGATGAGTTTACCAACAGCAACTGGACCATCGAGGGTCGATTGGGGGCATTGAGTGTCTTGTATACCGGCGCTTATACGGATCGTGATACCGATCAACTCGTCGACTACACCGACTATCTGTTCGTCGGACAGTACCTGCCGTACTACATCTGCGATGGGTCGGTGTCCTATCCCGGGGCGGCGGCACCCAGCGGTACCTGCCAGGCGCCGACCATGTGGGTCAATTCCACCACGCGTACCGAAGTCGCTTCGCACGAGTTTCGGGTGACGACACCCGCAGAGCATGGCGTCCGCTTTACCGGGGGCCTGTTTTTCAGCGATCTGGAGCTGACCGAGCGCAACGATTTCACCTACCCCGGCTTTGCGATCGCAGAACCGTTCGGTCCCTTCAAACCCAACTTCCCATTCATGACCGGCTACCGGTCTGACAATGGTCCCTTTCCGGAGGATGTCGCGTTTCGCAATGACGTGCGACGCACTGACGAGCAAAAGGGGGTGTTTGGTGAGTTGTCATGGGATCTCAGCGATCAATTTTCGGTCACGGCCGGGTTGCGTTGGTACGACATCGAGGTGGATTTTGAGGGCAGCGCCAACAGCTCCTTCTGTAACTCGTTTTCAGCTGCGGATGTCAACGCCTTTGGGACCGATATCAGCGACCTGTATAACGGCGATGGCCGCTTCACGTTTCGCGGTAGCTGCGACCCGACCACGCACATTACCTACACACTCGACGATATAGATGATCCCGCTACTCCCGCTCAGGTGGTCGGCGCGCTACGGGCGCCGGATGCTGCGGAGACCGACGGGATCATCGGCAAATTCACGCTGAACTGGACGCCAGATGACAACACGCTGATCTACGCGACCTGGTCAGAAGGTTTTCGTCCGGGTTTGCTGAACCGTCCGGGTGGGGCGTCCGGCCCGAACGGCTATACAGTCCCGTTCGCACTGGAGACCGATGATGTTATCAACATCGAAGTAGGCTGGAAGCTTGATTTACTGGATCGCACGCTGCGCTTTAATGGCAGCATCTTCCATGTCGAGATCGAGAATCTGCAGACCACGATCTTCGATCCCAGCATCGTCAACCTATTTTTCTCTGATAATGCAGCCGACGCGGAAATCACCGGGGTCGAGGGTAATTTCATCTGGAACGCGTCGGAGAATCTGACCCTCAGCGGCGCTTTCTCGGTGCTCGACTCCGAGATCACCAAGGTGATCACCCCAACCCAGGACGTGCGCGAAGGGGATGATCTCGCTTTTGCACCGAGCTTCCAGGGTAATCTGCGGGCGCGCTATAACTGGTACGCGGACTCGGGATACACCTTCCATGTGATGCCCCACGTGTCATTCTCGTCCGAGGCGCAGAGTGATGTGATCGTTATCAACAACTCCGAAGTCGAGAGCTGGGTGCTGGTAGGGCTTACAGCGGGGGTTGAGAAGGACAATTGGTCGGCGGAACTGTTCATCGATAATCTGTTCGATGAAGAGGCAGAACTGGCGCGTAGCTTTGTCTTCGATGTCGAGCGTGTGACGCTCGCGCGCCCCCAAACCATCGGGCTGCGTGTTTCTTACGACTTCTAAAGTGTGTCTGACTTAGCGCAGGTACGGGCCAAGCTCGCGGCGGGCGAGCTTGGCGTGGCGCTGAGCGATCTCGAAACCCATCTGGGCGAAATGCCCGACGATTTGGAAGCGCTCTATCTGCAAGCGGTGGCTCTGCGCTACGCGAGACAACCCCAGCCGGCGCTGGACACGCTGGCCCGTCTGAAGCGCCTCGCGCCTGGACACAGCCGCGCGCACCAGGAAGAAGGCCACCTCTATCGCGACGCAGGTGCTGGCGAACTCGCCCTGCAGGCGTATGGGCGCGCCCTGCGTCTCAATCCTTCTCTGGTCGCGAGCTTGCGCGAGAGTGTCGAGATCCTTCACGGTCTCGAGCGACCGCGCCTGGCGTTGCAGATGCAGGGTCAGTTGCAGCGCTTGTTGGCAGTGCCGGAAGAGCTGCGCACCGTGATGGACCTGATCTCCCAGAACAAGTTGCTCAAAGCGGAGGAGATCTGTCGCGCTTTCCTTCTAAAGCAGCCGGACAGTGTGGATGGCATGCGGCTGCTGGCCGACATTGGGATACGCCTCGGCGTGCTCGAAGATGCTGAGTTTCTCCTCGAGTCGGCGGTGGCGTTCGAACCCGACGATCTGCACGTGCAGATGGAATACGTCAACGTCCTGCGCAAGCGTCAGAAGTTTGCCGCGGCCAAAGACCAAGCGCTGAAGTTGCTGGCCGCACACCCCGACAATCTGCAGGTGAAGTCCCAATGTGCCGTAGAGCATATGCAGACGGGAGAGTTTGACAAGGCGCTCGACATGCTCGAGAACGTGCTGCAAGAGATTCCCGAAGATCCGCAGACACTGGTAACTTATGGCCATGCACTCAAAACCAGTGATCGCGCCGAGGCGGCGGTTGCGGCCTATGCAAAGGCGGCGGTGGCACGGCCCCAGCACGGTGAGTCCCACTACGCACTGGCAAACCTTAAAACCTATCGTTTCAGTGCGGAGCAGGTCGACCAGATGCTGGGTGTGCATGATGATCCCGATCTGGGATTCATGGATCGGGTCTACGTCAACTTTGCGCTGGGCAAGGCATACGAGGATCGTGCAGAGTTTGCGCGGGCGTTCGACTTTTATCAGCAGGGCAACGCGCTGAAGAAAGCTCAGAGTCGCTACGATGCGCAGCAAATGGCGGCTGAGATGCGCGCGGTCGCACAGACCTGCACCGCCGACTTCTTTGGCAGCCACAGTCGGTCGGGTTGCGAGGACCCAGCGCCGATCTTTGTGGTCGGCCTGCCCCGGGCGGGTTCAACCTTGCTCGAGCAGATCCTCGCCTCCCACAGCCAGATCGACGGCACCCTGGAATTGCCCAATATCTTGTCGCTGTCCCAGCGCCTGCGCCGGCGCAAGGACGGTGGAGGTTATCCGGCGGTGCTGAATACGCTGTCTACGGCCGAGTGTCGGGAGATGGGTGAGGCCTTTATAGAAGATACGCGCATCCATCGGGCGGGGGCTCCTTTTTTCATAGATAAGATGCCCAACAATTTCCGTCATATCGGGCTGATCAAGATGATCTTGCCGCGAGCGAAGATTATCGATGCCCGGCGTGACGCCATGGCGTGCTGCTTCAGCGGCTACAAACAGCTGTTTGCAGAAGGCCAGGAATTTTCCTACGACCTGCGGGACATCGGTCACTACTATCTCGACTATGAGGCGCTGATGGCGCACTGGGCTCGGACCCTGCCTGGTTTTGTCTTGCAGGTAAACAATGAGGACGTGGTGGCCGATCTGGAAGGCCAGGTGCGCCGCATGCTGGAGTTCTGCGAGTTACCCTTCGAAGCTGCTTGCCTGCGGTTCTATGAGACCGAACGCAATATCCGCACGCCGAGTTCGCAGCAGGTCAGGCAGCCCATCTCCAGTGCCGGTGTGGAGCAGTGGCGTCACTTCGAGCCCTGGCTTGGGCCGCTGCGCGAAGCTTTGGCCGGTCGTTCCTCGTAGAACGGCCTCAATATCTCATGCCCCGAATAGATATCGTTGGATAACTTGCCTCTTTGACGGTGTGGTGGCGGTGCGGGCCGCTGCATAATCTGTGCGCTGATTTAAAGCGCGTGCCCTTTACGCTGCACATCTTTCGTGCAAGAACCCTCGAACGCACTGGATATTGCTCCGTTTCTTGTGGGTTTGGGACTTGGCCCGCTTCTTGAATTGCTTTCCTTAGCGCGTGGACTCATTTATGGAGCACGCGGAAATAAGCAGACTATTCATGACAATGGTGTCCGGTGCAGCCTCGGCTGCATCGGACTTTTTTTTGGAGTTTGAAAATGTTTTTACGGTCCAGCCTGATACTGGCACTAACCACTGTAGGGTTCGCAACCATGGCCGCACATGCCAATGGTATCGACGATATCAAAGAGGCGGTTGCGCAGAGCAGCACCAAATTTAACCTGCGCTATCGCTATGAGCATGTGGACCAGGACGGGGTGGACAAAGAGGCCGGTGCTTCGACGTTGCGCGGAAGGCTGACCTGGGCGTCCGGCGCGATCGGGAAGTGGGTCGGGGGCATCGAAGCGGATTACGTAGCTCTTATCGGTTCCGAAAGATATAACTCTACCGCTAACGGTCAGACTCAGTTTCCGGTCGTGGCCGACCCTGAAGGCTTCGATCTCAATCAGGCGTTCCTGAAGTACAAGGGGGATGGTTTTGCGGCTACATTCGGACGCCAGCGTAATCTGCAGACCGATCAGCGTTTCGTTGGCGGTGTGGGTTGGCGACAAAATGAGCAGACCTATGACGCGTTGCGTATCGAGGCGCCGATCAGCGATGCGTTCAGCGTGGACTACAGCTACGTTTGGAACGTCAATCGCATCTTCGGTCCTGATGACGGCGCACAACCCTCGGACTGGCGCAGCAACTCGCATATGTTGCTGGCCAAATTTAAAGCCGAAGAAAACCACAGCTTCGAAGCGTTTGCTTATTTGTTGGATTTTGAGAACGACAATGGCCTGCCCAACTCGACCAGCACCTTCGGCGTGAGTTATCGCGGCCAGATCGGTCCGGCAAAAGTTGTCGGGACCTACGCGACCCAATCCGACTACGGCGATTCCCCTCTGAGCTATGATGCTGACTTTTACGCCCTGAGTGCCGGTTTCAAACTCGATCCGGTAACGCTAAGTGTTGGCTATGAGGTCCTCGGCAGCGATGACGGCGTTGCCGCGTTCCGCACCCCGCTCGCGACCTTGCACAAGTTCCAGGGGTGGGCTGACAAGTTTCTGGGCACACCCGGGAACGGTATTGAAGATCTCTACTTCGGCGTAGCGGGCAAGCTCGGACCGGTGAAGCTGGCGGCAACCTATCATGACTTTACCTCGGACGAAGGTTCCATCGACTACGGGAGTGAGGTGAACGTAGTCGCTAATTTCACCGTGATGAAGGGTTTGAATGGTCAGCTGAAGTTTGCGGACTACAGTGCGGATGATTTTGCGACGGATACCACCAAAATCTGGTTCAGCCTGATCATGGCTCTGTAGCAAACATCGGCCAACAACTCATGCACCGGGATGATGCGATACGCGCGCACCGTGCCTCTCGAAGGTGCGCCGTAGCCGTCTCGAGGCATAGGTGGTCGGCGCTCCTTTCATCGCCGAGCATTGTGTTAACCCCATCTGGTGTCCGTTCTGATCGGCCACGCCCGATCCTCGAAAACACGTACTTCGTCCCTCGATAGGTTGTCTGGCAATTGGCACTCGCCTTGCATTCCTACAGACCGTAGTACTCACAGATCTGGAATAAGAATTGGGTTCGCGACATGCGACGAGAGGGCTCAAAGTGCTCCTGGTCGATGACGACGCCGAGCGTGCTGCTGAGTTGCAGCTGGCGCTGCTCGAGATGGGATACGACACGCAAACGGTCGTAGATAACGCGGTGCGCGTTCTAAAAGTGATGTCTGACCTTGCGCCGGATGTGGTGATCGTAGATATGGCCGCGCCAGGCCGGGACATTCTCGAGAGCCTCTCCATCCTCGCCATCCATCAACCGACGCCGGTGGTCATGTTCAGTGGGCAAGACGACCCCGCCTATATAAACAAAGCGGTCGATGCGGGCGTGTCCGCCTATCTGGTGGGAGAAATTGATGTCGAGCAGGTGAAACCGGCGATAGAAGTTGCGATAGCTCAGTTTCGCCTATTCCAGAATCTGCGCACGCAATTGCAGGAAACCCAGGCCGAACTCGACGACGCGCACGCCATCGATCAGGCCAAGCGCCTGCTGATACGCTCAGCGGGTATCGATGAGGCCGAGGCGTATGCTCGCCTGCGCGCGCAAGCGATGTCCTGCGGTGCATCGATCGCCGATGTGGCCAAGCGTATGTTGGACCAAACGAGGGAGCGTTGACTGTGAGCTTCGAAACCTTACCGGCCGCAGAGAAAACGCGTTGGCAAGTTGGTTATATGCGTCTTACAGATGCCGCCCCCCTGATCATCGCCCAGGAGCTTGGGTTCTTCCGAGATCTTGGCCTGGACGTGGCTTTGCGCCAGGAGGTCTCCTGGGCGAACCTGCGCGACAAGTTAGCCAGCGGGGATCTCGATGCGGCTCACATGCTCGCGCCGCTGCCGGCGATGTCCACACTGGGGGTCAGTGGCGTGCGGGTGCATATGCTGGCGGGCCTCGTGCTGTCGACCAACGGCAATGCGATCACCCTCCACAACTCGCTCCTAAAGCACGTACAGGCGTGTTTCGATATCGGTGGTGCGGTGAGTATTCCTCAGGCGATGGGGCAACTGGCCAAGGAGCGGACGGCACCGTTCACGTTCGCCACCGTGCATGCGTTCTCCACCCATACCCTCCTGCTGCGTCGCTGGTTCGAGAGTGCTGGGCTCGATCCGGACGTGGATGTCCGGACTTTGGTCATCCCACCGAGCCAGATGGTGGACAGTCTCGAGTCGGGGCTCATCGAAGGCTTCTGTGTGGGTGAGCCGTGGAACACAATTGCCAGTCGTGGTGGTGCGGGAGCGACCATTGCGTTAGGCCAGGATATCTGGCCGGATGTGGCCGAGAAAGTACTCGCGGTTCGCGCGGATGTTCACCAGGCCTGTCCGCATAGCCACCTGCGCTTGCGCCTGGCATTGCTGCGGGCGTGCGCCTGGCTGTCACGAACTCAGCACCAGCGCGATGCGGCGCACATCCTCGGCGCTGTCGAATACCTGGATCTGCCGGAGGAGACGCTGCTGCCCGCGCTGTCCGGCGAGATCGAGGTGATCGGACAGGGTTTTAAGCCGTCGCTGCGCGCGCTGCACAGTTTCTTTGGCCCTTCCGTAAATCGACCCGATCTGCACATGGCATTGACCATGGTGCAGGAGTGTGTCGCGTTGTTGGGGCAGCCGTTGTCCGCGGCACGGTTGCAATCCCTGGTGGAGAGTACCTGGCGCGACGACCTCTATGAACAAACCCAACAATGGTTGTGAGGTCGATGGGGATAATCCTGGGCGCGGGTGATCAACTCGGTGCGTGGCGGTCTCCCACGGCACCATTGTGGTGCGCTGCGCATCATCCTCCTCGATGTTTAGTCCTGGTGTCGGCAGACAGGATGCTCACCTGTGATCTTCCGACGCGGCGCAGATGCGGCGCAGATGCGCTGAAGCGCCTGTTTTAGCGATACCACACCGCTCGTAAGGGCTACCCGTGCGAACTTTTGGCCGCTTTAAGTCGGGCCCGCGAAAGTTGGCACAAGAATTGAATCTCCGCTTATGACAATTTTCTGTGTGGCTGTTTGGGCAAAGGCGCCCGTCTCTGGAGTCTCGGTGGTACCGGGCTTGAGGGACGGGCGCTTTGCGTTTTAGGCACCGATTTTAGCTTTATTTGGATTACGAAATTATGCATTTAGTGAAACGATTTCTCGCAGTTGTGATGTGTGTTGTCCTGCCCGTTTCGAGCATCGCCGAGGTGGGGGAACCGGAAAAGGATGAGCTGACTTTCGGGTTCATCAAATTGACCGACATGGCGCCCATCGCGGTGGCTTATGAGAACGGCTACTTCGAAGACGAAGATCTGTATGTCACGATCGAAGCCCAGGCGAACTGGAAAGTTCTGCTCGACGGCGTGATCGATGGCCAACTCGACGGCGCTCACATGCTGGCGGGCCAACCTCTGGCAGCCACCATCGGTTTCGGCACCAAAGCACACATCGTCACACCCTTTTCGATGGATCTGAATGGGAACGGCATCACCGTATCGAATGCCGTGTGGCAGGCGATGAAGCCTAACATCCCCAAAATGGCGGACGGGCGGCCGGTCCATCCGATCAAGGCAGACTATCTGAAACCCGTGGTGGACAGTTACATTGCCGATGGCAAGCCGTTCAACATGGGCATGGTGTTTCCCGTGTCTACCCACAACTATGAGCTGCGTTATTGGCTGGCTGCGGGAGGCCTGCATCCCGGCTTCTACGCGCCGCACAAGGGGGACATCAGCGGGCAAATCGACGCCGAGGTCCTGCTGTCCGTGACGCCCCCGCCGCAGATGCCTGCGACCTTGGAGGCCGGCACAATCTACGGCTACTGCGTCGGGGAGCCGTGGAATCAGCAAGCGGTATTCAAGGGAATCGGTGTCCCCGTCATAACCGATTACGAGATCTGGAAGGACAATCCGGAAAAGGTCTTCGGGATGACAAAGGAGTTCACCGAGAAGTATCCCAATACGACTATACGCGTAGTTAAAGCTCTTTTGCGCGCTGCCAAAGGGCTTGATGAAAACGACAATGCTAACCGCATGGAGGCGGTGGAAATACTGTCCCGCAGCGAGTATGTCGGCGCGGATGCAGAGGTCATCGCCAACTCGATGACCGGGACCTTCGAATATGAGAAAGGCGATAAACGCGACGTGCCGGACTTTAATGTCTTCTTCCGCTATTTCGCGACCTATCCCTACTACTCCGACGCGGTCTGGTATCTATCGCAGATGCGCCGCTGGGGCCAGATCGACGCACCCAAAAACGACGCCTGGTACCACGATGTGGCCAAAAGTGTGTACCGCCCGGACCTGTATGAGCTCGCCGCAAAAGAATTGATCGCCGAAGGACACATGGAGGCGTCGGACTTTCCGGACTTCTCCACCGAGAGTGGCTTTCGCGCACCGCAGACCGAGTTCATCGACGGGGTGACCTATGATGGCACCAAACCTAACGAGTATCTCAAATCGTTCCCGATCGGTCTTAAGGACGAAATTCTATGACATCCCTTGCTGTGGAGCGCTTGCTGGGATTTTCCCGGCAGGCCCCCAAATTCATGGCTAGCAGTGTTATCCCGGCGGTCGGGATAGCGCTGTTTCTGCTGTTCTGGCACATCGTGGCGGGGAATATCAACACCTCCCTCGGGCAGTTTCCCGGTCCCGCCCAGGTGTGGACGCAGAGCCAGGCGCTGTATCAGGAGCACCAGCGCGAGCGCGAGAAAGCCGCGGCATTCTACGAGCGCCAGGAATCGCGTAACGCCAAAAAGTTGGAAAAAAACCCGGACGCGACGATCAAGTGGCGCAAATACACCGGCAAACCCACGTTTCTCGATCAGATATTCACAAGTCTCTACACGGTTGCGTTTGGTTTTTTGTTGGCCTCCTTGGTCGCCATTCCCCTCGGGATACTCTGTGGTTTGAGCGAGAACGTGTATCAAGCGGTGAACCCGATCATTCAAGTGTTCAAGCCGGTCTCTCCGTTGGCCTGGTTGCCGCTGGTGACCATGGTGGTCAGCGCGGTCTATGTCTCGGAAGACCCTATGTTCGAGAAGTCGTTTCTCAATTCGGCATTCACGGTGACGTTGTGTTGCCTGTGGCCAACCGTGATCAACACCACCGTGGGGGTTGCGGGTATCGATCGAGACCTGGTGAACGTCGGCCGGGTGATCAAACTCAACGCCGCCACCAACGTGGTACGCATTGTCTTACCGGCCTCGGTGCCGATGATTTTCACCGGTCTGCGCCTGTCCCTGGCCACGGGCTGGATGGTGCTGATCGCCGCGGAAATGCTGGCGCAGAATCCCGGCCTGGGCAAATTCATCTGGGACGAATTCCAGAACGGTTCTTCCAACTCTCTTAGTCGCATTATGGTTGCGGTGTTAACCATCGGCTTGATCGGTTTCCTCCTGGACCGAGCGATGCTGATGTTGCAGCGCCGGGTCAGCTGGGACAAGCAGGCGGTGCTGCGCTAGCACACGACCTTTACTAAACAAACAAGGTAACCACATGAATCCTTTTCTCGACATCAGCCAGATCGGCAAAGTATTTGAGACAGAGAGCGGCAGTTTCGAGGCCCTGCGCAACGTTGATTTGAAAATCGATGAGGGAGACTTCATCTCGCTGATCGGTCACTCCGGCTGTGGCAAGTCCACGGTGTTGAACATTGTTGCGGGCCTGTACCAGGCGAGTTCCGGGGGAGTGATCCTGCAGGGCAAGGAGATCGATGAACCGGGTCCCGACCGGGCTGTGGTGTTTCAAAACCATGCCCTGATGCCCTGGCTCAGCGTCTATGACAACGTGGCGCTGGCCGTTAAGAGTGTCTTCAAAGGGCACAAAACCAAGGCGGAGATGGCGCAATGGGTCGAGCACAATCTCGAATTGGTGAACATGAGCCATGCACTTAACAAAATGCCGCACGAAATCTCTGGTGGCATGAAGCAGCGTGTGGGTATTGCCAGAGCGTTGTCGATGCAACCCAAGGTGTTGCTCATGGATGAACCCTTTGGCGCTCTCGATGCGCTGACACGCGCGCAGCTGCAGGACAGCACCATGGAAATCCACAAAGAGTTGGGTAACACGGTGATCATGATCACCCACGATGTGGACGAGGCTGTGTTGCTCTCAGATCGCATTGTCATGATGACCAATGGCCCGGCGGCCACCATCGGTCAAATTGTCGATGTGAATCTGCCACGCCCGCGGCATCGGCTGGAGCTGGCGGAAGATGTCCGTTACAACCATTGCCGCCGTCTGGTGCTGGATTTTCTATACGCCAATCAAGGCGGCCACGACCAGGCGAATGCGGAAGTTGTCGGCGGGGATGAAGACGCGGCCGGTGTCACCGTGGGTGATCGGTCCGAAGCCGCCTGATGCAGATCGATTGCGACATCTTGATTGTTGGCGGCGGCATGGCCGCAGCGCGGTTGGTGCATGAACTGCGTGAGCAGCAATACTCCGGTCGTATTGTTGTCGCCAGTCGCGAGCCGCAGATGGGCTACAACCGCGTGCTGCTGCCGGGTTTTCTCGCCGGAGAATGTACGCTGCGCGATCTGTGCAGTAGCAGCCACTCGACTGATGAACGGCTTAACGTCTGCAGCGGTGTAGACGTGGTGGGCATCGATTTGATGCGCCGCAGAGCAACCCTGAGCGACGCTTCACGGGCCTCCTTTGACCGACTTGTTTTTGCCACCGGCTCAGCGGTGCCCGTGCCACAGATCAGCGGTGCGCCTGCCGAACGTCTGACCGAGTTTCGCAATCTGGATGATGCGCAACGGCTGCGCGATCTGGTGGCGCAGTCGAGGTGTGGCGCGGTTGTGGGGGGCGGCTTGTTAGGCTTGGAAGCCGCAGATGCGATTGCTGCGATGGGGCTGCCGGTACGCCTGATCCATCGCGGACCGCGTTTGATGACCCGGCAATTGGACGATCTCGGCTCCGAGCTTTTGGCGGCAGCCATGCAGGCCAATGGCGTGGATGTCACCCTCAATACCACGATCGAGCAGATGCAGATGAACCCACACGGCGATCATGTGATCAACCTCAGCAATGGCGAGTCGTATCGCGCTGACTTTGTGGTGTTGGCCACCGGCGCTCAACCCGCCGATCGGTTGGCGGCTGCTGCAGGCCTTGAGGTGGATTCGGGGATTGTCACAGACGAGTATTTACGCGCCTCACGCACCGGCGTCTATGCGTTGGGGGAGTGCGCCAACGTGGCGGGTGCCCGTCAGCAACTGGTTGACCATGTGAACGCCCAGGCCGCCGCGTTGGCGACCACGTTAACAGGCGAGCCGGCTGCGGTGCATGCGCCGCCAGTCGGCACACGGTTGAAGGTGCACAACATCGCCCTCGTCGCAGCGGGAGAAATGCCCGCCGCCTCCCAGGTTGAACCTGGCGACGATATCACCATTCGTGATCAGGCGCGGGGTGTGTATCGACGCCTGGGTTTTGCCGGCAATCGCTTGGCCGGTGCGGTGCTGTTTGGCGATACCGCAGGGGCGCGGGAAATTGTCGCCCATCTGGGGAGGGAACTGGATATGGAACAACGTGAACGTCTGGCGTTCGGTCTGGTTTAGGCCGCACACCAGGGCAGGAAGTTAGATATGAGACAACGAGTATTGGTGGTGGGCAACGGCATGGTCGGGCACCACTTCGCGATCACGATCGCCCAGGGTAATGACGAGGTGGCCGTAACGATATTGGGCAAAGAGTCGATACCTGCGTATGACCGGGTGCATTTGTCCGAGGTGTTTGCCGGCAAAACACCGGAAGATCTGACCTTGCCGGAAGTGGATGACTATAGCCGGCTCGGCATCGACTTGCGCCTGGGCGCGGACGTGGTGGACGTGGATCGCACGCGCCGTGTGGTTCACTGCGCGGATGGCCAAAGCGTCGCCTACGATCATTTGGTGCTGGCGACCGGCTCTTATCCGTTTGTGCCGCCGATACCGGGCAGCGATGGACCGAACTGTTTTGTCTATCGAACTATCGATGATCTACACGCAATCCAGGCTGCCGCACAAGATGCCCAACGCGGGGTTGTTATCGGCGGTGGCCTGCTCGGTCTTGAATGTGCCAACGCCCTCAAGAACCTCGATCTCGATACTCACGTGGTGGAGTTTGCGCCGGGGCTGATGGGGGTGCAGCTGGACGATCTGGGCAGCGCATCCCTGCGCGGCCATATCGAAGGGCTGGATGTGCAGGTGCATACCTCCAAAGCCACCCAGTCGATTGATGTCCTGGGCTCTGGCGTACGCCTGACGTTTGCCGAAGGCGAGCCTCTGGATGCCGACATTGTCGTTTTTTCGGCGGGTATACGACCCAGTGATCAGCTGGCGCGACAGATAGGTCTGGTAGTCGGTGAGCGCGGTGGAGTGGTTGTGGACAGTGCCTGTCGCACCAACGATCCGAACATCTACGCCGTCGGTGAGTGTGCCCTCTACGAAGGGTTTATCTTCGGTCTGGTCGCGCCAGGGTATCGGATGGCGGAAGTAGCGGCCGCTCGGATCACGGGTGGCAGCGAGGAGTTTCTGGGCGCTGATATGAGCACCAAGCTCAAGCTCTTGGGAGTCGACGTGGGCTCCATCGGCGACGCCCACGGGCGCGCAGAGGGTGTGCGCGCTTACCGCTATAGCGACCCCGTCAAAGATGTTTACTGCCGGCTCAATCTCAATGCTGCGGGTGACAAGGTGGTCGGTGCGGTATTGGTGGGTGATTGTTCCGGATATGACCAGATCCTGCAGTACTACCTGAACGATCTGCCGTTGCCGGACGCGCCGGAAAGCCTGTTTCTGCCCCATAGCGAGGGCGGGGCAGCCCTCAGCGCTGATCTGCTGCCGGACAGTGCAGTGATTTGTTCCTGTCATAACGTCACCAAAGGTTCGGTGCTGCAGACCATGGAGGATGGGGTACTCGAGCTAGGCGAGTTGAAAGCGCAGACCAAGGCTTCCACCGGGTGTGGTGGATGTGCGGTGCTGTTGAAGTCCGTGTTCGACGATCGGCTGGAATCCTTGGGCATCGAGGTGGATAAGAGCATCTGCGAGCACTTTCCCTTCACCCGGCAGGAGTTGTTTCATATCTGTCAGGTGGAAGAGATCAAAGACATGCAGACGCTGTTGGCCAAACATGGCCGCGGGCGTGGCTGCGACATCTGCAAGCCCGCGGTGGGATCGATCATAGCGTCGCTGTACAACGATTATGTGCTCGAAAACCAGCACGTGGGTCTGCAGGACACCAATGACCACATGCTCGCCAACATGCAGAAGGACGGCACCTATTCGGTGGTACCGCGCATCCCGGGTGGTGAGATCACACCGGACAAACTGATCGCCATCGGCGCCGTCGCCAAACGCTATGATCTGTACACCAAGATAACCGGGGGGCAGCGCATCGATCTTTTTGGCGCGCAGATGCATGAACTGCCGCTCATCTGGAAAGAGCTGATCGATGCCGGGTTCGAGACCGGCCATGCTTATGGCAAAGCCCTGCGCACGGTGAAGTCCTGTGTCGGCAGCACCTGGTGTCGATACGGCGTGCAAGACTCGGTCGGTATGGCGCTGTTGGTCGAGAATCGCTACAAAGGTTTGCGCTCCCCGCACAAGTTGAAGATGGCGGTGAGTGGATGTACCCGCGAGTGTGCGGAAGCGCAGAGCAAAGACGTCGGCGTGATCGCCACGGAGCAGGGCTGGAATCTGTTTGTGGCCGGCAATGGTGGCATGCGTCCGCGCCACGCTGACCTCTTTGCATCGGATCTCGATGACGAGACCCTGATCCGCTACATCGATCGTTTCCTCATGTTTTATGTGCGCACGGCAGATCGCCTGCAGCGCACATCCGTATGGCTGGAGTCTCTTGAGGGTGGGCTTGAGTATGTGCGGGACGTGGTCATCGAGGACAGCCTGGGCATTGGCGCTGAGCTGGAAGCGCAGATGGCCAACATCATAGGCACTTATCAGTGCGAATGGAAAACCACAATAGAAGACCCGGAAAAACTCAAGCGTTTTCGTCCGTTTGTTAATTCCGAAGCTGCCGACAGCCAGGTGATCTTTGTCCGCGAGCGTGGCCAGAAGCGCCCGGCCACCGCGGTGGAAAAAATAGAAATCATGGAGGCCTGAGGTGCAGCCGAGCATGCAGAATGAAACGGCGGTTGTTGGTTTGTGTGCGCTCACCGATCTGGTTGCCGGCTCGGGCGTGGGCGTCTTGTTCGATGAACAGCAGATCGCGCTGTTTTATTGCCCCGATGAAGACGATCGCCAGGTATTTGCGATTGGTAACTTCGATCCGATCGGTCAGGCCAACGTTCTCTCACGCGGAATTATCGGCGACAAAAAAGGCGCGTTATGTGTGGCTTCACCCCTGTACAAACAGCACTTTTGTCTGCGCACGGGTGTGTGTCTGGAAGACCCCGAGGTGGCGGTGCCGGTTTATGAGGTCGGTATCGAAGGCGACCAGGTTGTGCTGTACCTGAAGTAAGTCGGTGGTATAGCCAGATCATGCACAGCAAAGACACCACCTGCCCTTACTGCGGCGTCGGGTGCGGGGTAACCGCGCAAACCGACGGGCGGCGTTTGATCGCCGTGGAGGGGAACTCGCGCCATCCGGCCAATAGGGGGCGTCTCTGTGTCAAAGGCGCCAACCTGGCTGCCACCATGGTGAACGATGGACGCCTGCTGCGTCCGGTGGTGGATGGCCGCGAGGTCGATTGGCGGACGGCCACCGACGAGGTGGCAGCGCGCCTGCGCGCGGTGGTGGATGTAAATGGCGCGGATGCGGTGGCCTTTTATCTCTCCGGCCAACTCCTGACCGAAGACTATTACGTCGCTAACAAACTGATCAAAGGGTACATCGGCACCGCCAATGTCGATACCAATTCGCGCCTCTGCATGGCCTCCGCTGTGGCGGCGCACAAACGGGCGTTTGGCGAAGACGTGGTGCCGTGTGACTACAGCGATCTGGAAAGCGCCGATCTAATCATCCTGTGTGGTTCGAACACCGCGTGGGCTCATCCGATTGTCTACCAGCGTATAGTCGCCGCACGCGAAGCGCGCGGTACGCGGGTGGTGGTCATCGATCCGCGCCGCACCACGACCTGTGACATCGCGGATCAGCATCTGGCGATTCGCCCCGGCACCGATGCTGCTCTATTCAATGGCCTGCTCGCCTACGTTGCCGCCAATGGCGCTCTCGATCACGACTTTGTAGAGCGTCACACGGAGGGGTTTGCCGCTGCCCGCGCAGCGAATCGCCTGTCCCCGGAAGCGGTAGCGACGCTCACCGATCTGGACCTGCACCAAGTGTTGTCATTTTACGCGGCGTTTGCGGATACGCAGGCAACCGTCACGTTGTTTTCGCAAGGGGTTAACCAGGCCGCGAACGGGACGGACCGAGCGAATGCCATCATCAACTGTCATTTGGCCACCGGCCGTATCGGAATCGCCGGCGCCGGCCCTTTTTCGATCACCGGTCAACCCAATGCGATGGGCGGGCGCGAGGTGGGTGGGCTGGCCAACCAACTCGCAGCGCACATGGACTTTGATGAGACGTGTTGGACCACGGTGTCGAACTTCTGGGGTGCTCCAAATCTCGCGCGTCAGCCCGGTTTAAAAGCGGTGGATATGTTTGATGCGATCCACGATGGGCGCATCAAGGCGCTTTGGGTGATGGGAACCAACCCTGCCGTCAGCTTGCCCAATACTCCGAAAGTGCGCGCAGCGCTGGCGCGTTGTGAGACAGTGATCGTTTCCGATTGTGTGGCCCAGACCGACACCACTGCCTTTGCTGACGTGCTACTGCCCGCCCAGGGTTGGGGTGAGAAAGACGGCACGGTCACCAACTCCGAACGGCGTATCTCGCGTCAGCGCCGCTTGCTGCCCGCCGTGGGTGAGGCGCGCCCGGACTGGCAAATCATCTGTGACGTGGCGATCTCGATGGGTTTTGCCGACGCGTTTGCCTTCACCGCTGCGCACGAGATTTTCGCTGAACACGTCGATCTGAGTGCGACAAACAAAGCGACCAACAGACTGTTCGATCTCAGTTTCTTAAAGGGGTTATCAGCGCGCGACTATGCCGATCTCGAGCCCGTCAGTTGGCCGCCTCAAGAAAGACCTTACGCACAGCGTCTATTTTCCACCCCTAGTGGACGCGCGCGTTTTGTGCCGACCGCCCATCGCGAAGCGCTGCAGCAACCGTGCCCCGCCTATCCGCTGATTCTCAACAGCGGACGCTTTCGTGATCAATGGCATACGATGACGCGCACCGGGAGTGCGGCCAAACTGTTTTTGCATTCATGCGAACCGACTTTGCAGATCCATCCCCGGGATGCAGCGAGCCGCAACATCATCAACGGGGATCTGGTTGCGGTGCGCAGTGCAGTCGGTGAGGTGCGTCTAATCGCTGACGTCTGCGACAACGTACGCGCGGGTAACGTGTTTGCGCCGATACACTGGAACGATCGCTTCGCCAGCATGGCTGTGGTCGGTAGTCTATTCGAATCTGCGGCGGATCCCATCTCCGGTCAGCCCGAGAGCAAACACGCCGCGGTACAGTGCCGCGCGATCAAACACCTGACCTGGGCGCGATTGCTCTACCCAGCTGAACTGGACCTCGACAGATTGAACGGCTGTGTCGCGCTGCGCTACTGGGCGGTCAGCCCGGGCCAGGATCGAGCAGCTTTTCAGTACGAATTTGCTTTGGCCAATTCCGAGGCCATGGCAGAGCTGATTGAGCTTGGCGATGCCTTGTGCTTCCAGGCCGGGTCGCAGCTGCGCCTTTTAGGCGAGCACAGCGGCCGACCGTGGTTGTTGTTTACCGACGACCAGCGGGAACGCTTGCCGCCGTTTTCGCATCTACAGCATCAATTGGACGCGGATGTTCCAGACTGGCAGAAGCTCAGCGTGCGCAGCGTTGTCAGACGCGATCAATCGCCGGTGGTCTGTACCTGTTTTGAGGTGACACGTTCGCGTATAGAGCAGGCGATCCTCGCGGGGCATGACGATCTGCCTGCACTCGGGCGTGAACTGAAGTGCGGCACCAATTGTGGTTCCTGCGTGCCGGAGCTGAACGAGTTGTTGGCGCGCCTCGCCGTCCCTGCGGCGGTGGCCGCGCGATGATTATCTACGCGATGAATCTTGAGGCGCGGATCAATGATACGTAAGACCAGTGCACAAGCGGGTGTGGTATACCTTGTGGGCGCAGGCCCCGGCGATCCGGAGTTGCTGACGGTGAAAGCCTGTCGCTTGATCGCCAGCGCGGAGGTGATCTTCTATGACCGCCTGCTCGACAAGGAGGTGTTAACGCTCGCTCCTGAGGTCTGCGAACTGGTTTATGTGGGTAAGCGCAAGCATTTGCATGCGATGCGGCAGGAAGACATCGCGCGGCGGATGGTCGAGCGCGCCGCGGCGGGGTTCAAGGTGGTTCGCCTCAAAGGCGGGGATCCGTTTGTTTTTGGTCGTGGCGGTGAGGAAGTCGCCGCGCTGCACCAGGCCGGCATCGCGGTTGAGGTGGTACCTGGAATCACCGCCGCAACGGGAGCTGCCGCCAGCAATACGCTGCCTCTCACCCATCGCGATAGCGCACACGCGGTCACGTTGGTTACTGCCCACAAGCGCCATGGTCACCTGGATTTGGATTGGGATCTGGTGTCGCGTCCCGGGCAGACGGTCGTGTTCTACATGGGTTTCTCTGTGTTGGCGGATTTGGTTACGGGACTGTTGGCCACCGGTGTACCCGGTGAAACTCGCTTCTCGATCATCAGCCGGGCGACCTATGACGACGAGCGGGTACTGCATGCCGCTCTGGGCGACATGCCCGCGCCATCCGAGCTGGAGCAATTGGAGGCGCCCGCCTTGCTCATCCTGCACAATACCCCCGATGGGATCGTCGCTGCGGATCGTCATGCCGCGGGAGCGCTCTCCGGCTTTGCTTGGGATCGCGCATTGCTGCGCTGAGGCTGTTCAAGGTCAGGTCGGGTTTGCTTTAGTAGTTGCGGCTCAACAGATGCGACCCGAATTAGGCGCCGCGTGCATCGCTCCTGCTCGGTGGGCGAGGGGTATTGAAACTGGTACCCAGCCAGTGGAAGGCGGTGATCGCCAGCAGGCTGGCGTTGTTATCGTAGTGGCGGCTCAGCGCCACCCCGCCGAGGAAAGCCCCGACACACCACTGCCAGCGCCAGCGCAAGGTGAAGTAGTGTACGGCCCCAAACAAGGCGTTGCTGAGCAACAAGGCTGCCCACGGTAGGAGTGCCAAGCCCTGGAGATACTCGGGCAGCGCGACTCGGAACACCCATTCTTCCCACAGCGACAGTATGCCGAGATAGGCGATCCAGCCTGCGTTTTGTGCTTCGAAGCGTCTCGCGAGGTAACACGCGTAGGCGGTGAGCAGCGCGAAGATACCCCCTACGATGGCCACCGCCCGCAGCGGCTGTGCAGCCAATGGGGCTAAGCCTTCGAGCAATAGCTCCGACATACCTGGCCCCAGCAGGCACAACCCTCCCAGCAATGCGCCGGGAAGTCCGTGGCGAAGAAACACGCTGGTAAACGTTTCCAGCCGTGCCCCGGTGAAATCTGGAGGGCGCTGCAGGCGGCCGCGGCTGATGGGGGTGGGCGTGGGCAAAGATGGCATGGCTGCAAGTCAGAGTACTGGGAGGTCACCCTAACACACGTCGCCACGTCTACATGGACCCTATGACGCCGCGTGTGACGTTGGGTTGCAATTTGCGTGAGTAGGTGGGCTCCCGGGGTCGTCGAAAAAAACATTATCGACATATTATGTCGACAAACGCTTTGCGAGGCAGTATAGTTCGACATATTATGTCAATGGCAATCTGCGTTGGCGGCAACTTACGTTGGTGGTCAATTAAGTTGGTGTCTAAAAGTATAAGAATCGCGCCGTCGCCGTCGGACATGGAGTGAGATTGAAGCCGGGTCTCGTGGCCTGCGGGCGCACCCGGTACGTCGGTTTAAGGAGGAGCAATATGTCCGATCTGGTCAGCCTTTTGAGTATGACCCAGCAACTCGCCATCCATCCCAGCCAGCGCTTCGACGCAGAACTGGTGCCCGCTGGCGATGATGTCGAAGTGGTGCGCGTGGTGGTAGGTGAACTCGACGAGTTTCCCATTTACGTCTCCGCCACCCCCACCCAGCTGCTGTTCATCACCTACCTCTGGCGTGAGGAGGAGGTGAACCCTGAGCATCGGGTCGATATGCTGGAGGCCATGTTGGACATGAATATTCCCATCCCCTTGTCATCTTTCTCGTCGTTTCCACAATCTTCCATCACGCAGGCACACTATGTAAGACTTTGGTCCATTGCGCTCCGCAATAGTACCATGAAACCACCGCTCACATCTGACATCTCCAGCTAGTACTAAATCACCAATGTAGAACTCTCTGAAACCACCAGAATACGCTGTTGAGCCCTGCTTCCTCTCCACCGACGCAGTCAAATCTGGACGAACTAGGGTTAGCCGTGTGCGACACTC
>JBCCHL010000001.1:0-119587 GCA_039028775.1 Pseudomonadota bacterium | reverse complement strand
CTGCAATCGGTGTGCCTGAAGATCGGTTGCTCGGCCTCCGGCAGTACTCAGTCGATCTTCACCGCCTGGCCGTCGCGCAACATCTCCGCCCCGGCGACCACCACCTGATCGCCGGGTTCCAGGCCGCCCGTGCGTATCTCGATACGGCTGCCCGCACCGACACCGGTCTCGACTTGAACTCGGCGGGCTGCACCCGCATCGACCACAAATACGGCGGTCCCGGTTTCGCGAATCACCAGGGCGTCCCGTGGGATGGTCAGCATCGCACTGGCTTTGGCGGTGGGGAGGCCCAACTGTACCGGTTCACCGACGACCCAGCCGTTGTCATCCGGCGCCAGGCGAATCTCGAACGTGCGACTGGTCAGATCGCCGACCGGAATGACGGCACTGATACGCGCGTGCCCTGGCCCGCGTTCGGAGCGGATGGGTATGCTCATATCTGCACTGACAAACGGCGCCACGCGCAACGGCGCCTGACTGCGAATCTCCAGGTGTTTGAGGTCCACCAGTCGCACAGCGGCGGTGCCCGTGCTTATGTACTCACCTAGCTCGACAAAGCGCTCGACGACCTGGCCGGCGAACGGCGCGGTGATCTGGGTCTTCTGCAGCCGGTAGCGATTCATGTTCACCTCCGCGCGGGCCTGCAGCAGGGTCTGTTCGGCTTCTTCGCGGTCGGCGATGCGCCCCTCCAGCTGACTTTGAGCGGCGTTATCCACCGCCGCCAGGCGTTGCAGGCGAGCGGCTTCGCTGCGCAGATACTCCAGGCGCTTGGCGGTTGCCCTGACCTCGGCCTCGCCCCGTGCCAGGCGTTCGCGCCACAGGGTGTCGTTCACCCGCGCGACCACCTCCTCGAGCTCGACGTGGGTGCCCGGTTCTGCAATCCACACCAGCACGCCTTCGACCTCAGCGCCGAGACGCGCGTCGCTGCGGCTGAAAATTGTGCCGGGGGTCCAGGTCTGCGGGGCGGTGTTGTCGCTGCGCACGGTATCGACCGACACACGGGTCGGTGGTCGCTCGGCGGCGTGGCCGCTGAGCACGGACCAGCACAACAAGCCGAAGACCAAGATGCTGAAGCAGCGCGCGATCAGCCCCGGACTGTGAGGTGAGACTTGGTCATCCGTTTGTACGGGTACACCTGAAAGCCTGCGGGCAGCGGTGTTGTTTGAAGCCGCTGAGCACTTCCATGCGTCGTGTCTGGATTGGCTCGGATCGCCTGGCTTGTCAGTCGGCATAAGCTTCCTCCAGCTGTGGCGTGGCGGGTTGGCCGCGGGTTTCACCAAGGCGTAGAAGGGCTGGCAGCAGGAGCAGGGTGAAGATCATGCTTACCGCCATGCCGCCGACGATCGCCGCCGCTAACCCGCGATAAACGATGGAACCGGCCCCCGGGCTTAGCAAGAGGGGCATCATGCCGACCAGGCTTGTGAGGGAACTCATCGCGATCGGACGCACGCGTATGGCGATGGCTTGGCGGACCGCGCTGCGCCGTTCCAAGCCCTCATCCTCGGCGCGGCGCGCCTGATGCACCAGGAGGATGGCGTTGTTGACCACAAGCCCCAAGAGGATGACAAAGCCGATCATCGTCAACAGGTCCATGGGCTGGAACGAGATTAGGTCTAGCAAGCGTATGAGGCCGACGCCACCGACGGTTGCCAAAGGGATGGCCAACATCACCAGAGCGCTGTCCCGGATCGAGCGGAACAGGGCCGCCATGAGCACAAACAAGATGAACAACGCCAAGGCGAAGTTGCTGCCCATGGTCAGGATGGCCTGATCGAGTTTGCTGGCGCTGCCCCCGTAACTGAAGTTACCGTCCGCCGGCAAGCCGGCCCGCACGATGGGGTCAGCGATGGCGGTGATGCGCTCGAGATAGTTCTGCAGCGAGGCGTCTTCTGGCGCGGCCACCGACACGACGGTCGTGCGGCGCCCGTCGCGGCGGAACACCTGGCTGGGCCCGACCGTGCGCTGCATGTCCACCAGTTCTTCGATGCGATAGACACTCCCCGAAGGGGAGACCATCGGCAGGGCCCCCATGTCCTCCGGGTTTTCCCAGCCGGCGGCGCGGATCATGATGTCCATGCGGATATCGCCATCGAAATACTCCCCGACGTAGAGACCGGATCCCACCGCCCGCACCGCGCTGGCGACCTGATAGCTATTCCATCCCGCTTCCGCCAGCGCCCGTTGCCGGGGTACCAGACGCAGCTCCGGTTGGGATACCTGCACCGGCGGTTGGATGCGGATGTTGGTATTGCCGAGGCCTTGGTTCAAAGCCGCTTGCAACTCCTGGGCGGTGGCCGCGAGGCGCGTGCGATCGCGACCCTGCAGGAAGATCAACACCTCTCGGCTGCCTTCGAAATCGCCGAACAGATTGCCTTGTTGTGTGAAGACGAATACGTCTTGTAAACCCGCCATCACCTCGTTGCGCATCAGCGCATGTACGGCATCGATGTCGTCGGGATCTTCCGGGCGGGCGCCGATATTGGCACCCCAGGGACCCGGGACATAGACATAGTAGTTCTTGAGCTTCGGTTCTTTCTCGCCTGCGTAGTAGGGGGCGAGACGGGCGTTGATCACCTGAGCGATGTTCTCGTCCACCGAGTCGACCGTCCGCCCCGGAGGAAAGTTGAGGTAGGCCTCGATCACGTCACGTTTCACCGGGGGTAGATAGTCGATGGCGGGCAACAGCCACCAGGTAAGCCCTAGGGAGGAGGCCATCAGGCCGCCGATCACGGCCCACCGGCGTGCTGGCGTATCGGTGATGCGGGTGATTGCATCGGCGACGCGCTGCCAGACGTTCGTGTGCTTGTCGGTAAGTTGTACGTTCTCTAGAAAACGCACGGACAGCGCGGGCAACACCAAGGTAGCGACCACCAGGGAGACGGTCACGGCGATGGAGATGGTCAATGCCAGATCGGTGAACATTTGGCCCTCGACATCGGCGATGAATATCACGGGCAGGAAGATGGCGATGGTGGTGGCCGTGGAGGCGAGCAGGGCGCCGAATACCTGGCGCACGCCCAGCGATGCTGCGCTGGTCGGATCGTGGTGCTGGCGCAAACGCATGATGTTCTCCAGCACCACGATCGCACCGTCCACCACCATGCCCACCGCAAAGGCGATACCCGCCAGCGAGATCACGTTGAGGTTGCGACCCAACAACTACAGGACGATGAAGGCAGCGAGCAGCGAGGTAGGGATGGCCACGGCGATGATCAGCGTCGCACGCCAGCGGCGCAGGAACCACCACAGCACACCCAGAGTTAACAAGGCGCCCAACAAAATGTTGTTGGTCACCAGGGCGATGGCGCGGTAGATGTACAGTGAAGGATCGAAGGACTGCTCCACGCGCAGACCGTTACGTTCGAGCACCGTTTCCTGTAGCTCCGCGAACACGGCTTTGACCTGGGTCAGGGCGTCGAGCACATTCGCCCCGTTTTGCCGGTCCACGCGCAGCGCAATGCCGGAGTTACCGTTCTGATAGACAAAGGAGCGTCGGTCGCTGCGGGTGATCTTCACGTCGGCAACATCACGCATAAATACCGGGTGGCCATCACGCCACTGCAGGATCAGGTCGGCGAAGTCTTCGGGGCGCTGCCGGCCTGCGAAGCGCAGGGTGTATTCCCGGCGGCCGACATCGGCGAAACCGGCGGACACGTCCGTGGCCGCTGCCGCGTGCTCTGCCAGCGCACCTACGGAGATGCCCAGATCTGCAGCGCGGTAAGGGTCGAACTCGATGCGTAATTCGTCGACCTCACCTGCGGACATGAATACGCTGGCAACGCCGGGGACGGATTCAATCTTGGGTTTCACGACATCTTCGATGAGCGGGATGTAGTGCTCGATTTTGCGGGGGTTGTCGGGGTGGACCTGTATATAGAACCAACTGAGCGCCTTCCCCGCCCCCAGCGTGTTGTTGGCGCCTTGTTCGACGATTGGCGGTTGGGCGTCGTCGGGGAAATCCTGCACCCGATTGAGGCGGCTGATGACCTCGACCAGAGTCTCTTGCATGTCTGTGCCGAAGGCGAACTCGAGGTTGACGAAGCCGCTGGCGTTGAACGCATTGGACTGCATGCTGATCAGGCCGGGCAGGCCTGCGAGCACATCCTCTTGAGGTTCGATGATCTCCGATTCGATCTCGCGTGACGACGCGGTGCGCCAACTGGTAGAGATCGACAGCATCGGACGGTCGATGTCCGGCAGCAGTTGAATCGGAAACTTGAACAAGCTGAGCACCCCGAACAGGGCGATGATGGTGAGTGCCGCCAGCACCGTATACGGATTTTTGATACTGCTCTCGACCAGCGTCATGGTGAGCCACCTTGTCCCGGCGGGTGCAACACCGCGCCACAATTTCCGTATAGACAACGTGCGTAGCGGCACGAGTCAGGGCAACGCCAGCGGCCAATCTGTTAGCAGACTAATGTTGTTATATTGCTCTTTTAATTCTGCAGATTGTTGTTTTTCGAAGATCCGGTGCAACGTGCACCCGGCAGCTATTGTTGGATTCAGCCTCGTGCTGAGCATCCTACAGCCTGTCGGGAGGGTGTCAACTTGGCCCGGACCAGCCGTCCAGCGTTTACCTTACGCGCATTCTTCGATGGCAGACGCGGTGCCACCCGAGCGGTACACCCCGTATAATCCCGATGTCTACAAGCAAACCCCTCTCACGGGCCTTAAGCCGTGCGTGAGTTCGGGTGAGAACAGTTAATTCATTGCACGTGATCTTATGGCTAAACAACGCGTATTAACCGGCATTACCACCACGGGTACGCCACACCTGGGCAACTATGTCGGTGCTATCCGACCGGCGATCGAAGCCAGCAAGAACGAAGACAATCTGTCGTTCCTGTTTCTGGCCGACCTGCACGCGCTGATCAAATGCACCGATCCAGCCCAGCTGCACCAGTCCACCAAGGAGATTGCGGCCACCTGGCTGGCCTGCGGGTTGGACACCGAGCGGGTCGTTTTCTACCGCCAGTCGGACATTCCGGAGATCCCCGAGCTGTGCTGGTTGCTGACCTGCATGACCGCCAAAGGCTTGATGAATCGGGCTCACGCTTACAAAGCGTCGGTCACGGCCAACGACGAGGCCGGCGAAGACCCGGATTTTGGTGTCACCATGGGCCTGTACAGCTATCCGATCCTGATGGCGGCGGACATCCTGATGTTCAACGCGAACCAGATACCGGTGGGTCGTGACCAGATACAGCATGTCGAGATGGCGCGCGACATCGCCGGGCGGTTCAATCATCACTTTGGCGATAAGCTGGTGCTGCCGGAGGCGGTGGTGGATGACCATGTGGCCGTGCTGTCCGGCCTCGATGGTCGCAAGATGAGCAAGAGTTATGGCAACACCATCGCCTTGTTCTCGACGCCTAAACAGCTGCAGAAGCAAATCAACAAGATCAAAACCAATCTGCTGGAACCCGGCGAACCCAAAGATCCGGATACCTCAACGGTGTTCGAACTGTGGCGCGCGTTTGCCAGCCCGGAGCAGACCGAGGCCATGCGCCAAGCGTTTACCGATGGCATCGGCTGGGGGGATGCAAAGAAGCAGCTGTTCGAGCTGATCGACGGCCAACTGGCGGAGCCGCGCGAGCGTTACAACACGCTGATGGCGGATGGCGCCTCCATCGAGCAGACCCTGCAGGAAGGTGCGGAGCGGGCGCGGGGTTATGCGTCGCGATTGCTTGTGAAATTGCGCAAGGCTGTGGGCATCCGCAGCATCGCCGGCAGCTGAGAACCGCTCGCTGATGGTGCGGCGTAAACTCAGTCTTTGATCCAGGCCGCTTTGCGCTTTTCGCGAAAAGCGGCCATGCCCTCCTGACCTTCTTCGCTCTGGAACATCTGTCCGCTCCAAGGCCCTGTCACCTCAAAACCCTCTTCCCGATTCAGGGTTGGCACCGTACGTACCAGCTTCTTACATTGCTGGACGGCGATGGGGCCGCCGAGGTTGATCATGTCCACCTCTTCCTGCACGGCGTCCAGTAGTTGGTCGTCCGGTACGGCGCGGTGGGCGAAGCCCATGTCCACCGCCTGCTGGCCGCTGAAGCGTTCGCCGGTGATGAACAGCTTCATCCCATGGTGGGTGCCGAGTTTCGGCAGACAGACGACAGAGATGACCGCTGGGATCACGCCGATGCGTACTTCGCTGAAACTGAACTGCACATCAGCCTTGGTCACGACGATGTCCGATGCGCCCACCAGGCCCAGGCCGCCGGCGAACGCGGCACCGTTGATGGCCGCGATGACCGGTTTCGGGCTGTCCTGGATGGCGGCCAACACATCGGTATATGCAACGTTGCGACCTTGCACTCCGCCTGCTCCGGGCGGGCTCTTCAGGTCTGCGCCAGCGCAGAACGCGGGGCCGTTGCCGGTGATCACAATGCTGCGCACGTTGTCATCCGCATTGGCGACTTCGAGGTGATCGTAGAGTTCGGTCACCAGGACGGCGGACAGCGCATTGCGATTTTCTGGGCGGTTCAGCGTGATCCATGCAGCCCCGCCTTTGCGGATTTCGTACAACGTCGCTTCGGTTCCAGGCATGTTGCCTCCTATATGGGTTCGAGTTTATTCGTCGGCGAGGGTGACGAGTAGCTGACCGTTTTCCACCTGGTCCCCGGCGCTGACGTGGACCGCTTCGACCTTGCCGTCGGCAGGGGCGGTGATGCGATGTTCCATCTTCATGGCCTCCAGGATCAGTAGCAATTGGCCTTTGCTGACGGTATCCCCCGGGGCGACGTCGGTGGAGAGCACCGCGCCGGGCATCGGTGCCACCAGACCGCCACCTGCATCCTCCGCACCAGGCAAGGGGTAGCGTGGCTGTTGCTTCAACTCGAGCCCGCCGCGGTTGGTCTGCACCATCCAAGTTGTACCGTGGCGATCTATGTTACAAGAGACCCGACGGCCGTCGATGGCGACATCCACAGCGCCTGCACCACAGTCGAAAGCCTCGACCTTGAGCGTGCCACCGTCCACCATGACCTTGAAGCTGCCATCTTTCTGGGACTGATACTCAAGCGCGAGTTCGTCGTCGCCGCAGGTAAAGGTAATGCGTTCCGGCGGCATGGTGGAGTTGCGCCAGCCGCTGGGGATGCGCTTGTGGATCTTCGCGTCGGCGCGGCGCAGGGCCTGGCCTTCGATGATCGCGGCGATGCCCGCCTCCATCATCTCATCCCGGGAGATCTCCCTGGACAGCGTCGGGTTCACCCGCTCGATAAAATCGGTGGTGGTATCGCCGGCCAGATATTCGGGCGTTCGTAGGGTGGCGACCAGGAAATCGCGATTGGTGGTGAGGCCCTGGATCTGGGTGGTTTCCAGCACTCGCGCCAGGCGTCCGGCCGCTTCGCGCCGGGTCGCCGCATGGACCACCACCTTGGCGATCATCGGGTCGAACTCGGTCGAGATCTCGCTGCCGCTCTCCACCCCCGAATCGAAGCGGGCGTTGGCCACCGTCGAAGGTATCCACTTCACCACCGTCCCGGGCGAAGGCAAGAAGCGCTTGGCCGGATTCTCCGCGTACAAGCGGGCTTCGATGGCGCAGCCGTTGATGCTGAGATCGTCTTGGCCGAAGGACAGTTCTTCGCCTTCCGCGACGCGGATCTGCTCGCGCACTAGGTCGTGACCTATGATCTCCTCGGTGACCGGGTGTTCGACCTGGAGGCGCGCGTTGACTTCAAGGAAGTAAAAGTCCTCCCCGCTCAACAGAAACTCCACCGTGCCGGCGGAAGCGTAGCCGAGCTTCTTGGCCGCGGCGATGGCCGCATTGCCCATGCGTTCGCGAATCTCCGGGGTCACCGCCGGTGACGGGGCTTCTTCGATGATCTTCTGATGACGGCGCTGGATCGAGCACTCGCGCTCGAAGCAGTGCACCAGGTTGCCGTGGGTGTCGCCGAGGATCTGCAGTTCGACATGGCGGGAGACCGCCAGCCACTTCTCCAGGAACACGGTATCGTCGCCAAACGAGCTGCCCGCCTCGCGCTTTGCACCCGCGACGGCATCGGCCAGCTCGCTCTCGTTCTCGACCACGCGCATCCCGCGTCCGCCGCCGCCGGCGGAGGCTTTGACCAGAACCGGATAGCCGATGTCGTTGGCAGCTGCGGCGAGGTCCGTGCTGTCGTCCAGTTCGATGGCGGGCAGAGTGGGGACGTCCGCCTCCTGCATCAGCCGCTTGGCGGAGAGCTTGTCGCCCATCAGGCCGATGACCTCCGGGGACGGTCCTATCCATTTGATGCCGGCGTCGATTACCGCCTGGGCAAAACCTTCGTTTTCGGACAGGAAGCCATATCCGGGGTGAACTGCGTCGGCGCCGCTGCGTTTGCAGGCGTCGATCACCTTGTCAACGTCCAGATAAGTCTCGGCGGTGGTGCGCCCGTTCAGCGCTATGGCCGTGTCGGCTTCGGTCACGAAAGGGGCGTTGGCATCGCCGTCGGCATAGATGGCCACGGTCGTGATACCCATATCGTGGGCGGTGCGAATGATTCTGCGTGCGATCTCCCCACGGTTGGCGATCAGCAGGGTGCTGATCGGACTTACATGCGCCATGTGCCGAACTCCTTCGTGCCTTGAACTTTGTTGTTGTAACAAGCCGATAAAGACATCGCGATCACCTTGCGGGTATCGCGCGGATCGATCAGCCCGTCGTCGGAGACGCGGGATGTGGCGTACAGACCTTTGGAACGCTCCTCGGCCCAGAACTCGGCGACCTCGGCGCGCTTGCGGTCCGCTTCCTCGTCGAATTCGATGCCGCGGCGCTCTGCGGCGGCGCGCCCGACGATGGTCATCACCCCGGCCATCTGCTTGGGCCCCATGACCGCGATCTTTGAGAATGGCCAGATATAGGTGAAGCGGGGTCCGAAGGCCCGACCGCTCATGCCGTAGTTGCCCGCGCCGTAGGAGGCGGCGGTGAGGATGGAGATGTGCGGTACCGTGGAGTTGGAGACCGCGTTGATCATCTTCGAGCCGTTTTTGGTGATGCCGCCCTGCTCAAAATCCGTGCCCACGATGTAGCCGGTGATGTTGTGCAGGAACACGAGGGGCACGTCGATCTGGTTGCAGAGCTGGATGAACTGCGCGGCCTTCTCGGAAGATTCCGAGAACAGCGCGCCGTTGTTGCCGATGATGCCCACCGGGTAGCCGTGCACCTTGGCCCAGCCGCACACCAGGGTCGGCCCGTACAGCGGCTTGAACTCTTCGAAGTAGCTGGCATCGACGATGCGCATGATCACCTCGCGCATGTCGAACGGTGTGCGCAGGTCTTTGGCGACCAGACCGAGCAGGTCTTCGGCTGAGTGGATCGGCTCTTCGAAGTCCTCGTCCGGCTCCGGCCCTAACTTACGCCAGTTCAGGTGTTTCACGACCTCGCGGCAGATACGGATGCCGTCCATCTCGTCCTGGGCCAGGTAATCGCCCAGACCCGAGATCTGGGTGTGCATATCCGCGCCCCCCAGGCTCTCCGGATCGGCGTCTTCCCCGGTCGCCATCTTGACCAGCGGGGGGCTGCCCAGGAATACCCGTGCCTGGTTTTTAACAAAGATGTTGTAGTCGCTCATGCCGGGCTGATAGGCGCCACCTGCGGCCGAGGCGCCGAACACCAGGGACACCGTCGGGATGCGCATCTTCGACAGTTCTGTGATCTCGTAGAACAGACGTCCGGATTCCGCGAAGTGGGAGGTCTCGCGTTGGATCGCCGCCTCCGGGTCCGATCCGGCCTCGCCGCGTAGATCCGCGCCGGCGGACTCGACAAACTGCACGTAGGGCAGGCGATTCTCCCGCGACAGCTCCAGGCCGCGCATGAGTTTCTTGGAGTTGAAGGCGTTGAACGCTCCAGCGCGGACCGAAGGATCGTGGCCGAGGATCACACACTCGGTGTCCTCGATGATGCCGATGCCGACCACAAAGCCCGAGCCGATGGCAAACGGCGTGCGCCAGGCGGCGAGGGGACTGATTTCCAGGAACGGCGAATCGCGGTCGAGCACCGCCGCAATGCGTTCGCGGATCGGCATCTTGCCCTGTTTCGCCAAGCGCGTGATCGCCTCTTCGCCGCCGCCTTCGGCGGCTTCATCCAAGAGCTTCTGGAGCATCTCCAGTTCTTCGACCATGTCGGCTTTGTTCTGCACGAAGGTCTCTGCCCTGGTATCCAGCTTCGATTCCAGTACCGGCATAAGTGCCCTCCCTCCCCTGATCTGTTTGTTGTCGAGCAGAGCTTAAAGTACCAGATAAGAAAGCCATTCATAAGGGTTTGTGATAGTGTCCTATCGCGATGTTTCAGGGGCGAAGGCCTGCGCTGACAAGCCATCCCCTGGGCTTTTGCGAAGCGTCGTGCCGGCAATCGACCGTAGTGCGCTGAGAGTCGGACAAGCGACGCACGATAATCGGACAATAGACGTACACCAGTCCTATATTAGGGGGAAAGAGCGATGCCGAACGCCCAGGAGCTGAAGGAATTTGAACGCGAGGTAGATGCCTGGTTCGGCGAAAACAAGCCCAAAGACCCGGGTTTCATCCTGCCTGAGACGTTCATGGAAGTAGGCACGGATCAACAGTTCGAGTTTCTGCGCGAGTGGCAGAACAAGGTGTACGAGGCCGGCTATGTCGGCATGGCCTGGCCGAAGGAGTACGGTGGCGGCGGGGTCTCCCAGGCGTTCCAGGACCTCGCGACCAAGGCCATGGCCACCCATCGCACCCCGTTCTTGCCGAACACCATCGGTCTTAACTGGGCTGGGCCGCTGATCCTCAACATGGGCAGCGATGAACAGAAGAAGCAGTTTATCCCCGGCATCCTGAGTGCCGAAGAGATCTGGTGTCAGGGCTTCTCGGAGCCTGACCATGGTTCGGACCTCGGCAATGCCCAGTGTAAGGCGGAGAAGGACGGCGACGAGTATGTCATCAACGGCTCCAAGATCTGGACCAGCCTCGGCTCGTATGCCAAGTACATGATCCTGCTGGCGCGCACCTCCACCGAGCCCGCTTCCAAGTATGCCGGCCTCAGCTTCTTCCTGATCCCGATGCAGGTCGATGGCATAGATCCCAAACCGATCAAGAAGCTGACCGGCGAATACGGCTTTTGCCAGACCTACTTCGACAACGCCCGTGTACCGTCGACCTGCTTGTTTGGCGATGAGGGCGGCGGGTGGAAAGTTGCAATGCTGACGCTGACTTTCGAGCGCGGCGCCACCGGTGGCCAGGCGGGTGGCATCGCCTCGATGGACCTGCACATGGGTGACGTCCTGGAACTCGCGCGGCGCGCCAAACGAAATGGCAAGCCGGCGATCGATGACCCGCTGATCCGAGATGAGCTGGTGCAGCTGCTCATCGAATCCAAGGGTAACCAACTGATGGCCCAGCGCAGCGCTGTGCCCGGTCTGGCTTCACAATGGCCTACCGCGGTGGCGATGTCGGGCAAGCTGCGCGGCTCGGAACTTAAGCGGAGCATGTGCAAGCTGGCCGTCTCCCTGCAGGGCGCGAACGGGGCGCGCTTTGTCAGTGCCGACGCGATGGATGGTGGTATGTGGCAGCGTTCCTACTTCAATGCCTTCTCCGGCACCATCGGCGGGGGCACCAGCCAGATACAGAAGAATATTCTCGGTGAGCGGGTCCTCGGGCTGCCGAAGGACTAGGAGCGCGAGTATGGCGAACATCGAATTCAGCGAAGAACAGAACATGCTGCGCGAGACCGCGGTCGACTTCTGCAAGAATAAATCTCCCATTTCTGCCGTGCGCGCCGCGATCGAAGCGGACGCCCCGGTGGATGCGTCCGTGTGGCAGGAGATGGTGTCCCTCGGCTGGTTGGCGGTGACGGTACCCGAAGAGCATGGAGGCCTCGATATGGGGTTGACCTGCGCCGCCGCGATCACCGAGGCGATGGGTCAGCACCTGCTCGCGGTGCCCTTCGCCAGCACCGTGCTGGCGATCGAGGCCTTGAAAACATCCGGCAGCGAAACTCAGCAGCAGACCTGGCTGCCGCAGTTGGCCACGGGTGGCATTGGCACGCTCGCACTGGTGGAAGAAGATGGCAACTGGTTGCTCGATGAGATAGCGGCGACCGGCACGTTGGATGGCGAGCGTGTTGTGTTGAGTGGCCACAAAATGCTGGTCGAGTATGCCGCGGTGGCTGACCTTTTTGTTACCAGCGTGCGGGTGGACGGTCAGGTTTGTCTGGCCCTGATCGGCAAAGACGATCTGCCCGAGGGTGCGGTGCAACGGGAGATTGTTATCGACGAAACCCGCCGCAGCTATCGGCTGGCGCTCGACGGCATCAGTCTGCCGGCCGCACAGGTCACCGGGCCTGCAGATCTGGCCAGCCTGGAGCAGGCCGCCCTGTTGCTGCTCAGCGCAGAGATGTCCGGCGGTCTGACCGGTACTATCGATGTGATCGTCGAGTATCTGAACACCCGTAAGCAGTTCGAGCGGTATATCGGCAGCTATCAGGCGCTTAAACACCCTACGGTGGATATTCTGCTCGCACAGGAAGCCGCCAAGTCATATGTCTATCACGCGGCAACGCTGCTCGATCAAGGCAGCCCCGAGGCGGAGACAGCATTGCGCATGGCGAAAGCCCAGGGCAGCGAGGCGTTTGCCTTTGCCGGCGATCGTGCCGTGCAGTTTCATGGCGGCTTCGGTTTTACGTACGAATGTGATGCGCAGTTGTTTTTGCGGCGTGCGCTCTGGTGCCAACATCAGTTCGGCGACGAGCGCCATCACCGTGCACTGTTGGCACCCTTGTTATTGGATGTCGCGATCTGACCGCGAGAAGATGCGCAAGTGTCAATGCGGAGCGGATCGTGAGACGAGAAGTTCAACGCGCAGTGAAACAAGGTTGAGGTTAGTAGGTTGATAGGTTGGTAGGTTAAAGAGGAGAAGAGGGGAGAGATATGAAGCTATACCATTGTCCGGATGCGCGGTCTCTGCGGCCGCTGTGGACGCTCGAGGAGATGGGTCTCGATTACGAACTGGTCAACATGGAGTTTCCGCCACGGGCGACGTATCCCGGCTATCTGGATCTGAACCCGCTCGGTACCGTCCCGACCTTCACGGACGGCGATCTCACGATGACCGAGTCATCTGGTATCTGCCAATATTTGGTCGACAAGTATGGTCCCAGCGACATTGCCATCTACCCGGAAGATCCGAATTATGGCGAGTATCTGAACTGGCTGTATCGTTCGGACGCGACGCTGACGTTTCCGCAGACTCTGGTGCTGCGCTACACCCGGTTGGAGCCGGAGGAGCGGCGCATACCCCAAGTCGCGGAAGACTATGCGATCTGGTATCACTCGCGGCTGCGCTCGGTGGAGATCGCGCTGGATGGCGGCAATGAATTCCTGGTCGATGAGCGCTTCACCATCGCCGATATCGCGGTGGCCTATGCGTTGTTCCTCGGCATCTCGCTGGGGCTCGACGAGCGCTACAAGCCCAACACCAAACGTTACCTGGCGGCGATGATGGAGCGCGATGGCTTTAAGCGCGCACGCGAAAAACAAACCGCCTGACGCCAAAACGATGATTTGTTGCAGGGCTAGTAGATGAAAACCAATACCTCGATCGCCGGCATCGAACTGAGTGGCGTCGGCGCGCATGTCACGGAGCTGGCCACGCGCGGCTTCGCCGGGGTCACAACCCAGGAGAATCGTCTCACGCCCTTCCTGCCACTGGCGGTTGCCGCCGCTGCGGACACCGGGCTCGAGCTGCGCACCAGCGTCGCCATCGCATTTGCGCGCAGCCCCATGGTGTCGGCCAATCTCGCCTGGGAACTGCAACATGCGTCTGGCGGACGCTTTACGCTCGGCCTCGGCAGCCAGGTGAAAGGTCACAATGTGCGGCGCTTCAGCGTGCCCTGGAGCCCGCCGGCTCCGCGCATGCGCGAGTACGTCCAGGCCTTACGCGCGATCTGGGATTGCTGGCAACACGACACCAAACTCGACTATCAGGGTGAGCACTATCAGTTCACATTGATGACGCCGAACTTCACGCCGGACAAACTGACCTGCGGTGTGCCGAAGGTGCAGATCGCGGCGGTCGGTCCGGCGATGATGAAGGTGGCTGCAGAGGAATGCGACGGGGTGATGCTGCACGGCTTCTGCACCCGCAAGTATCTCGATGAGGCTGTGATGCCCAAGCTCGATCAGGGGCTCGCCAAGTCGGGCCGCACGCGCGACGACTTCGAGATTTCCGGTGGCGGCTTTGTCGCTACAGGCGCCACCGATGCCGAGGTGCACAAGACCTTCGAGTGGATTCGCCAACGCGTCGGATTCTATGGCTCTACGCCCAGCTACTGGCCCGTGTTTGAGGTACATGATCTGCAGGATCTGGGGCTCAAACTCAACGACATGTCGAAGAAGGGGCAGTGGGCCGAGATGACCGACGAGGTGCCGGACGATGTGGTACACCTCTTCGCCGCGACCGGTCGCCACGACGAGATTGCGGGCACCATCAGCACCCGCTTTGGTGGCGTGGCGGACGTGGTCGGCATGCCGCCCGACACACCGGCGGATCTGTTGCAGGATATCGCACGCTTGTAGCACGGTTGTGCGGCTGGCCTTCGGCGTCGACGGAGCGTTAGGATGGATCGATGGATATCGCCACCCGCATACGGGACGCTGCGCGTCTGACCGGCACCTTCACTCTGCGCTCCGGAGTGGTGTCCGACACCTATTTCGATAAGTACCTGTTCGAATCCGATCCGCAGTTGCTGCGCAGCATCGCCCGCGCGCTTGTGCCCCTGGTCCCGCAGGAGACCGAGGTGTTGGCAGGTCTCGAGATGGGCGGCATTCCCGTCGTGACGGCGCTCAGTCTCGAGACCGATCTGCCGGCGGCGTACATCCGCAAAGTCCCAAAGACTTACGGCACCGCAAAATTTGCGGAGGGCCCGGCGCTTGCAGGACGGAATGTGCTGCTAGTCGAAGATGTGGTCTCCAGCGGTGGGGCGATCCTCGACGCGGTCGCGATGCTGCGTGATATTGACGTGGCTGCGGAGCGTGCGTTGTGTGTCATCGACCGCGAGAGCGGCGGCCGCGAAAACCTGGCCGCTGCCGGGCTGGAGTTGCTCGCCTTGTTCACGATGTCGCAGATCGAAGCTGCACCTTGATGGGATTGCAGGAGCTCCGCACGATGAGATTCTGGCCCGTTGTCTCAAGCGAGGTGGTCATGCGCAGCTCACCACAGCGGCTCGGTGAACAGTTGAACCACACGCGGCGCAAGAAAGGGGACCGCAGTGGATTTTGACAACCCGGTGCATCGCGAAGTCTTCTTTGCGGTTCACGCCGATCTGCCACGGCAAGGTCCTGGCGAAAGATCTGCGACCCTTCGTGCACTCCGGTGTATCGACTTGCCGCGCCAACCCCAGATTCTCGATGTGGGCTGTGGCCCGGGCGCGCAGACGGTTGACCTGGCGCTCGCGTGTGAGGATGCGCAGCTGCATGCGGTCGACGTGCAGCCGGTCATGCTGGAAGACGCCCGCCGACGCGTGGTTGCTGCCGGAGTGGCAGAGCGGGTCGCGCTGTCCCGTCAGGACATGGCGCAGATGGACTTTGCCCCGGGACAATTCGATCTCATCTGGTCGGAAGGCGCGATGTATATCATGGGCGTGTCCGCAGCGCTGCAAGCCTGGCGCGAGTTTTTAGCCGCCGATGGCTTTGTCGCGTATACCGACTGTGTCTGGCTGCAGGATGATATCCCCGATGAAATCCATAGCTGGTGGATGGCCAATTATCCGCAGATGGTGGATGTGGCGGGGAGTGTGGCGCGCCTTGAGGAGGCTGACTATCGATGCGTCGAGCACTTTGTTTTGCCGCCTACCGCCTGGTGGGATCCGTACTACACGCCGATGTCCAGCAACCTGAAACGACTGCGGGAGGACTATGCTCGCGACCAAGAACGCCTGGCCGCACTGGAAATATGTCAGGAGGAGATAGACATGTATGCGCGCTTTGGTGACCTCTACAGCTATGCGTTTTTTATCGGCCAGGGGCTGTAGGCGCGACGCGGAAACGCGAACTTGTGTCAGGTGTTTGACACAAGTACTCGGGAGCGAGCAGTGTTTGTCAATGCGGCGTAAAAAGCGCCGCAGATACCCCGCAAACGGGGGGTTCGTCGGACGGGATAAACTCCGACGGGTGAGTCATAATTAACAGGTTAATTTGTCTTGTGGTCCGCGCGGCTTGAGGCGTTGGCGTCGGGTCTCGACTTAGCTTGTAGTTTTGTTTGCAGGAGTAATTCTTAACTGTGGCGCAATTCAGATATGGACTTGTCGTTGATGATCACCCCGATGCGTTGCAATGGGTAACGAGCGCTTTGAGTGATGCCTATCCTGATCTGGATATCGCGACGGCGCACAGCCTCGAATCCGCGCGGTACGCGGTCGCGACCTGCGCCCCGGACATCGCCTTGATCGACATCGGCTTGCCCGATGGTTCCGGTATAGACCTCATCACTGAATTGCATCGCAGCGACGCGGAGTCGTACAAGATTGTCAGCACCATCTTTGGCGATGACAAACATCTGTTCGAAGCGCTGCGGGCCGGCGCCCAGGGATACGTTTTGAAGGACGAATCCCAGGCGGAACTCAGCGCCATGCTCAAGGGCATCGTCGCCGGTACGCCGCCGTTGTCGGCATCGGTGGCGCGACGCCTGCTCAATCACTTTCATCACCCTGTCGACCTGCCCGAAGTGCATCTCACCGAGCGCGAGAACGAAGTTCTGACCCTCCTGGCCAAAGGTTATACTGTTCAGCGGGTTGCCGATTTACTGGACATCACCGCCAACACGACCGCCGGATACGTGAAGAATATCTACCGCAAGCTCAACGTCAGCAATCGTGCCGAGGCCGCGATGGAGGCTTCTCGACGGGGGCTCGTCTCGCCGGAAAGCATCTAGCGGCTAAGCAGGTCGTCGCATCCAACGCGCTTATCGGCGCGCCTCACCGATCCCGAAGGGGTATCATAGGCCCATGCATGGGGATGTGATTCAGCGTCGGTGGGTGGTCCAGGGTCTGCTCGGGCTATGCCTGTTCGTGGCGGCGCTTGCCTCGGCGGCGCAGGACTCGAACCGATTGGGCTACCTGCAGATTCATGCAGCCGAATTTGCGATGACGGGTACCGAGACGCCGCCGCTGAACCACAAAGAGTGGCGTCGCGTGAGTATTCCCGATCGTTGGGCTACCGATAATCGCTGGGAGCAGGGAAGGACCGGATGGTATCGCATACCCCTGCCGGACGGACGGCCGGCGGAGCCTCAAGCGATCTATATCCAGCGGCTGTCCACCAACGCACAGGTCTATCTCAACGATGAGTTTGTGGGTTCCGGTGGCTCGTTTGAAGAACCCGTCGCGCGCAACATGCACCGCCCGTTGTTCTTCTACTTGCCCGGAGCCGCCTGGCAGGAACAGGACAACTATCTCTATCTGCGCCTGATCACCTACCCCGGCTACGCACACGTCGGCGGCTTGAGGGTCGGGGAGATTGCCGCGATGGAGCCGACCTACGAGTGGCAGTTTTTTATCCAGGTCACCCTCAGTCGTATTTTCTTTGTGATCGCCGTCCTGGCCGGAGTATTCGGCCTGACGTTCTGGCTGTTCATCGAGCGCACCGCGGGCAATCTGTACTTCGGCCTCGCCGCGTGCTTCTGGTCGGTCTACTGTGCCAATCTGTTCCTGCGCGATCTGCCAATATCTGCAGAACTCTGGTGGCCGATGTTCCATGTCACGCTCGAATGGGCTGGCGCGTTCTTTATCCTCTTCACGCATCGAGTGGTCGGGGTCAAGCCCCGTGTGATCGAAGGCGTGTTGCTGTGTTTTGCCGCAACCGCGACCCTGACCTACATCTCTGTGGATGTGGTCGACCTGCTGCCTACCACCCGTGCGTTCCATGCTGTGCTGTTAGGCTTTATGGTGTATCTCAACGGGCTGTTGTTGTGGCGGATCTTCAAGTATCAGGATCCTGATGCGATGGTGATCGAGGCCTGTCTGATCGCGTTGACCTTCTTCGCCTGGAATGATCTCGTGCGGCATACCGTACCGATCGATGACCCCAACTGGCAGACGCCGTTCTACCTCTTGCAGTTCGGCACGCCCGCGATGTTCATCATCCTGTCGAGTTTCCTCATCAGTCGCGTCTTGCGGGGTCAAAAACTGCAAATGGCTTCGGATATGGATCGCGAACTGGCGCGTCAGGCTGAACGTGAGCGCATCTATCAGGACCTGCACGACGATGTGGGCGCAAAACTGCTCAGCCTCTTCTATCGTGCCGAGGATGGTGAGGGTCGAGAGCTGGCCCGCAGCGCGCTCGCTGACATTCGCGAGATTGTCAGTGGTAATCCCAACGAGAGCATTGAGCTGCCGCTGTTTATGGACCTGCAACTCGCCGAGGCGGAGGAGCGTTGTCGGGGGCTACTGAAGCTGCGCTGGGATGCGCCGATCGATCCGGAAGCCAGGGTGAGTGGTGAGTTTGCGTACCACTTCAGTCGCATTCTGCGTGAGCTGCTCACCAATACCCTGCGCCATGCCGCTGCTCGGGAGGTACGGGTTGCCATCGCGCAGACAGACGATGACCTAGAACTCGATTATGCCGACGATGGGGTTGGCCTGTTGGGGCCAGCTGTGCCGGGTAGAGGGCTGGCGGGCATCCAGCGACGCATCCAGGCGCTGGGCGGGGCGTTTGATGTGGGTGCGGAACAGCCCGGATTTTCTGTGCGGGTTTCGGTGCCCCTGGAGAGCGCTGGTTAGCGCGAGAGCTTGTAGGTGACGATGGCTGTTGCGACCTCGGTGCCGTCGGGATCGCGAATCGACACGTCACCGGTGCACAGCGTGCCGCCACGCCGGCGGATGGTCGCGATGGCGGTCAGATCGGTGGCCACCACCAGCGACAAAAAGTTGATGGTAAAACCCACGGTTGCGCCACGCGCTTCTTCTCCCAGCTCCGGGTGTGACCAGAAGCACGCCGTCGCGCTGATGTCGACCAACGCGCTGATCGCGCCGCCGTGCACCCGGCCTACCCCCAGACTTTCTTTGTAGGGAAGGCATGTGACAATCCGGTCGACGTCTTGCTCTATCAGTTCTACGCCGAGCAGGCCTGCGAAAGACTCCTGCTCGATGATCTCGCGTGCGCGTTGCACATCGCTTCTCCGGCAAATCGGGACGACCGGAAAAATACAGGGTTTGGGGCCGAAACGCGATTCGTCAGGCGTTCATATCCAACTGCGTGAAATGGCGATAGCAGAGGCTTAAGAAACGCTTGGCCCCGGTGGAGAGCGGGTGATGCTTCTTGTAGTAAATCCCGACCTCGCGGGGGATGTTGGAAGCATCGAGTTTGGGGATAGCCACCATACCGGGCGAATCCGCTAACACGCGATCGGAGAGATAGGTGACCCCTTTGCCGGCTTTGGCGAGCGCCAGGCGCAGATCCAGATTGCTGATCTCCCAGACGGCGGCGAAGCGATTGCTCAGCCGCGGCTGGTCGGAGCGCTTGGTGGCCTCATCGAGGTAGGAGGTTAATAGAGTGAGGTTGGACAACTCAGCAGCGGGTTGACGCATCAGCTCGCGAAAACGGGGGTGGTCTTCGTGTACCGCTAGGACCCGCATCTCCGAGAAATAGACGCGACATTCGAAGTGGCGCGGCATCTCGGACTGGAATGGGCCGAACCCCAGTTCCCAACGCTCGTCATCCACGCCGTAGATGATCTCCTTGCTGGGGACGACGTCCAGTTTCAAGCGCGTGAGCGGGTTCTGTTCACAGAAGTCGAGCATCAGCTGGCGCGCAAAGAACCGATTGACCATGGAGTTGGTGGCGAGGCTCAACGTAGACAGCGCGCCGGTGCGGATCAGGGCGATGTCTTCCAGCACTTGTTGCTCTTCGTTGAAAACCAGACGCGCATAGCTGTGCATACGTCGGCCGGCCTCGGTCAACTCGGGGGTGCGGCCGCGTACCAACAGTTGCGTACCGAGTTTGTGCTCGAGGTTGGCGATGGTCTGACTGATCGCAGACTGGGACAGGCTCAGTCTCTCGGCCGCCCGCGAAAATCCCCCGTGTTCGACGACGGCGTTGAACACGCGTACTTCATTGCGCTCGACCTGGAGTATATGGCTCTTCATAACGGTCTCGAGTGTAACGTGGGCGCGCTACGAAATATATTAGAAAAATTGATATATTTACCAATATTTACGAAATATGCCTTCTAATATCTTGAAAAGTGATGGAATCGTCATGCCCAGTCGCTGGTTGATCGTGCTCGGTGTGCGTTAGGTTAGAGCAATACAGCAACGACGGAAGAGCGCGACATGAACAAGTGTAATGCGAACGAGATTGTCCGGGGTCTTGAAGGCGTGGTGGTGGACCGCACCGCGATCAGCAATGTCTGTGGTGATGGTCAACTCAGCTATCGCGGGCTGGATATCCATACGCTGGTGGAACACCCGTTCCACGCGGTGGCACGGTGGGTGGTGACCGGCGCGTCGTCCACCCCCGAGGCGGATAAGGCGTGGCATCATCTCCTGGCCGCCCATTGCAACCTGACCGCCCGAGAGAGCGACGCGGTGTTGGGCTTCCCTGCGTCTGCCCATCCGATGCGCATCCTGCGGGCGCTGGTGCCGGTGTTCGACGAGGTCGACGTGGGCGCGGGGCTCGGCGAGGCGGATCACGGCGTGCTGATAGGGGCTAAGCTCCCCGCCGTGGTGCTCACCCATCTGAAACGTCGCCGGGTCGATCTCAACCCGGAACTCGACTACATCCGGCGTTTTGTGGATGGGCTCGAGGTGGATGCGACCGAGGAGTTGGTCACGGCGATCAATTGCGCGCAGATACTGCAGATCGAACACAGTTTTAATGCTGGGACGTTTGCGGCGCGGGTGGTCGCCTCGACGCTGGCGGGGATCGGCGCGTCTATCACCGCGGGTCTGGGTGCGTTGTCGGGCGAATTGCACGGCGGCGCGGATGAGGCAGCGCTCGATATGGCCGATCGGGCAGCAAATCCCGAGGCGGGACGCGCGTTGGTGCGTGCGGTGCTGGCGGATGGTGGCAAGCTGCCGGGTATGGGGCACCGCGAGTACCGGGTTCGCGATCCGCGCGCGGACGCACTCGAACAGGTAATTCAGCAGATGTTACCCGGCACAACGGAGGGCTCAGAACTGCACACGCGGCTGGCGATCCTGCGGGCCATGGAAGATGAGTTTCGTTCGCTGATGCTGCAGCGCGGCAAGGCGCTCCATGCGAACGTGGACTTTTACAAGGGGCTGATCTATCGCCAGGCGGGGCTGCCGAATCACTTTTTCACAGCGCTCTTCGCCATGGCGCGGGTGTTCGGCTACGTCGCCCACTTCATCGAGAGTCGGCAGGACAACCGCATCTTCCGTCCGAAGGCACTCTACGTGGGGGTTTGACGTCCGCCACCGCGTGGTGACGCCCAGCACCCGCCGCGCGTACACTGAGACAATGCGACTGGTTCTGATCAGACATGCCGCCAGCGCGCCGGCTCCCGACCTGGCCGAACCTCTATGGCCGTTGTCGGAAGAGGGGGACGCTCAAGCGCAAGCGTTGGCCACGCTGCTCTCGGCGAGAGGCGTGGATCCCGATTGCGTGGTACGCCTTGTCAGCAGTCCATACCTGCGCGCCTTGCAGACCTTGCGTCCCCTCGCCAATCGGCTCGGGCTGCCGCTGTACCAACACCGCGATCTGGCAGAGCGCCGCCTGTCGTCACTGCGCCTCGACGACTGGCGGGCGCAACTCGCGCGCACCTGGAAGGACTTCGACTATGTGCTGCCGGGGGGAGAGTCGTCGCGCGCGTGTCAGAATCGCGTGTGTAGCGCCCTGCAGCAGATTGCCCAGCAGCACGCGGACCATGATACTGTGGCCGTCTGTTCCCACGGCAATGCCATCGCCTTGTTCCTTCAGCATCTGCAGCCGACCTTCGGCTTTGACGACTGGGCTACGATGGGGAACCCGGAAATCTATCTCTGCCGCCACAGCCCAGAAGGATTCGAATTGATGGCTTAGCCGGCGATCCCACCGATCGCGCGACGGGATACGTTCGGGCGGGGGAGAGACGCATCGGAGAGTGGGTAGAGCCGAGAGGAAAAGAAACGCATGGTGGAAATTACCACCCCGCGGGTTGAAGACTGGCCCGTACAACGTTATGCGGCGGTACAGACCAGTGTCGCAATGGCGGACCTGGCCGGGCAGCTGAGCGCCGGCTGGCCGCGCGTCTCCGCTTGGCTGGAGCAGCGCGCTGCCACGCCGTGCGCGGCGCCGTTCATTCGCTACCTGACGATCGACATGCCGGATGCTCTGCTGATCGACATCGGCATTCCCGCGCTGGCGTTGCCTGCAACCGGTGATGATGGCATCACGATTGACGAGGTACCTGCGGGACGCTATGCCGTCGCGGAGTATTTTGGTGCTTATGACAATTTGGTCGAGGCGCATGCTGCGCTGCAGACTTGGGCGGTGCGGGAACAGCTCAATTTCGATGCCGATATGGGTAAGGTCGAAAACTGGGGCTCACGGCTGGAGCAGTATTTAACCGACCCGGCGAGCCAGCCGGATCCTGCTCTGTGGCATACCCGTCTGGCCTATCGCCTCGCTACCTGACAGCTCTGGCTTCCCCAGAAGCGCCACGCTTGACTGCCGCATGCCCCAGGGCCCTTGTGCCCCTGGCCATTCGGGTTATGCTGCCTGTCACGTCAGACTACGGGGGAGCGAGCATGGGGAGACTGGATGGTAAGGTGTGTCTGATCACGGGTGGCGCCCGTGGTCAGGGTGAGGCGGAGGCGCGCCTGTTTGCGGCTGAAGGTGGGCACGTCTGGATCACCGATGTCCTCGATGACGAGGGCGCAGCATTGGCCGCAGAGCTGGATGCGCAGTACTGGCACCTCGATGTGCGCGACGAGCACGCCTGGGCGGCGGTCGTGGATGAGATCGTGGCCGCGCACGGCACGGTCCACGTGTTGGTCAACAACGCGGGTATCTTCCGCGCAAATCGTCTGATCGATACGCCCACGGAAGAATTCAATCTGGTGATGGACATCAACACCACGGGGGTCTTCCTCGGCATGCGTACGGTCGCTCCAGCCATGATCGCCGGTGGCAGCGGTTCGATCGTCAACATTTCTTCCCTCGCCGGCTTGCGGGCCGCGACCGGCGCCTTGGCCTATGGTGCGTCGAAATGGGCGGTGCGTGGCATGACCAAGTCGGCGTCGGTGGAGCTGGCGCGGAAAGGGATACGGGTAAACTCCATTCATCCAGGGCTTATCGAAACCGCCATGGCGGAGCAGCTGTCGCGCACCGATCGCATGATCCGGCGCACTCCTCAGGGACGGGCCGCGCAGGCAGATGAGGTCGCCAACATGGCACTGTTTCTGGCGAGCGACGAAAGTTCCTACTCCACGGGAAGTGAGTTCATCATCGACGGGGGTCTGAACGCACTCTAGAGACGCTGCCACCGGCGGTTTATCTATCGGGGTCCGGACCGCGATACTCGACGTGGGTATCCCAATCGAGACCCGCCAGGCGGCGGGCATCTTCGCTGTAGCGCCAATCAAAGTCCTGCTCGAACGCCTCGGGATCGGACATCGACAACTCACCGATCGGGACTTTCGGTTTCATCGGGTTTATAGCGTTGCCGTCGATCATGCCGAGTCCATAGAAAGGTTTGTAACCGATCAGGCCTTTGAGCTTGGGCGACAGGGTTTCCAACAGATCGTCACTGGCGCACGCGATCTGATTCTCCTGTTGCCGCATAACAGCGCGGGCGTACAGGATACGAGCGGCGAGGCGAGTGCCCGGCGCGGTACGTTTACCGCCGGAGTGGAGCAGGCGGGAATCGGTGAGCACGCAACAGCCGGGCGGTGCTTCCAGGGCGACCAAACCATCCCGGGCCAGATCTTCGAATGCTGCGTCGGCGTGTACTTTATTGTTACCGCCTGCGTCACGGTGGGATCCGGGCACTATGTAGGTCCCTCCTTCCTCGAGGCTGAAGCGGGTATAGGTCCAGATGATCAGGCAATACAGCGGATAAGGTGGGTGTGGCAGCGGTACGAAGCCCTGGTCTTGATGTAATTCCTGACGGCCCCCGCCTTGATGCACGATCGAGCCGTGCGCGGTACCCAGGTAGTAGCCGTCGCCCAGAATCTTCGCCAACAGCGTCTCGACCAGCGGTGCGCCCTGGGCGGCACTCGGTTCCAGTGCCATCAAATCGCGAAACGCCTGACCTTTCGGCAGCAGGTTGAAGAGCAATTGCGCCCGCCCACGGTGACTCATGTGCGCCACTTTCGCCGCTCGTTCGGCGGCTGCCTGATCGAGCATCCGCGCGACCTGCGCGTCGATCTGGCCCGGCCGCATAGCGTCCGCGACGATGCAGTATCCCCACCGTACGAAGTCGGCCTCCAAGCTGGCCTGATCCGTGCTCGGGCGGGGGAGTTCCGGGAAGTCGCTGGCGGGTCGGATGCGTTCGCGATCTTTGGTCAGACCCATCAGCCGTGCGCCCGATAGTGGTTGCTGGTCGTACTCGACCGCGGTGGGCCAGGTCTCGATCGTCGACGGGACGTCGGCATCGGGGTGGATGGCATGTTGGCGCAGCAAGCTGCGCAGGCGTTGATTTTCGGCGCGCAGCTCGTCTAGTTCGCGGTCGGCGTCGATGTACGGTGCGGTGCTCACCTCACCGTCGCGGCTGTTGTGCTCTTGCATATGGACCTCCCGCGCCTATTTAACCATCGCGTTGATCAGTTGCAAATCGCCCTGTCGTGCGATGTCACCGGCTTACGGCATTCACCTATGGCCCCGGCGGGGCGCGGTTTTACAATGTCCTTCGCCAAAGCTGTTCGCGCCCGCCACGGCTGTCTTTGATTGCGCTTTTATCGTCACGGCGAAAGTAAGACAATGACCGCCAACGTACGGAGGAGCGAGGAGAGTTCGATGTTGGATTTGAGTTTGCAAGGGCGGCGCGCGGTGGTCACCGGTGCAAGTCTGGGGATCGGGGCTGCCACCGTGCGGATGCTCGCGGATCATGGCGCAGCGGTCACCTTCTGCGCACGTAACGCCGAACAGGTGGCGCAGCTGGCGGAGTACCAAGCCGAGTCTGGTGGCAGCGTATCCGGGCTGGTGGCAGATATGGGCGACGCCGAATCCACGGGGCGGTTTCTCGATGCGGTCGAAGCCTCTGGCGGTGCGGACATCCTCATAAACAACGTGGGCGCCTCACCGTCGCGGAACTTTCTCTACATGAGCGATGAGGACTGGCAGTCGCTGCATGAGTTGAACCTGCTCTCCGCGGTGCGCTGCACGCGACGGTTGCTACCCGGCATGCGCAAGCAGAAATGGGGGCGGGTGGTGATGATCGCCAGCGGCGCGGCCAAATATCCTGGGGCGGCGCTCATCGACTATGGCGCCACGAAGGCGGCGATGGTCGCCTTGGGCAAGGCCTTGTCAAAGAAATACGGCGCGGACAATATCCTGATCAATTCTGTCCTGCCCGGCCTTATCCATACCGCGATGTGGGAGCGGGCAGCCACCGAAATCGCGGAGGCGGCTGACTCCACTATGGATGCGGTGCTGGCCAACAATGCAAAATCTGTCCCGGTCGGACGTTATGGCACGTCCGAAGAGGTAGCTTCGGTGATCACTTTTTTATGCTCCGAGGCCGCAAGCTATGTCAGCGGCGCGGCGATCGAAGTCGATGGTGGGCAGGGGACGCACGTATAGGTTTCTGTTGAGGTTGATTTGGTGTTTAACAAATCGTTATACGTAGGTCTGAGATTCGCAAACCGAGCACGCCGCCGGCTTGCGTGCCACTTTTTGATGCGGGCGGGGTGCCGGGTTGGACGATATCCGTGGCGCGGCGTAGCCGCACGGGTTGGTACATGACCGACGCGACTCACCTGCGGCAAGAATGGCTGGTCGGCAACGCGCTGGCAGCGATGGATGCCATCGCCGATGCGATCATCACAGCGGATGAAACCGGCCGAATCTGTTTTGCCAACCTCGCTGCGAGCGCACTGTTCGGACATGGCGTGGATGAGCTGGTCGGCAGCCCGGTGGCGATGTTGATGCCCCACCCTTTGAATCAATCTTCGGAGGATGCGTTTACCGAGTTGTTCGGAGCACCCGACAAGAACCGGGGGGTGGAGCGGGAGGTCACCGCGGTCAATAAGCAAGGCGATCTGATCCCGATCTACGTGGCGACACGGGTGATCGAACAGCCTCAGGGTCGCTTTTTCACCGGTACCATCCGAGACCTGTCCGAGCAGGTCGCGAGCCAGGAGGAGCAGCTGGAACAGTTGGAACAGCGGGAGCGCCTGACCCAGGTCGGCCGCTTGACCACTATGGGTGAGATGACCGCTAGTATCGCTCACGAGATCAACCAGCCCCTGACCGCGATCGCGCTCTATTCGCAAGCGTGCATGAAGTTGTTGGTCAAGGATCCGCTAGATACGGAGCGTGTAGTTGACAGCTTGCGCAAGCTCAACGAACAGTCGCTGCGCGCTGGAGATGTCATCGAGCGCATACAACGCTTCGTGCGACACGAAGGTATGGATAAGACCAGCGTCAATGTGGGTGTCCTGATCCGCGATCTCAACCGCCTGGCTTCGGCGGATGCCCGGGTGCACGGGATCGAGCTTAAGTTTGTACTTGAACCCCACGAGATGTGGGTGTTTTGCGACAGCGTGCAGATCCAGCAGGTTGCGCTCAACCTAATTCGTAACGCCATCGACGCGATGGACGAGATCAGTTGCCGTTACGGCAACGTGGTGTTGGTAAATTCCGCGCGCCGAGGGCAGTTCGCCGAGATATCCGTCAGCGACCGCGGTACAGGCATTTCCGGAGAGGAAGAGCCACTCATCTTTGGTGCGTTTCACACCACCAAGAAGGATGGTATGGGGATGGGACTGTCCATCTGCCGGTCGATAGTCGTCGAGCATGGCGGGCAGATGGGATTTTCGAACAATCCGGATCACGGGTGTACGTTTTACTTTCGGATCCCCTTAGGAGAATGGCATGAATGAGCAGGGTCAGGTTTACATAGTCGACGACGACGAGGCGGTACGCGATTCGATCGGTCTGTTGCTGGAGACCGTGGACATCCCGTATCAGACCTTCAGTGATTCACAGGACTTTCTGCAGAATTATAACGAATCGTTCCACGGCGCCCTGGTGCTCGATATCCGCATGCCGGGTATGAGCGGTTTGGATCTACAGGCGCATCTGCAGGAATTGGGGATCGATCTGCCGATCATCTTCATCACGGGCCACGGCGATATCCCCATGGCGGTGGAAGCTATGCGGCATGGAGCGATCGACTTTCTGCGCAAACCGTTTCGCGATCAGGAGTTGCTCGACCGGATCGAAGACGCGCTCAATGTGGATGCCCGGCAACAGGCCGTCGAAGCGGGGCGCGAAGCCCTGGAGGAGCGCATCGCACAACTCACCCCTCGAGAACTCGAGGTATTCGAACGGGTCGCCCGTGGGCAGGCCAACAAGGTTGTGGCGATCGAACTGGGCATCAGCGAGCGCACGGTTGAGATCCATCGCAGCAAGGTGATGCGCAAGACCGATTGCCGCACGCTCGCAGATCTAGTGCGCCTGCAGCTGCAACTCGATACCTGATGCGATCACTCCACGCGCTCGCGTGTGCCGGTGCGATCGCGTTGCTGGCCGGCTGCGCGAGCTACAACCGCGGGGTGATCGATGAACTCAAGTCGCAGCCGGATGGGGATCGCGCGGCACGGCTGTTGTTGCTGACCTTACCGGATCAGCGCGAGATCCCGCTGCGCTTTGTCAAAGTTGATCCGCGGCTGTTCTACGTCGGCGCCGGTGGCCGCTGGTGGCGCCAGGTGTGCGATGGGGTGCGGCTGGGGGTGCTGATCGAGGGTAATCCTGGTGTGGCCGCGGTGCGCTGTGTCGATGATGCCCGGCTCAAACGTCGCATCTTTGCCCAACTGCGTTCTCCGCTGGTCGCGTGGCTGCCGCGTTGGGCGGGTGGCGGCGTGCTGGTGGAACTGCGCCTGATACCTGCAGATCCCTGAGCTGACGGCCGGTGGCGCCGTCCGCGTGGCTATTCTCCCCGCAGCTTGCTACCTTGGGATATTAGGCATGTCGCCGGGTAACTCGAGGATGATTCGTGAGTCGTATCGCTGTATTGGGATTGGGCAACTTTGGCACCGCGCTGGCACGCAACTGGTTAGATGCCGGACACGAAGTTGCCGGTTGGACGGTGGAACAGGAAGTCTTCGATAGCATCTGCGCCCATCAGATCAATGAGAAATACCTCCCCGGCGAAGTGCTGACGGGGCTCACAGCCTCCATGTCGCTCGAAGAGTCTGTTGCCGACGCTGAGATAGTTGTCCTCGCACTGCCGTCGGGTGTGGTGCTGAGCGTTTTCGATGATTTGTTACCTCATCTGCGGAGTGAACAAGTGCTTCTGGACCTGGCGAAAGGCCTGGCACCCGGCGATCGGATGATCTCCGACGTGATGGAGGAGAAACTCAGCGCGCAGGATTTGAGCTGTCCGGTCGCCGTGATGATGGGGCCGACCATCGCTCCGGAGGTCGCGCGGGGCGTTTACTCGATCGCGCTGGTGGCGAGTCGCGACGGCGCGCTGGCGGAGCAGCTTGCGGCCGCCCTGACCACGCGCACGTTCTCTCTGGCGGCGGCCAGCGACCCGCTCGGGGCTGAGTACTGGGGTGCGTTCAAGAATGTGATCGCGCTCGCCTGCGGAGTGGTGGACGGACTAAAGGATGATGGGCGCGGTGGCGACAACCTAAAGGCGGCAGTGTTTACTGCCGGATACCGCGAAGCCGCCGGGGTTCTGCCTCAATTGGGAGCCGATCCGGCCACTGCCTTCAGCGCGGCCGGCATAGGAGATCTGTTTGTCACTGCCACCTCGCCGCATGGACGCAATCGCGAGATGGGGGAGCGCCTGGGGCGCGGCCAGACCTTGGAGGAAGCTCAGGGCGAGATGGTCATGGTAAGCGAAGGCGTGCGCGCGGCGCGTATGTTTGCCGGTGTGTTCGGCGGCGCGGGCATCGAAGCGCCCTTTGTCGGCGCGGTATGCGCCCTGTTGGACGATGACATAGACATCGACACCTTCCTCGACCGCGTAATGGCCATGCGGTAGTACCGAATTGTTATTATTCCTCGGCGCGGCTTGAGCTTCGCGGCCGTTCCCGGCATAGTTGCGCGCCGCGAATGACCGCTCAGTAATCAACCACCGACCCTCCGATATGTGTATGTCGTCTGCCCGCGTGCCAGCCGTCTTCGGCTTTTTGTTGCTTGTGACCGCGCCCTTGTGCGCAACGGCCGAGCAGCAGTTGCGCGCGCAGAAACTTTCGTCAGCGCCAGACCTGGACGGTGAAGTCTTGGCCGAAAGCGTGTGGTCGCAAGTCACACCCTCCAGTGGCTTTACCCAGGTACGTCCGTTCGCGGGCCGTCCGGCTTCCCAGAAAACCGAGGTCCGCATCGGCTTTACCGACGACACGCTCTACGTCGGGGTTGTCTGTTACGACGACGCGCCCGATGAGATTATTTTTGCGGATAGCCGGCGCGACGCAGACCTCGACGATACCGACAGCTTCCGGCTGATCTTTGACGTATTCGACGACGGGCAGAATGGCTTTGTCTTTGGCACTACCCCTTCATCGGTGGAGTTTGATGCGCAGGTGGCGAGAGAAGGTTCCGGGGGCTTCCGCTCGGGAGGCGCGGTCAATGAAAACTGGGATACGTCGTGGTCGGTCCAGGCCAAGGTCAGCGAGATCGGCTGGTCGGCCGAGATGGCCATCCCCTTTTCTTCGCTCCGCTATGGAGCGGGGCCGATTCAGACCTGGGGGGTAAACTTCCAACGCAATATTCGGCGCAACAACGAGGTCGCTTACTGGGCGCCGCTGCCGCGGCAATACAATCTGTATCGGGTCTCTGAGGCTGGGTCTCTGCTCGGTCTCGAACCTCCGGCCCAGCGCAGCCTGCGGGTGACGCCGTACGTGCTGGGCCAGGTCCGCCGCGGGGGTGCACTAGACGGCACAGATGTCAACGAAGAGGTCGGCTTCGATGCCAAGTTTGCCATCACACCGAGCCTCACGCTGGACCTCACCTACAACACGGACTTCGCCCAGGTCGAAGCAGACGACATCCAAGTCAACCTGGATCGCTTCAGCTTGTTCTTTCCGGAGAAGCGCCCGTTTTTCCTCGAGAACGCGGGGCAGTTCTCAGTGGGCTCACCGCGCGAGTTGGAGCTGTTCTTTTCGCGGCGCATCGGGGTCGGTGCGGATGGCGTACAGCAACCTATCGACGGCGGTCTGCGATTGTCGGGCAAGGTCGGACGGTCCACCAACGTGGGCCTGCTGTACATGCAGACCGAAGCGGTCAGCGGGATCGCCGCCGGGAACGATTTTACGGTGTTGCGGGTTAATCAGGAGTTGCCTAACCGCTCGGCGCTCGGTGCCATGTTTGTCGGTCGCCAGGGGGATGGTTCGATCGACGGCGACAAGGACTCGGACCGCAACGGCGTTTACGCGGTCGATGGCAAATGGGGGATCGGTCAAAACAATACCATCACCGGGTACGTCGCTAAGTCCGAGACGCCGGGACGTCGCGGCGACGATCTGGCGTATAACCTCAATGCCGGACATTCGTCGACCGAGTGGAATCACAGCATCGGTTACACCAAGGTTGGTGCCAACTTCAATCCCGAGGTCGGCTTCCTGCGACGCACCGACTACGAGCGCGCAGCCCTGTTCTCGATGCTGCGCTATCGCCCCGAGAACTTGTGGGGCTTGCACGAACTGCGTCCACACTATGCGTTTCGTGGATTCTGGGATGGCGACGGCTTCTACGAGAGCGGTTTCCTGCACGTCGACAATCATTGGGAGTGGCGCAACGGCATCGAGATCCACACAGGGGTCAACTTTACGCATGAGGGCGTGAAGGAGCCGTTCGAAATCAACGAGGGGACCTTTGTACTGCCGGACGATTATGACCATAAGGAAGTGCAGCTGGTGTTCCAGACGGATGCGGGGCGTCCGGTCAGCATCGACTCCACGTTGTTCAAGGGTGGTTTTTTCGGCGGTGATCGGGTCAATTGGCAGAACTCGGTCGCCTTTCGACACGGCGACAAGTTCACCTCGGAGTTGACCTGGGATTACAACGATATTGATCTGCCAGTGGCCAATGGCAAGTTTGAAGTTAATGTGGCGCGCTTGCGGTTGTCTTATTCGTTCTCGCCCAAGATTCTCTTGCAGGCTTTGGTTCAATATGACGACCGCAGCGATCTGGTCGCCACCAACCTACGTTTCTCATGGTTGCAAAGTGCGAATGCCGGCCTGTATCTGGTCTATAACGAGGTGGACGATGACACGGTTCGCGGACCGATCAAGAAGCGTCGGGAATTCACTCTGAAATACAGTCGCATCTTCGACGTTCTCTAGCTTACGCCGATTTCCTGCCACGCGACTGCACGTGCCGTGTGTACTGACTAGGTGGGCACTCCGGACTCCCATCCTCAAGTCGATCGTCTAGCCTGAAGCAAGTAGTTTCTGGGGACGCAGGTCCTGAGGCCTCTGCCTGTCGCCTTTCCCTACCCGTCAACGAGGTTTTACGATCGTGGACGTGATCGGTGTGCCCGCCGTGATCGTCCTCGCGGCACCACCGATTCTTTCAGCTCGAATCGCGTGCTGCCCACTTTTCTGGCGCGCATCTGAACGCTTGGGGTCAGAAATTTGACCGCTCGCAGCGACCGGTACGGCGATACTTCGCGCCCATAGCCGACCGCGAGTCAAACGCAGCGAAATTGCAAACGAATTTGTGAAGGGGTAAGCAAAACTTCATCCGAGGTAGCGCGATTGACCTGGACAATCGCTGCGGTGGTCTACTCTTAAGCTGTTTATTTTACAAACGTTAATGGCTGGTAAGGATTTATAGATCAATGCAAAAACGGACTACGCATGGCTTCACGCTGATGGAAGTGATTGGCGTTCTGGCGGTAATCGCGATCATCGCGTCCATCGCTGCGCCGCAGATATTTCAGGCGATCAAAGATGCGCGCCTCACAGGCACGCTGCAACAGGCCAACGACCTGCGAACGGCGGTGGCACGTTATTACAAAGATACGGGGCGCTGGCCGACTCACTATCCGACCAGCAACACTGCGACCGTGCACCAGTTGATGCGCAACGGGGCAAACGTGAACGGTTGGGATGGCCCGTACCTGGAACAGGAGCTGTTCAACGAATTGTCGCCGGGCTCGAATGTGGGGGTTTTCTACAGCAGCTCCGATAGCTGGACCTGCGATCTCGACGGCGATGGCAATCAGGACGGTGAGTTTGTGGTCTTCCGTCTGGATGGGGTCACCTCGGATATAGCCATCGAGCTCAGCGACATGATGGACAACGACGGCAGCCAGACCGCCGAAGACGCTAAGAACTGGGCGGACGCGGGCCGCGTTCGACATAGATCTAACAACGTTTTATCCATCTGTCTCGCTCGCGTGTGAGCCGGCTTTGAAGACGCCGCGCGGGACGGCGGCGTCGTAGATGGATCTTAAGGTGCATGACGTGTTGATGCACAATAGCCAGGTGATGAGGCAGGATGACCAAACAGCTACAGGCGACACTGGCGAAGGAAGTACGGCTACCTCTCGGTAAACGCATGGTTCAAGCTGGGCTGCTGACAGAACCTCAGCTGGATCTGGCGATTCGTGAGCAGCGCCGTAGCGGTGGCTACCTGGGTGAGGTGCTGGTGGAGTTAGGCTTCGTCTCCATCGAAGACGTCACCCTCTCACTGGCCGACGATAATGATGTCGAAATGGTCGAGATACGGGACCTCGAAGTGCCCGCCCATGTCCTCGACCTCTTGAGCGCACAGACCGCCCGGCAACATAAGGTCATGCCCATCCAGCTGTACGATGGTGTGCTGAAGGTGGCGTTTTCCGATGTCTTGGATGTGGTCGCGCAGGACGTCGTAGAACGCGAGTCGGGTTGCACGATCGACGTGGTCGCCGCCCCGGAAGCCCATGTTCTGGAAGCGATCGAACGCAACTACGCTCGTTCGGCGAGTCTCAACGAGACCATCGAACAGGTACTGGCGGGCGATTCGCTGGACGTTAAAGAGGCGGATGCCACATCACCGATGGTGCGCCTCGTCGACCAGATTCTCGCTGCCGGTATAAAACACAAAGCGACCGATATCCACTTGCAACCCGAGGAACGCAACCTGCGTGTGCGTTTGCGGGTCGACGGTCTATTGCGTGAAGAAGTGGTGATACCGAAAGCGATTCAGTCGGCGGTGCTGGCACGCATCAAGCTCATGGCCCACCTGGATATCACCGAAAAACGTGTTCCTCAGGATGGACGGATACGCTTCACTTTCGGCAGCGGATATGTGGACCTACGCGTGTCGACGTTGCCGACCAATTATGGCGAAAGTGCGGTTCTGCGGATCTTGGATGGCGGTGCTGTGCAGATGTCCTTGGCGGCGTTGGGGTTTTCGGAACGGGACCTATCGTGCATCGAACAAGCGATCCAAAGACCCTACGGGATGATCCTGGTAACCGGTCCGACTGGCAGCGGTAAAACGACAACTCTGTACACAGCCCTCGGCACCATCGATCGTCAGACTCATAGCGTTTTCACCCTGGAGGATCCTATCGAGTACACCTTGCCGATGGTGCGGCAGTCCCAGATCAATGCCGACATCGGTCTCTCGTTTGCGGCAGGTTTGCGCGCATTGTTGCGCCAGGATCCCGATGTGATCCTGGTAGGCGAAGTACGCGATCAGGAAACCGCTGAGCTGGCTACGCGTGCTGCGTTGACCGGGCATCTCGTATTCTCAACGCTACACACCAACAATGCGGTGGGTGTAATCCCGCGACTGCTGGATATGGGTATCGACCGCTATCTGTTGCCTTCTGCACTGGTCGCTATCGTTGGCCAGCGGTTGTTGCGCAAGCTATGCGATGCCTGTAAGCGGCAGGTCGCCGGAGTCGACCAGCTGTTGTTGGACGCCGAGATGGAGCCCGGCACCGATGCAATTCACTGGCAGGCCGTCGGTTGCGATGAGTGCGCGCAGACCGGGTACAGCGGGCGCCTGGGAGTGTATGAGGTGCTTATGTTGGACCATAGCTTCCATGACGCCATTCTGGAAGGCGGGATCGAGTCTGCGATGGTGAAGCTGGCTCAGGCCAGCGGCATGACGAGTATGCTTCAGGACGGTTTGTCGAAAGCGCAAGCGGGAGCGACGACGGTTGCCGAAGTTTTTCGGGTGTTGCGTTAGATGCCTCGTTATATATATAGGGCGATCGACAAGAACAGCCACATTAGCCGCGGAATGCTGGTTGCCGAGTCATCGGCTGCGTTAGAACAGCGGGTCACGGAGCTGGGTTTGTGGCTGATCGAAGCGCGGGAGGAACAGAAACTCAAGGCGCAAACGCGCAGCGCCAAGGATACGAACGTCGCGCGCCTCGATCTGGCCGATTTTTTTTCCGGGCTGGGAACTCTGATCGATGCGGGTATCGATGTGGCCGGAGCGCTGCGCGTGGTAGTGGCCGAAACACCGGATGAAGGCTTCCGCGAAGTTCTAACTGAACTGCGCGGCGGGATCGAACAGGGGAAGACCTTCCACGATGTCATGTCGGCCTACCCCGCGGTGTTCTCTCAGCAGATATGCAACCTCATTCACGCGGGAGAGAGCAGTGGTCAATTGGTAGAGGCCTGCTTCGATATCGCCGAACATCTCGAATGGACGGATCGCCTAATGGCGGACGTCAAGCAGGCGACGATGTACCCGACGCTGCTGGTGATTGCGGTCAGTGGTCTGATCTTCCTGATGTTCAGTGTTGTGGTTCCTGAGTTTGCCCTTATTTTCGATGAGTTGGATCTGGCACTGCCGGCCATCACGCAGGGCGTGATGGCGGTCGGGGCGTTCTTCGATCAATACTGGTGGATGGTCCTTGCGGGTGTTGCTGTCTTAATCGCAGCGCTGGTCAAGGGTCCGAACCTGAGCCCGTCGTTTGCGCTTTGGCTGGATCGGCTCAAATTGACTATGCCTTTGTTCGGGCCGGTGAATCACCTCCTCGTCCAGTCTCGGTTTGCACACAACCTGGCGTTGATGTTGAAAGCGGGTCTGCCGATTGTCGAGAGTGTCAATCTCGTCTCAGGCACGGTGGGAAATCGCGTCATGTCTGATGCGCTTGACGACTGCCGTGCTGCGCTTATCGATGGCCGCAAAATGTCCGATGCTCTGGGCCACAGTAACGTTGTGAGCCCGATTGTCATGCGTATGATTCTGGTCGGAGAAGAGACCGGACAGCTCGATATCTGCCTGGAGAAAGCCTCGAAGCGTTTTGACCAGGAAATACCTCGGCGCATCAAGCGCCTGTTCGGGATGTTGGAGCCTGCGATTATCGTCTCGCTACTAGGTGTGGTAGGACTTGTCGCCGCCGCGATCTTCATGCCGCTCTTCGCGATGATGAACGGACTGCGCGCATGAATCGCACCCATGGATTTACGTTAATCGAGGTCATCGGCGTGCTCGCCGTGCTGGCACTCATCGCTGCGGCCCTGGCACCCAACGTCGTCCAAATGGTCGACGAAGGTTTTTACTACGGCGAGCAGAAGAGTCTTGACACTCTGGCAAACGGTTTGGAGCAACATATCGGTGCAACAAAGAGCATCCCGACCACCAGCAATTGGCATACCGCCATCGCCGACTATGCTGCGCTGCCGGTGGGTAAGATCACCCACAATGATAAGCGATATGCCCGTCGGATCTATTTTGATCCGCGTTTCTTTTCGACATCAGATCAGAACTTCTCCGGATACACTCAGACCGACGGGTTGGCAACCGCGCCGAACTCGCCACGTATCATGATCGTGTCCAGTATGCGTGGCGATGTGAATACTAACCTCACGAGTTTCGGTGCGTTTGATGCGGTTTGGCAGCAGACCAGCGGCGCGGCTTTGACGGAAGGCAGGGACTTGCTGATTCAACGCATCAATCTCGCTTCGATGTTCGTGAAGGTCTCGGTGGAGGATGGGTCTGGCTCGTCCTCTTCGGGCTCATCTTCTTCCGGTTCGTCCTCTTCCGGTTGGTACTCGTCTCGTTCGGGATACGGCTCGCGCAATTGCGGCGGCTACTATTCCTCCTACCGTAGCTGTGGAAGCAGCCGCTGGTATTGGGGCGATGACGATGACGATGACGATGACGATGATGACAGTGGCAGCGAAAGCTCCGGAACTGCAACCACCGAGGTGTATCTGCTGATCGACAAGCGGATCGACACAGCGTCCCTCGAATATTCCAATCTGGTATCGCCAGAGTAGTCGCCAATGGCTGTACGCTATGCTATCTCCTGGCTCTATGGCGAATTTCGGGTCGCATTGATCCGCCGCCGTCAACTCGAAGCGCATTGGGTGGCTCCCGACAAGGTTGAAACAACGGCGCAACTCCTGGAAGCGCTGGATGCGGCGGCTGATCATATGGACCTCTCGCTGAAGGGTGATGTCGTGGTCGTGCACGAACACGACCTGCATAGTCACGACTATCTGGAAGTTCCTGCGATGGGTAAGCGGGATCTGGAAAAGTACCTGCATCGTCGGGTCGAGCAGGATAAGACGTTCATTCAGAAACCTGCTTGGTGCTATCATCAAGTTCGGCACAAGGACGGCAAGCAGGGTGTGTTATTGCACTTGTTGCCGAAAGATCTGGTGGATGCGACCACCAAGGCATGCGCGGCTGCTGGTCTTGCGCCGAAGAGTTATGTGCCGCTCACCGAGATTGTGTCCGACCACTTGCCTAGCGTGGATCTCATCGTTGGCGAACTAGTTCTAGTGGTCGCCAACTTTGCCGAACGCACCGAGCTGATCGTGGCTCATCGAAGTGGCGAAGCGCTGTTTGTGCGGGAGCTTTCCTACGGGGGTGTTCCAGAGAACTTGGAACGCCTGGTCACCGATATCAACCGCACTATCCGCTATGCACGTCAGCAATTGGGACGTGTAATCGACATGGCCTTGATCATGGGCCAGATGGAGACGGCTGTCCTGAACGCCTGCGCCGAGCGGCTGGAAGTGCCGGTGGCCATCGACGAAGATGCGAACGATCCGTTTTTCTGGGCTCTGGCCGCAACACGCCTGTCCGGGCGCCTGTCTGCCAATTTCATCTCTGTGTTCGCACAGAACAATCTGGATTGGGAACTCGCTCGGAGGGTCGGGGTGCTGGCCAGCGTTGCGATGCTGGTGGTCAGCATCGGTTCCACGCTCATCGCCCAGGGATGGCTCGCGCGTATCGCCGGTCTCAAATCTGACGCACAGGCCGATGCGCTGGTGGTGCAAAAGGACATCGACCAGGTGCGCGACCGCCTGGAGAGTGGGCAGCGGAAGGTGGACCATCTCGCTCGCTTGCGCACCGCGGGGCGCGATCTGCCGACCCGCTACCTCGCGTACCTGACCCGCGTCGTACCGCCTGAAGTTACGTTGACCCGGATCCAGTTTGGCTCTACGGACCAGGGGGTCGAACTCGCATTGCAGGGTTTTGTACCCGGCGATTTACGCCAGGGTGCGCGCACGCTGGCTGGATTTGAGCGGGCGCTGCAAGCCAGACCATGGGAGATTGAGATTACCGAGAGTTTTACGCGCCTGTGGATGGAGCAGTTCGCCCGCGGCGGTCCGGACTCTGAGCGGCCTTTGCGTTTCGTCATTCGGGGTCGTCTGGGATGAGCGAAGAAGTCGAATTGATGGACATGGAGCTGTTGCCCGATGATCGCTCGCTGTTGCGACGCGCCGTGCAATACCTCGCCGATAGCTGTTTCAAGACGCCGCTGCGCATCGGTGGAATGCTCTGCCTTTGGGTGCTGTGTTTCTCGATCATCGGCTGGAATCTGCAACAACTATCGCTGGTGGATGAGGTCACGCGCCTTGAGCGCGATGGCTACGCCCGCGAAGACCGCCTCGGTCGAATGCGGGCCAAGTTGTCCGATATGGATCTGCAACAGGTCGCGGATGACATCGTGCGCGCCGACGAGGTGGTGTTCCAGGGGTTTCCGGTGTTGGCCGCATGGACGGAGCTATTGCGTCAGCGGGCGCTCGAGAAGGACATTCTTCTGGATTTCGTTGTGCTTCCCGCCAGGCCTTCCGCCGTGACCGGAATTCTGGAAGTACCGCTGACAATCAACTTTAAAGCCGGCCGGCCAACTGCCGATACGCTATTTATGGCGTCGCTGGGATTGGCGGATGCGTTTGTGCACGATCAGTGGCATGTCGACGTGATCGCTGTGCAGGCCCGCGGCGGCGGGCAAGGCGCGACCGAAGTGGAAATGGGTATCGAAGTCTGGGTCCGGGATCGCTACGGGTTCTTATCCGAGGAGATGTTGGCACAGGTGCCCCAAGAGCAGGAACAGCCGAATTGGTAAAACAACTATTCAATAACCCCTGGTTCGTCTGCACCATGGCGGGTGTGGGACTCGTTTATTTTGCGATCAACGTGATCTGGCCTGCCTTGGTGACGAGAGATGCACCCGCCGTTGAAGTGACAACGGAGCTGAACTCGCTCGGCGTTGAAATGATAGACGAAGTGCCTGAGCAGCCAGCTGGCGCGGAGCCGCAGACGATCGGCTGGTTACAGGATGTGCCGCGCGATCCGTTTGCGATGCCCACCGCAGTCTCGACCCGCGGCCTGGCCGTGCCGCGGCTGCGGGCTCTGTTCATCGGGGACCGGGTGGCCGCTGCCATTCTGAATGATCGCCTCGTGAGGGTAGGGGATTCGGTGGCAGACTTCCGGGTGACCGAGATCGCTGCTCACTCCGTCACGCTGATGCGCGACGGACGTACCTATGTGCTGGAGCCGGAAGTTTGAAGATATCCCTCATATGCATGGCGATGCTTTTGCTCTGTGCAGGTTGCAGCATCACCGCTCCACAGGATGCGGATTTTCCGCGTTACCAGGAACCCGATTCCTGGCCTGAGGACAACCTGCCTGTGCTCGCGCTTAGCGTGCGCGAAAGGGTTCATCTGCCGGTCGTGCAGCCGGTACCGGGAGCTAAGCAGGACGGTCTGTTGTACAGCTTTGTTATCAGTGACATGGGGGTGGACGATGGTCTGCGCCAGTTTGCGCGCGCCTACGACCTGAACATTCTTGTCGACCCGGATGTGACAGGAATGGTCGACGTCGACTTTCGCGATGTACCGCTGGAGCGTGCCCTGTCGTTGATGCTCGACAGCCTGGATTTCTACTGGACAATCGACGGCGGCGTCATACGGGTGCGCTCTCAGGAAACCCGGCTATTTTCGATCGACTACCTGCGTCTCGTGCGTACGGGAACCGGCATGACCAGCGCCACGGTATCTTCGTCGAGCAGCTCTGCGGGCGGCGGTGGTGGGGGTGGAGAGGCGGGTGCCGGCGGAGGGGGCGACAACGAAAACGGCTCGGTTACGATCTCTCAGAGCAACGAGATCCAGTTCTGGAAGGAGTTGGAAGAACAGCTGACCACGTTGCTGAGCGAAGATGGACGCTACGTGGTCAACCGCTTGTCGGGAACGGTGCAGGTCACCGATCAGCACGCTCGAGTGCAGGATATAGCGGCCTATCTGGAGCACGTTAACAAGTCGATACACCGGCAAGTCGACATCGAAGTGCGTATCATCGAAGTGGCGTTGAACGACACGGAAGCGCTGGGAGTCAACTGGTCACGGGTCTCCCAGGTGCTCGATTCCGGCACCAACATAGACTTTCTCCTGGATGGCGTGGTGACCTCCCCGGCCGGTGGCATAGCCCCTCTGGCGAACGTCTTCCGCCTGGACGGGGGCAATCTCAAGAACGACAGCAACCTGCGGATCGGTGCGGTCGTGGAGGCGCTCGCCGAGCAGGGTGAGGTGGAGATCGTTAGCCAGCCGCACGTGCGGACCATGAACAATCAGACCTCGCTGATCAAAGTTGGGACGGATCGGACGTTCTTTCGGCGCGAGCAATCGACGGATTCCACCTCGGCGGGATCGCTGACCACCGCGACCGATATTCCGCAGGTCGTCACCGAAGGTGTGGTCTTGTCGATCACCCCGCAGATCAGCGACCAGGGTGTGATCATGATGGATGTCTCCCCGGTGGTTACCCGCGTTTCCAGCGTGAGTGTGGTCGAGGGCGACAATGGTCTCGTGCGCAGTTCCGCTCCGAATCTCGATGTTGCTCAGGTCTCATCGTTGGTACGGGCGCGGAGCGGCGAAACGGTGGTCATCGGCGGGTTGATACAGACCCAGGAAAGCGACACGCGACGCAGCATCCCGGGGATTTCGCGCCTCGGGCCGTTGGCTCGTGTGTTAGGCGGGCGTTATGAGAATCGGGTACGTAAAGAGCTGATCATGGTGCTCACCCCCAGGATAGTGGCGACGGAGACTTAGATGAGCTGGCCGGAATGTGTGCGGATTCTTTATCTTATAGTGCTGGTCGGCGCCCAGGCGGCGTCGGCGCAGCTGGCTCCCTCGCAGCTCAAAGCGCTGCAGCAGGCCTCTCCGGAAACCCTGGAAGAAAAGGCACGCCGGGCAGAGAGAGCACAGAATCTAGCGCGCAAGTTTCTCGCGACCCAAGGCGCGGATCTGCAGTCCGACCAAGCGCCGCTCGCGGATGGCACGAGCACCCGTGCTCCGGCTAAGCTGACGGTACCGAAAGCCCGCCCGCGGTCGTCCAGTAGAGCGTATGTACCTGGGCGGCGGACCGCCGCTAATAGATACCATGATCTGCCGATTGAGCCTGAACAACGGCGAGCGGAATTGACAGCCTTTGTCGCTCGCCATCCGCAACATCGCACGGCCCGTCTGGAACTGGTGCGTATGCTTGTGCTCGGTGACGATCTGATCAACGCCGGGTTAAAGTTGGAACCTTTGTTAGATCACTATCTGCGTGACACCCACCCGGATTGGCAGCCCTGGTTCTGGGCAGGTACGTTGGAGTTGATGCATGGGAATGTGTCCGCCGCACGTGCCCACCTTGAGGTAGCCCTGACCAAAACCAGTAGTCAGGCTTCTATCTGGCTGCAGCTTGCGGTCCTGGAGCAGCAGGCGGAGAACTGCGCGGGCGCTTTGCAGTACCTGCAGATCGCGCGCCGCCTGGATCCGGCATTGCCGGGTATTGCGTTGAATGAGGGCTACTGTCTGGAGCGCCTAGGGGAGCCCCATCGCGCATTGGGTGCCTATCAGGAGCATCTGGCCAACCCTGCGGGTGAGCCGCGAGCTGGAGTGCGCATGCAGGTGGTCAAACACGTAGCCGAACTTGCAACACAGGCCACCCCACGCATCGCGCGGGCGTCTGAAGTCAATTCTGCCGAGTTCTAGTCGCCTTGCGTCAATTCTCTGCGGGTTCTGGGTGGCCTTTAGCGATGTCCTTGCGAACCGTGTATCCTAGATGCACTCAGAGTGGTGGCTTAGGGCGTGGCAGAGGAGTCTTCCAGTTTTGATATTGCAGAGGGCGGTAAGCAGCGCTGGTACGTCGCGGTTCTGTTTGTGGATCTTTGTCACTCCACCCGCCTAGCGGTAGACCTCGATCCCGAGATCTACAGTGAGGTACTCGATACTCTCAACGACCTGTATCGCCGAACCATAGATCAGCATGGTGGTAGCGTCGTGCAGGTGTATGGCGACGGTGCGGTCGCCATGTTCGGCTTTCCCGCCGCCGAAGAGGAAGACGTCCGTCTCGCGTTGAATGCGGCCCTTGCGTTGCGCGCCCAGGCCGCCGACCTGCGCTTCGACTTTCCAGAACTCGCCGAGCCCTTGCGTGTGCATCTTCACATGGGCGTACATGCAGGGGCAGCGCTGATCCGCAAGGGGGATACGTTATCTGGTACTTATCGTCTGCACGGCGATGTGATGAACATCGCCTCCAAACTCTCGGATGCGGCAGAGGCGGATGAGATCCTGGTCTCGACCAGCGCGCTCGGTGCGACAGCGCCGTTTTTCAACCTCGGCGCCAGCCGTACCGTGCAGGTCAGCCCGCAACATGCGAGCAAGGCTCGGCTGGTCGGGGAGCGTTCTGCACTCGCGACCCGTTATCAAGCCCGCCGTAAACGTAGCCGCCTGCCGTTTCTCGGTCGCCAGCTCGAATTGCAGGCCTTGGCCGCGCTCGCCGACCGGGTGTCCCGGCAACAAGCCAGCGTGGCGTTGGTGGTCGGTCCCCCCGGGGTCGGCAAAACGCGCCTGGTGGATGAGTTTTTGACCAACAGTCCTGGTTGGAAGGTACTCCACGGCTATTGCGAGACCACGACTGCGGCCCGGCCCTGGCAAGCGTGGATCACCACGTTACGGGCCCTGCTCGAAGCAGATGGAGTCGATGCCCAGACGCGAAGTCGTTATCGGCGTGTCTATGACACTCTGCGTCAGGGGGGTCCAGACGCCGGTGAGCCGGACATACTGGTGGGCGCTTTTCTGGAAGAGATGTTGCAGGTCGGGCCGGTGGTCATCTTCTTCGACGATTGGCAATGGGTCGATGACTCCTCAAGGCAGCTATTGGAGGACCTGTTGAAGCAGGCCAAGGGTGCTTTGCTCGTGATCCTCACCACCCGCCGTCAGACTGCGTCAGATCAGCGGTTATTGGCCGAAATTGAGCGCATCGATCTCGATGAGTTGAGCAGCGCTGAGTTGGAAGTGGCGATTGAACATCTGCTGCCGCAGCTGGACGCCCGATCGCGCGACAGAGTCAAGGAGCTCTGCGGCGGCAATCCGTTGTACCTGGAAGAACTCAGTTTGCTCCCGAGCCTGGACAGGCTGGATCTGGCACCCAGTACAATCGAGTTCGTACCGCAGTGGTTGTACACGATGGTACAGGCGCGGGTAGTTCAGTTGTCAGAAGCGGAGCGCGAAGTAGTTCAAGTCGCCGCCGTCGTCGGTGACACAGTGCCGTTCTGGCTATTGCAGGTGGTCGGAGGTGCGTCCGACGTTGAGAGGATGACGGGCCTGGTGCTGGCGGATCTCATGTTTCCGAGTGCCGACCCTGGGGTATGGAAGTTTAAGCACGGGCTCACGCGCGAGATTGTGTACGACCTGATCGGCCTGCGAAAGAAGCAGTCAATGCATCTGCAGATCGCCGAGGCGATATCGAAGCAAGGCGATGAGCACGGCGAGAACCTGATCGCCTTGAGCGGTCACTATTTTGCTGCCAATCAATTTGCGCAGGCCGAGCACTATGCGTCCCTGGCGGGCGATCAGGCAGCCCGCATCCCTGCACTGGACATTGCCCGAACGCAGTACCAGATCGCGTTGAAAAGCTTGTTTCGAGACAATGAGCGGGAAGACCGGTATGAGCAGATATTCGCGCTTGCGCGACGTCTGACCCGGGTCAGCGTGTTAGACCCCGTAGTAGAAGTTGTGGAATACCTCGAACGGGTGCTGGCGTTTGCCGATGAGCGGGACGACGCTAGGGGAGTGGCCTATGCAAACTACTGGCTGGGGGCGGCACAGTATGGTCTCGGCAATCCACGCCTCGCGCTGATCCTCTATTATCGCGCGCGCACCTATGCACAGCGCGCGGGGCTCGAGCGTTTGAGTGGCGAGATCCGGCGCACCCTGGCTCAGGCGAGCGTGGCCAACTGCGAATACAAGTCGGCGACAGGCCTCTTGGATTTGGCGCTCGACGATGCGCATACCGGGTCGAAATCGGAATGGGTTGCGATCTGCTACACGTATAGTTGTCGCGGCATGATGCTGGCGGATCAGGGTCGCTTCGATGACGCCCAGACCGCTTTTGACCGGGCCTTGGAGCATACCGCTACGGGTCTGCTGCCCTCGTCGGTCAACATGATGACCAAGCAGATGCTGAGCCTGATCCTCCAGGGTCGTTGGCAGGAAGCTAACGACTTGCACCAGCTCGTGCAGGAGGATTCGGAACGAATCAGCAACCTCTATATACTGGCGAGCGGCCTGATGCTCCGCGCCTATACGCGTTGGCATGATCATCGTCAGCGCGTGCGTGCGTTCAATGACATGTTGCGTTCGACCGAGCTGTTAGAGTCGGCCGGGACGAATCAGTTTATCTCTCTCAACTACGGCTGGCTGGCCGAGATGTATCTGGCGCGGGGAGATCACAAAAACTTGCGCCGCGCGGCGGCCAAGGCCATACGCCGTGCGCGGATAGGCGATCGCTTCGGGGAATGCCCCGCGTATCGGTCTTTGGCGCTGGCGACGCTGTACAATGAGTGGCGGCCGGCGGAAGAGTATCTTGCGCTGGCGCGGGACAGCGCCGCGCTGCGTGACTCCCCGCGCGAGCAGGCGCTCAACGACATCTGCGAGGCGCGTATCGCGACGGCGGCGGGTCAGGATGCAAATGCGCAATTGCTCGAGGAACGCGCGCTCGCGCAATTCACAGAGTTAGGTATGCACTGGCACCGGGAGAACATCCGGAGTTTGTTGACGTGGTAGCGCACGTAAGTCAGCGGTACCGGGTCGTCTTGGCCGGTATGATCCTGCTCGGCGGCTTGCTGAGCGCTGGTTGTAGTACTCAGACTGGGTACCAGATGATGCGCGACAACGGTCTGCAAAAGGCGGAGTGTGACCGCCGAGCGACCATGGTTGCGCGCATGGCTTGCGAGCGCGAGTACGAGATGTCGTTCGAGGAGTATCGCTACCAACGCGCGTGTGCGCCGAAACGTTGCGAACCTCCCGAACGTCAGTCTAGCAGCCTGTTGAAAAACTATTTTGAGGCTCAGCTCTGACGCGCCCTTGCGGGTCAAACGCTCCGATCCTTGGCCCGCGTTGCGCCTCTTGCCCCGCGTTGGCCTCTTGCAAAGGTACCCGACCTGTGCGGCGAGACGCGCCTTGCCCTAGAATCGGAGCGTTGGACTGAGTCCTAAATAGTTTTTCAACAGGCTCCTAGCTACTGATCGTCAGGATCAGCGGCGCAGGTTCGTTTTTGAGGTTTGGTACTTCGAACAACGCGCTCAATACCCCCAACATGACGCCGTAGGCGATATCACGCCCGGGGCAGGCATGGATGCTGGCATAACGCCCGGAGTATTTGCCGCCGAACACCCAGTCCGCCTCCACCTTCCCGCGCTCGGCCAGATCAGCAGACACCGAACCAACGCCGACCACCACGCGGTCTCCGGGGTGCAGGCGTACGTCGCCCAGACGAGCGTTTCGAGCCACGACAAAACGATGTAGGTATTCGGGTACGGGGCGGTACTGCATCGCTCGCTGTAGTGGCTCCAGCAACGTTTCGTGAGCGCGCAACAGTGGGTTACTCTGAGCGCTCAGGCGCATGTCTTCCTGTATCCGCCAGAGGTTGCCATCCTCGGCCCACATCTCCAGGGTTCGCAACAGATTGCCCAACGTAGTAGGCAGAAAGCCGTGCATAACGCCGATCAACTCCGCCGCCAGGCGGTCCGGATCATGTTCCAATTGTCGGAAGAGCTCGCCGCCGATCGGGGTCTCATAGCGTTCTGGACGCTGGGCCATGGCCTTGATCCAGCGCAGCGCAGCGGCGTGCAGACGGCTACCATGGTCGCGGCCTTCTGCGGCGGCGGCGGGAGTGGGTAGGGGTGAGAACGCGTAGCGTGACGACGAGACAAAGTGGTAGGGGCAGTGCAGGGTGTTCGGCTTGGTGACCAGCGGTTCGCCCGCCAACTGCACCTCTTTACCATCGGGAAAGCCAAACCACATTTGGCAGACGTGACCGAGGACCTGGTCGACCAGAAAGCGCAGGCGCATATTGCCCTGCACGCCATCCGCATTCGCGAGGATGCCAGCAATCACGCCTTGGGCGATCGTATATGACGGCCCGAAGGCGAATGCCTGATCGAAACTGTTCACAAGATCATTAACAGGTTGGGACTTGCGCTCGTATTCGCCGCGTTCGACCTGTTTGTGATAAGGGCACTCACCCGGAGGTTGGCTCGGATCGTCGCCCCCGGGAAATTTCTTGGGTTTGGGATCCATGCTCAGATAGATATCGCCGAACGACTGCCCCAAACGCCACCAATAGCGACGCACGGAGAACCTGCTGCCGTCATCGCTCAATACTTCGCGCGCCAGACGCGGGTTAGCCAAGAGAACCCCGTAGGGAGTGCGCAGCACACCTTTGTGCTTCGCGCGTACCGCAGCCCACACCGCATCGGTGTTTTCCTGGGTGACCTGTTGCAGGTCTTCCATCACCGTCTTCCAATGCGCAGCGATCGGTTTTTCGACCGGTGTCAGATCGGGATCCAGCTGGGTTTGCTCGTTCTCGATGCGCCGCAGCTCGGCGATGATCTTTTCGCCGCGCGCGACCAGGCCGCGGCGTCCGTTCGGTGCCGCAATTTTGCGCAGCGCTTTCAGTGACGGCGCGAATAGATACATGCCCCACTGCAGCTCGACGATCTGGCGTGGTTGATCTGGATTGTCCAGATTCAGGCGTTCGACTTTGCCGCGATCGACGTAGCGAAAAGTGCGGCGCTCGCCGCGTTTGGCGATTCCCATGAAAGGGTCCGACTGTCCGCTGAAACCGTTGCTGGAGTTAGCGCCGTTGAGCCAGCGCTGGATGATCTCGAATTGCTCAGCGATGCTCGAGTTGTACGCCATGAACATCAGACCGCGGTCCGCCTCGCGGGTCGCGAGCGTGTACTTGGGCCCATAGGACATGCCACGTCGCACGATGCGCGGGGTGCGGATGTAACGGCCTCGGTCCCGGCCGATCACCGGTTTGATCTCGCGTGGGTTGGCCCGTCGGATGTGCGAATGCAGCGGTGTCGTATCGCCGTCGGCGTCGCGGGCGAAGTCGAACTCGTTGATTCGGTCGCGGTGCTTAAGTCGCGCCAGGGGTTTGCCGTTGCGCCCACGCCCCATCATCTTCGCCGCGGTGCGATTGGCTTCGCTGCGGTTGCGCGGTAACAGATCCTTGAACGCGTCGACGTCCTGACGCAGCTTGCGAATCACCAAAAAGCTCCCGCTGTCGAGGATGGAACGGCGCTGCTCGGTGTTGTAGCCGGGATCGGCGAAGGAGTTGGGATAGCCGAGCAATACGTCGCCGAGCGCCGCGTCATTGGTGTACTCGGGGTTGTCCACGTGGTTGATGTTCTCGTTCAGCTTGGGCTGGCTCACCCCGTCGATGAACCCGAAATGTTCGCGGATATGGTTGCGGCTGCGTTTGTCGCGTTGGTGTCCCATGGGCTGCAACGCCAGCAGTTGCACGCCGGTCTGTGCACTCGTGCTGCGCAGCAGTGCGCCGACTGCGGCATACAACGGATGCTCGGGTGTCCATTCGGTGTGGTATGCCTGTTCGCTGGCAACCCGCAGCTGGATCGCGAAGTCGACCGCGTGAAGATTGACGTGCTCGGTCTCGCCATCGGCGCTTCCGTCCGGCAACCAGCGGGTCGGTGGGCGCCAGTTGCTGGGGTGGTTGAGCAGCGTATCGCCGAGCATGCCGCCGCGACTCTCCATCCCCTCTTTGAACTCCTGGGGAAATCGGTCGAGCTCGTCCGGATCGACCTGCAGCTGCACCAGGCCGTTGTAGGTAAAGGCGATGTTGTATTGTACCGGCCCGACCTTGTGTCTGGACTGGTTGCCGGAGATCTTGATGCTGCGGATGAACTGACATGCGGCGGCCCGGTCCCGGATACGCAGCAGCAGCAACGCCCCATGTGTCACGCCCGGGTACTGGCGCACAATACCGCCCTGGATGGTGCCGTCCTTCGGGGCCTTGCGCACTCGGGGTTTGGGCGGGGTCTTGATCTCTTGATGCCACCATGCGAGCTCCGGGGCGAACAACGCCTTGGTCCGATCGTTGATCGGGCTAGGGTCGAAGCCATCCAACAGGCGGCGTACCGCGTAGTGGTAGAACAGGTGATCTTCGCTGCCATCTTTGGGGTAGAAGTCGTTCAGACGATACAGCACACCGAGTGCTCGCAAGCCGATATTGATGGACTCCGCCGGTTCCCGCGCGCGCTCCAGACGGGCTTTCTGTTCGATATCCGGTAGATACAGGCGGGCGATGTCGATGTCCCGCTGCGGATCTCGATTGCGGCCCTCCCGCTGGCGCCGCTCCTGCATGTGGAGATAAGCGCGGTCCTCAACGGACAGATTGTCGGCGATATAGAAGAAGTCGGTGGTGACCTGGGTCTTGCGCACCCACTGGGCAAACGCGTCGAAGCCCTGGGTGGACGCGTGTTTTTCGTAGTCGACACAATTGCACAGAATTGCGTCGAGGAATGGACCGGTATCGCGCCAGATATGGCGGATGTACGGCTCCCACGGTTGATCGAATGACACCGCGAGCATGAGCCGAGTGTCGTTTTCTAACAGGTTCAGGCGGTAGGACTGGATGGTCTCGATGCGCTCCACCACATCGGCGAAGGGATGCAGGTCCGAGGCCTCGCGCGAGATGCGGCGAAAGTTGTTGAAGGCATTCATCAACAGACGGGCCCGGGTGGCATAGGTGATGGTGTCACGCACCGGCACAAACCCGGGTTTTACCGGCATCATCAGCGTTAGTTCGGTGTTGTTGGCGATGTTTTGACTGACCACCTTGGGCGCGGTGCGTTTGGCGCCCGGGAGGGCGCTGGTACCTGGGAGAGGGGGAATCTTATCGGCCACGGTTTGCCTCCTTGCTCGTCACCACCGCCGATACGTGTGCGGTGCTATTGCCTGCGAAATTGTGTACTGGCTTGTTCTAACAAACCGTCGCCCGTATCACAATATGCTGTTGAGAGGCGCAGAGGCAGCGGAGGGTTTCAAGGGCTAGGCACTTAAGCTGCAGGTGTTTGTGAGCCGTGGCGGAGTTTCGTCAATAAGAGTTGGCATCCCCCGGGAGCCCTTCAGCTGAGGAAAGGCTTACCCTGGACAGCCTGTACAAACGTCATCGTCGAGAAGGCGGCGTAGGCGACCGCAAAGGTGATGATCGCGGTGATGTGCGCGTTTTCGCTGGCACGCTTTGGCAGCAACCACTGCAGGCTCAAGGCAAATAGTGGGATGGCTTGCATCGCATGCATGCCGAAGAAATGTGCGACGCGCAGATCGCCGCCGCTGCGCGACCAGTTGAACAGGGCGGTGCCTGTGGCATCGCTCTGGGTGCCACCCACCCAGTGCCCACCCTGGCTGCCGAGGTAGCCGCCAAAGCCACCGCCGAGCACAAATGTCAGCACCAGACCGATGACCGTGGCCAACACCAGTGGGTGCCCCAGGCGGTTGTACCGGCCGATCAGAGCGGCGAGCGCCAGCAGGACCAGCACCATCAGGGTGGCGCCGATGCCCATCAGTGAGTACATCGTGGCGTGCAGCGGGGTTGTGAAGTTGAAGTGCGAAGCGGCCCCCTGACCCGCCTGATAAGTGATGTAGATCATCTCGAACAGCGCCATGGCGCTGGATATGGTTACGATGGCCAGGAATGGTTTACCCTCGCGAACGCCGCCGGGAAGCAGGCTGGCAGCCCAGGCCAGGGTGGCAAAATAGACCACCAGAGAGAGGCTGAACTTAAATGGCTTGCTCCATACGCTGACGCCGTGCAGCGTGCGTTCGTCCAGACCCATCGCCAGCAGACATACGACGAGTAAACCAGCATAGGCGTAGATGCTCCAGCGCCATGCAGGTTGGGTGCTGATCGGCTCCCACCACAGGGCTGGATTGAAGTTTGAACTCCCCGGGTCCGGCAGACGCGATAGATAGGGCTGATGCATAGTCATGCCTCCTGTGGCTGGGGTTTACGAACCTGGCCGATGATCAGGCGCAGGATCCAATAGATGAGCAGCCCGGCCGGTCCGGCCATCAGGGTGGCTGCGAGGGTGGGTACCACCAACAAGTGGTGGATGCCCTGCTCCTGGGCGTCTTTGACAATCCAAGCGCCGACGAACAGATCGAAGGCCAGATAGTGAATCCAACCCGCCAGTAGTAGCTCGCGCACGCTGAATAGGGCGGCGATCTCGTCGAGGGATCCAAATCCGCCTTCGGCGGGCGCACGCTCGATGTACACCAACATCAACGTGGCGTAGATGACCCCGATCAACAACGGCGCGATCACCGGTGCCAGGAGGTCGCGGGTGAAGGTCAGGCGTGGCAGGAACACCAGCCCGGCCCATCCGAGCATCGCGATCGCACTGCACAGGGAAAAAATGGTCTCGGTTGACAAATGACGCCTCCATCGGTGATTCCAGATTGCCGGTTGCGCTTATCTTGACAGCGCCAAGATTTGATACATTAACGCCTAACTTTACGGTGTCAAGTTAATTTTTACGCTGTAAAGTTTTATCCTGGGAGGCAAACTGTGAAACGGCGGTGAACGTTCGACTGCCGATGTTGTATGTGATGCGAGGTAATCCCCCATGGCCGCGAGAAATTCCTACCACCATGGCGATCTGGCCAATGCACTGCTCGATGCCGCGGATGATCTGCTCGAGGAAGAGGGTCTCGGCGGGTTTACCCTGCGCGCCTGCGCCCGCCGTGCGGGGGTTTCGCACGCGGCGCCGAAACACCACTTCGGTGATGTGCAGGGGTTGCTGACCGCGGTGGCCCTGCGTGGGTATGATCGTCTGGTCGCCACCCTGCGAGCGCAGCTTGCGCAGGCGCATGGAGACCTGGAAGACGAGATGTTCGCTACCGCCAAAGCCTACGTGCAATTCGCCCAAGACAATCCCGAGCATTTCCGCATTATGTTCCGCGCCGATCTGGTAGCGATCGATATGTCGTGTCCCCCGCCCACCGTGCAGGCGACTTTTGCCGAACTGACCAACGTTATTCTGCGGCAGCGCGGAGAGGCGGTGTTGGAACCCGCCGTTGCCATGGGCCAGGCGAAGTCCGCCGCTTTGATCGACGATATTCTACTCGGCTGGTGCCATGTGCACGGTTATGCACATCTGCGGCTCGAAGGCCAGCTTGATATGGTGCCGCGCGATGCCGAAAATGATCACCTGCGTGCGACCTGCGCGCGCTTGTCCGGCTTGATTCAAGCCTACGCGCAGGCGCGCTGATCTTGTCACCAACGTGGAGGAGACACGCGTGGAAACCGGTATTCTGCGGGTTTTTCTGGGGGCGGAGGATTTCGAACAGTCGCTCGGTTTCTATCGCGCTCTGGGTTTTGAGTGCGACTGGCAGAGCGAAGATCTAGCGGAATTGTCGCTCGGGGCGAACCACTTTTACCTGCAACGCTATTACCAGGCCGAGTGGTGTAATAACACCATGCTGCATTTGAGTGTTGCGGACCCCCAGGCTTGGTTTGACAAGGCGCGGGAAGTGCTGACCGCGGGCAGCTGGGGCCAGGCACGGGTCGCACCGCCCCAACGCCAGGATTATGGCGCCCTGGTCACTTTTCTGTGGGATCCGAGTGGCATTCTCTGGCACTTCGCCGCGTTTGATCAGCCCTGAGGTGCCTGGTGCGTTGCCACAAAGCCGCGCACAAGCGCCGCCACCTGTGCGACCGCCTCGCGGACCACGAAATGTCCGGCCCCTTCGATGAAATGCAGTTCGGCCGTAGGCAGTTGCGCATGCAGGTCGCGGGCGTTGTCCGGTGTACCGTTGCGATCCTGATCGCCGTAGATCAGGCAGGCCGGCATGTGGGCCTGGCCCCAGTAGCTCGAAGATGGGCAGACGGCGGCGTCCCAGCGTGCGTTTCGGTTGGCACGCTGTCGCCATAGGAGATCGGTCAGTGCGTTGAAAGCTGCAGGCTCGGCGGCGGGGAAGTCAGCACCGCAGAAGGTGGCGGCAAGCGCCGCCGCCCAGGTATCGCGATCGTCATCGCGCATCGCCTGCGCCATGCGCTTGAGGGTTTCGGGATTGGTGTGGGCGGGCAACTGGCCACCGGTGCCACAGATCACTATGGCGTCGCACAGGTGGGGATAGTCGCGTGCAAAAACCTGTGCCACGCGTCCACCCCAGGCGTGCCCGACGATGATGCAGCGTTCGACGTGCAGATGTTGCAGCAGCGCGGCCGCGTCCGCGGCAACATCCGGCAACGTGAAGCTCCCGCTGTAGGTGCTGGCCGGGGCGTTGCGCTGGTCGAAACGGATACAAGTATGGTCGGCTGTCAGGTGTTCGATCAGCGGGTCCCAGAACTGCAGGGGCAGGGACGCGCCGTTGAAGAACAACAGCGCCGGTCCCCCATCGCCATCGCAACGATACGGGACCTCGGCTGGCGGTTGGCGTGTGAAAGTGCTGCTGATTGCCTTCATTCTTCAAAGCACACCAGCACCGCGGCGTTGACGATCACCATCAGATCGCTGCCGCCGTCGGCCGGTACATCGAGACCGCCGCGCTCCGGCTCGACGGTGACGGTGCCGTAGGGAAGTTCCGCGGCAACCGCCTCGGGATCGACTTGGGCGGGATCTCCGGCGCCGATCTTTACGGTGATGCGCATATCCTCGGGGGATTTGTCGAGCACCCGGAAGAAATTCAGGCTGGAATGACGGATCGCGTCGGAGACGGCACGCTTGGCCGCCTTGGTGTAATCGCCACCGTGGACGTCCACGCCCATGCCCATCTCGGTCACATATCGTTTGAGTGCCATCCGCACGTCCTCCTCACTTTGAGGTTCATTCTATCCCCTTATACGCAAGCTGGTCATAGCGTTTGCCCATCCATCGCAGCGACTACTCCGTTCCGGCTGTACAGGTGTGTACTTGCACACCAGGCGATGAGCTTTGTTAGACTCGTGCTGGAGGAATGACGGGCGAGGAGGAGCGTATGTCCGGAGCGGACATGCAGCAGGACAAAAAAGCCCTGTTGAACGAACTCAAAATTGATCGCAGCGCCCCGGCGGAAACTGGCGCCGGCCGCCCCATGAAATGGTTTGTAGCGATCGCGCTGCTCGGTGGGGCGGTGTTTGCCTTGTGGGTGGTAGATCTGCCGAGCGGCGGTGAGCTGATCCCGGTCAAAACCGCGGTCGCACGCGCCGGGGCGACCAATGCGCCCGGAGCGAGCGTGCTGGATGCCACGGGCTATGTGGTGGCGCGTCGTCAGGCGACCGTCAGCTCCAAGGCGACCGGCAAGGTGGTCGAGGTCCTGATCGAAGAAGGCCTGCAGGTCGAGACCGGACAATTGTTGGCGCGTCTGGATGACAGCATTCCGCAGGCGCAGTATGAGTTGGCCCAGGCACGGCTGCGCTCGGCCGAGGCGAGCCTGGCGGAACTCGATGTACAGTTGAAACTCGCGCGGCTGAACCTCGAACGTACCGAGGGGCTCGCGGCCAAACAACTCGCCAGCCAGGCCGACCTGGACCGTGACTCACTCTCGGTCGAGGGATTGATCGCGCGGCTGGAACGTACGCGCAAGGAGATCGACGTGTCCGCCAGCAGCCTGGCGGTGCAGGCGCAGCTCCTGGCCGACATGCAGATCCGGGCACCCTTTGCCGGGGTGGTGATCGCCAAAGCAGCGCAACCCGGTGAGATGATATCGCCGGTCTCGGCCGGTGGTGGCTTCACCCGCACCGGAATCTGTACGATAGTCGACATGGCCTCGCTGGAGGTTGAGGTGGACGTCAACGAGTCCTACATCAATCGGGTGTACGCCGGCCAGCCGGTGCAAGTCGCATTGAATGCCTACCCCGACTATCAATTTCCGGCGGAGGTCATCGCCATCATCCCGGCTGCGGATCGTAACAAGGCGACGGTACGGGTGCGCGTGGGATTCATCGAACGGGATGCCCGGGTGCTACCCGATATGGGGGTGCGGGTCGCGTTCCTGGACGAGCAAGCTCAGGCCCAACCGGTCGAAGCGCCCGCGGGCGTATTGGTCCCCACCGAGGCGGTGGCGGCAACCGCGGCGGGACAGGTGGTGTTTGTGGTGCGTGAAGACGTCGTAGACAAGCGTGTGGTTCGCATCAGCAGCGCGCAGGATGGACGCGTACGGGTGCTCACCGGCCTGGCGAATGGCGAGCGTGTCGTGTCACCGCTGGATGAGCAATTGCTGGCGCAGCTCGAAGACGGACAGAGCATTGTTGTGCAATAGGCAGGAAGACCGCGGCAATGCGGCAGTTCTTGGTGCCGGCTCGGGATGAGCAGACGAACTTTATTGTCGTAGACAACGACAACCTTGGTGTCGAAATTCTGGAAGGGGTTGAGCGATGACGGCAGCGGTCGTATGCAAAGATCTGGCAAAACAGTACACCAAAGGGCGTGAGGTCGTCCCGGTCCTGACCGGCATTAATCTGTCGATCGACACAGGTGATTTCCTCGCGCTGATGGGCCCGTCGGGCAGCGGTAAAACCACGCTGCTCAACCTGATTGGCGGCCTGGACGTACCGAGTGGGGGTGAGATTATCGTCGCGGGAGATTCTCTGGCCGGCATGAATTCGTCGGCGCTCGCGAAGTGGCGTTCGGAGCACGTCGGTTTCATCTTCCAGTTTTATAACCTCCTGCCGGTCCTCAACGCGCAGCGCAACGTGGAATTGCCGCTGCTGTTGACGAAGTTGTCACGCAAACAGCGCCAGGCGAACGCGGCGACCGCGCTCGAGATTGTCGGGCTTGCGGATCGTGCGAAACACAAGCCCGGCGAACTCTCCGGTGGGCAGCAACAACGCGTGGCGATCGCCCGAGCCCTGGTGGCCGACCCCGATCTGCTGGTGTGTGATGAGCCGACCGGGGATCTCGATCGCGAGACCGCGGACGAGATTCTCGAACTGTTACAGGTCCTCAATCGCGAGCACGGCAAGACCGTGATCATGGTCACCCATGATCCGCGCGCGGCTGAGTTTGCGCGGCGCACCCTGCACATGGATAAAGGCAAGTTGGTCAGCGCGCAGGAGGCTGTGGCATGAACCTCTTGGGTCTGCTGTGGGCCAACATGTTTCGCAAGCGCGTGCGTACCAATCTCACGCTCCTTTCCGTGGCTGTGGCTTTCCTGCTGTTCGTCCTGTTGCAGGCCGTGGCAACGGCGTTCGAAGGCGGCGCCGATGTGGCCGGGGCCGATCGCCTGGTGGTCGGCTCCAAATACTCGCAGATCGAAAATCTGCCCTACAGCCAGCGTCAACAGATCCTCGGCGTGGAGGGTGTGGAAGCGATCACCCATTCGAGCTGGTTCGGCGGCAACTACCAGGATCCGAAAAATTTCTTCGCTAAGTTTCCTGTGGAGCCGCTCAGCTATTTCGATATCTACCGCGAGTTCCAGCTGCAGCCCGCGGATGCGCTGGAGCGGTTTGCACAGCAGCGCACCGCGGTGGTGGTGGACGTTGCTCTGGCGCAGCGGTTCGGCTGGGAGATCGGCGATGTGATACCGATCATCGGCACCATCTATTCGAAAGCGGACGGCGACCGCTTGTGGGAGTTTGAGCTGGTGGGCACGTTCTCCGAGAACGGTGAGGCGAGTTCGTTTCCGCTGTTTCTGATGCACTACGAATACTTCAACGAGTCCATTGCGTTCGGCAAAGATCAGGTGGGCAACTGGACCGTGCGCATCAGCGATCCCGAGCGCGCGGGTGAGATCGCCCAGCAAATCGATGCGCTGTTCGAGAATTCTGCGGACCCAACCCGCACCGCGACGGAAGATGAGAACAATCGGCAGTTCGCTCGGCAGTTGGGAGATATGGGCTTTATTACCTCGATGATCATGGCGGCGGTGTTCTTCACCATCATCCTACTCACCGGCAATACGATGTCCCAGGCGTTACGAGAACGCATCCCGGAGCTGGCGGTGCTCAAAACCCTCGGCTTCAAGGACTCGACCGTCCTGTGCCTGATCCTCGGCGAGGCCGTGGCGCTGTGCATGCTCGGGGGTGCGATCGGTGCGGGTCTGGCGGCGCTGATCGGACCTGGGCTCGCCGGCGCGGTGGAGGGGTTCTTCGGGCGTTTCGAGGTGACCTGGGTCGGGGTCGTCAGCGCGATCGGTTTGAGTGGTCTGATCGGTCTCGTCATCGGCATTATCCCGGCGCTCAGCGCCCAGCGTCTCGCCATTGTCGATGCGTTGAGGAAATAGCATATGCTGACACAGATCAAAGAGATCACACTGTTGAACCTGCGCAATCTGCCATCGCGGCTGGGGTCGTCGTCGGTGATCGTGGTGGGTATCGCCGGGGTGGTCGCTGTGCTCGTCGGCTTGTTATCCATGGGAACGGGTTTTCAGACCGCGCTGGAGAGCACGGGTCGCGCGGATCGCGCGATCATCATGCGTGATGGCACAACGAGTGAAATGAACGGCGCCATGACGCCTGCGGATCGCGCGGCGATCAAGGCGATGGAGGAGGTTGTACTCGGCAGCGGCGAAACATATGTGGTGGCCGCGATCGAAAAGCTCGGCGCGCAGGTGCCGGCCAACGTCGTGGTGCGCGGGATAGAGCCTGAGAGCTTCGCTATCCGCGACGAGGTTGAGATCGAGGCCGGGCGACGCTTCGCGAGCGGTAAGGCCGAGATTGTGGTGGGCGTCAAGGCCGCATCACAGTTTGCCGGATTGCAGATCGGTGACGGACTGGTGGTGCGCGACCAGGTCTGGGAAGTGGTGGGGCATTTCAGCGCGGGGGGCAGCGCGGTCGAGTCGGAGATCTGGGCAGACCTCGCCAACGTCAACTCCGCCTATCGGCGCGGTGGCATCAGTTCGACGATGCGCGTGCAAGTGGTTTCCGCCGCTGCTGCTGCCGCCCTGGACCAGCGTCTGAAAGACGACCCCAGGTTCGACCTGATGGCGCAGTCCGAACAGGAATTCTATGCTGGCCAGGCTGAGAGTCGCGCGGAGTTGATCAGTGGTTTTGGTTTGGCGATCGGCATCATCATGGCGGTAGGGGCGGTGTTTGCCGCCCTCAACACGATGTACTCGGCGGTGAGCACCCGCACCGTGGAGATCGCAACGCTGCGCGCGCTGGGCTTTGGTAGCCTGCCGGTGGTCTTCAGCGTGATGGTTGAGGCGCTGTTTCTCGCATTGTTGGGTGGTTTGTTGGGCGGAGCGCTGGTGTGGTTGGTCTTCGACGGGTACACGGCGTCCACGCTCAATGATTCGTCGTTTTCTCAGGTGGCCTTTGATTTTGCGGTGACCCCCGAACTGCTGCGCACCGGTCTGTCCTGGGCGCTGGTACTGGGCCTCATCGGTGGTTTGTTTCCGGCGGTCAGAGCCGGGCGATTGCCCATCACAACCGCGCTGCGCGGTGAGTGAGGGCAAGGGCACGGGATATAGAGCGTCAGCTTGCGCCTTCGCGTCTGACGTAGATGTCGTGATAAGGCGCCAATTGATCGATGTCGGCCAGGCTATCGGTCTCCCGTCGCCAGGCGAAGAGCCGCATCCGGACGTCTTCGGGTGTGATATCCACGATGGTGAAACCATTTTTTTCCGCGATCGGCGCTGGACTGTCCAGACGCAGGTCGCTCGCGGGCAGCGGTGGAGTGCCGCGGGCCATGCTGGGCCAGGCGGTGCCGGTTCCGAGGGGGCCGGTGATGAACGTGTTGATGGGATTGTCTGAAAACTGCAGGTTGCCGCTGGACATGATGCGCGCATGGCCGGTCGCGTGCAGGTCACCGGATAGCACCATGGCCGGGCGTCTGGACTGGAGTGACAAGGAGGACAACAGGCGCTGATGCTGCTCCCACCAACCGCGTTGCCACATGAACTTGGGCTTGTCGGTGGTGAGTTTGAACTGTGCACCCTCAACCCCCATCTGGGCGACCTGCGCGCCGCCAGCGCCGGTGTCCGCAACGTCGGGATACCACTCGCGCCACTTACCCGCGCTCCAACCCATCGGGTGGGACGGGATGTGCAGCAGTTGTCCGATGCGCTCGTCGGCGGTGCGTCGGTGCAGCCAGGTTTCCACTTCACTCGGTACCAGGCCGGCGGTCTCGCCTTTTAGACTCAGATAGCCGGCACAGTCGTACATCAGCACCTCGGCCAGTTGCCCGAAGCGCAGGGCGCCGTAGCTGTTGTTCAGGCCCTTACCAAAGTCGCCGCTCAGCGGGCGGGTGCGACCTGGGGTAGGCAGAAACTCGGGAAAGTAGACGTCCCGCATGAAGCGAAAGAAGAGTTTCTGATAGTTGTAGGGGGGTAGCGTTACGAACCGCTCGGTGGCCTCGTCGTTTTCAAAGTAATCGTGATCATCGTTCAAAAAGAACGCCGGGGTGGAGCGCAGGCTCGTGCCGTAGAGCGGCGTGATCTGTTCACCAGCGGCGACCTTCAGGATGGCTTCGTTGGTGGTCCCCAAGGCTGGTAAATCACGGTCCAGCATGCCGACCGCGTTGTACAAGGCCTCGCTGCGTTCACGCCGGCCGCGGTTACTCGATTCCAGCAACGTGCGCTGATCCCAGTAGACATGGTCGCCGATGGCGATCATCGCGTCCGGCGCAAATTCGAGGCCCCGGGCGAGCAGCCGCCTCCGGGTTGCCATGGGCTGGAAAATCGAGTTCTCCCCTTCGCTCAAAAGCGGGTGACCGCCAGCGCAGGTGAATACCAGCAGGCGCAGGCTTTCCGGCTTAGCGTCGGGATCGGGGAATGTCTTCAGGGGCCATGGGTCGCTGATCGGGGAGCGGCCTTGAACGAGTTGCAGATCATAGCGGGTAGCCGGGGTCAGGTCGGTGGCGTCGAACGCGAAGCTAGTCCCTGTGCTGTCGGTAGCGCGGCCCGGAACAATGGTGCCGCCAACGTTCAGCGCGGGCTCGGTATAGGGGGTTGCGAATATTGCCTTGATCAGGAAGCGATCATGGCTTGCTGCCGGGATCAGATGGGTCACCTTGCCGCCGGACCAACTCTCCTCCCCGTAAACCAGCCTCGGCAAGCTTGCGACGATTGCGGACGCTTTCAGAAAGTTGCGGCGACGCAGTTTCATGAGGCCATTCCCGTTTTGCTAACATGTTGGACGCGGCAGGATGATTCCGTGCGGCGAGCACTATACGAGCAGCGCGCTGCGAATCAAAGGCCAATTATTACCCAAATCAGTTACCGGTATTGAGACCTATGCAGTGGACGGACGAACGGCTTGCGCAGCTGCCCGTGGATGGTGGCGTACGGATGCGCGGTGAGCAGATGACAAGGTTGGAGACGTTTACCGACGCCGCTTTTGCGTTTGCCGTGACGTTGCTTGTGATCATGGTTGATGACGTCCCCAGCAGTTATGCCGAATTCATGCAGGCGATGTTGCATGTGCCCGCCTTTCTGGTCTGCTTTTGCCAGATGATGATCTTCTGGTGGGGGCATCATGTCTGGAGTCGGCGCTACGGCATGGAGGGAGGCTGGGATGTCGTTTTCAGCCTGATGCTGGTGGCCACCGTTCTGGTTTTTGTCTATCCCATGCGGGTTATCTTTGGTGCCTTCCTCGACAGTTTGAGCGACGGGTACTTCGCCAATCAGGTGGTGTTCGGGACGTTTGCTCAGTTGGGCAACATGTTTGTGATCTACGGTATCGGCTTCAGTGTGTTGGCTGCCTTGTTGGTGGTCCATTTTGTGCGCGCTTATCTGTTTCGGGAGGCATTGCGATTGAACGCCCGCGAAGTTCTGGAGACCAAGTCTGAGATCTGGGCCTGGTCCGTGGTGAGTGTCACCGGTGCCGTGTCCGCCTTGCTGGCCTTTGTTTTGGAGGGCCCAGCCCAGGGCTATGCGCCGTACGTCTACTACAGCCTGGTGCTGACGCTGCCCGCTGTGTCCTACCGGGATGCCGTCAAACGCCGGCGCCTGACCGCCGCAGCTTAGGCGGCGCTTGGCGTTCTCTATTAGTTCTCTACCGTTTCTCGTTACAATCGACCCACACTTCAATCAACAGGGGAGGGATTGTGGTGAGACGATTGATAGCGTACATAATGCTGGCGTGGGCGGTTGTGATCGGGGGAGGGGTGGTAGGAGAGCCCTCAGCGGAACAAAGGCCCTCAGCGGAACAAAGGCCTTCAGCGGAACAAAAGCCTTCAGCGGATAAAGAGCCTTCAGCGGATAAAGAGCCTTCAGCGGATAAAGAACCCTCAGCGGGTAAAGGGCCTTCAGCGGGTAAAGAGCCTTCAGCGCGGAACAAAGAACCTTCAACTCACTCGTGGCAGGCTTACTTCGGCGACCTGCACGTGCATACCCGCTACTCTATCGACGCCTACACCTTCGGCAATCGCACCACGCCGGATGCGGCCTATGAATTTGCCAAAGGCGGACAGGTGCGTCACCCCGAAGGTTTTGCGGTGCAGTTGGATCGCCCGCTGGATTTCTATGCGGTGACCGATCACGCGGAGTATCTCGGTGCGATGACCAAGATCGACGATCCACAACATCCGCTCTACGAGCGTGCCAAAGCGTTGGGGATTCTCGATGCGAGTACGGTGGCGGCACGTGGGGTGGGGCACCCAGCGCTCGCACCCTTCGTCGCGCAGCACAGCAACCTGGCGGATCGACGCAGCGCCTGGTCAGATATCGTGGCGGCCGCGCAGCGCCATTACGAGCCTGGGCGGCTGACGACGTTCGTGGCCTACGAGTACACCTCCTTTGCACCCGATGGTGGAAATCTCCATCGCAATGTGATCTTCGGTACGGACAGAGTCCCGCAGGACATTTTCGGCCGTCTCGAATCTTTCAATCCCGAGGATCTATGGCGTTGGATGGATGAACAACGCGCGCAGGGCATGCCGGTAGTGGCTATACCGCACAACTCGAACGGCAGCAGCGGTAACATGTTTGCCACGGTGCAGTGGGATGGGTCTGCGCTGGATTCTGCCTATGCCGCGCTGCGATCACGCAACGAGCCCCTGGTGGAGGTCACCCAGGTCAAAGGGACCTCGGAGACCCACCCGTTCCTGTCGCCGGACGATGAATGGGCGGACTTCGAGATCTTCCCCTGGCAGGTGGCCCGCTGGGTGCGCAGCCAACCCCAGGGGAGCTATGTCCGCGAAGCCTATCTGAACGGCCTCGTCATGCAGGCGCGCAGCGGGTTCAACCCGTATCGGTTTGGTCTGGTCGGCGCTTCGGACACCCACAACTCGGGGTCGCGATTTGATGAGCAGACCTACGCCGGCAAGGTGGGGGTATTTGATGCTAACCCCCAGCGGCGCGGCTCGGTGCCGGTGGCGGGCGATGGACCCGTGCCCGCCTATCGCCAGGTGTTTCGGACCCACTATTCGGCAGCTGGTTTGACCGGTGTGTGGGCGACGGCGAACAACCGCGAGGCGATCTTCGCAGCCTTTCGGCGCAAGGAGACTTTTGCCACCAGCGGTCCGCGCATTCGCATACGGCTCGCCGCTGCGCAGCGACTGCTGCCGGACTTTCTGGCCTCGGATTGGCGGGGTCAGGGTGTGGTCGCCCAGGGGGGTGAGATGGCCGGACAAACCCGATCGCCACAATTTGCAATCTCGGCGCTGCGTGATGCGCTCGCCGCACCGCTGCAGCGGCTGCAGATCGTCAAAGGCTGGTACGCAGATGGGAGAATGCATGAGGCGGTGATCGATGTTGCCTGTGCTGATGGCCTCATCGTCGACCCCGCCTCACGGCGTTGCCCGGACAACGGCGCCGCGGTCGACCTGAGCGATTGTTCGATCGACTCAGAGCTTGGAGCAGCCTCGTTATCGGCAATCTGGGAAGACCCGGACTTCGATCCTGCGCACAAAGCGTTTTACTACGCACGTGTATTGGAGAACCCGACCTGCCGCTGGTCTTCCTGGGATGCGATGCGGGCTGGGGTACTGCCGCGCAAGGGCTATAATCAAACTCTGCAAGAAAGGGCCTGGACATCACCCATCTGGGTGAATTAAAAAGGGCGGCCGCGCGCGAGCACGCTACCCGAACGGACTGCTTGGACGCCTTCCAAGGTCCATATCCGTGGCTCCAGCGACCGAGAAGTCGTCTGTAACTGGTGCAGCCGCGCGCGCAGGTGGTCCTAATTTACTGCGTGGAGCTTTGCTGCAGGAGAGGGGGCATATCACCTTGGCCCGGGCCTCATGCCTGGTGATTGAACAACGTTAGAAGGTGTAGCTATGCAAGCGATACATCCACTTACTATTATCGATGGTGGCATGGGGCAGGAACTCCTGGACCGTGATCCCCGCGGACGCACCGGTTTATGGTCCGCCAAAGCCTTGCTACAGGCCCCGGAGTTGGTAGAGCAGGTCCACAGTGACTACATCGCGTCGGGGGCGCAGGTGATCATCACCAATACCTACTCCACCGTCCCCAGCTATCTGAGCAAAGAGGGACTGGCGGATTGCTTTCTGGAGTTGGCCGACCAGGCCGGACGGATCGCACGTCGCGTGGCAGACGCTGCACCGCATCGTGTGGTGGTCGCGGGATCCATCCCGCCGCTGGACGAAAGCTATCGCGCCGATCTGGCGCCTCCGGCGGAAGAAGCAAAACCGATCTATCGGGAATTGGCTGGAGCGCTCGATCCCCACGTGGACCTTTTTGTGTGTGAAACCATGTCATCGGTGCAGGAAGCCTGCAACGCAACCTCTGTCGCGCGTGAGGTCGGCGGCCCCGACAAGCCCGTGTGGGTGTCGTGGACGTTGGCAGAAGAGGCGGGTACGGGACTGCGCAGTAATGAGACCGTCGCTGAGGCTTTTGCTGCGGTGCAGGAGTACCAGCCTGACTCTTATCTATTCAATTGCACATCGCCCGAGGCGATCAGTGTGGGGTTGCAGGAGCTGAGTGCCATGACGGACAAGCCGCTGGGCGCCTATCCGAATCGCTTGATTATCCCCGCTGGTTGGACACTGGACGGCGACATCAAGGCCAGCATGCGCGACATGACAACCGAGGAGTTTCTGGGGTTCTGCGCGCAGTGGCGTGAGTTGGGCGCGAGCATGATCGGTGGCTGCTGCGGGATTGGACCGCAAATGATCGCGGCGCTGCGCGACGCTGCCTAGCTCAGCCTCCGCGTTCAGCCCGATGGTCGCTGGCCACGGCGGCCAGCAGCGCTTTGGCTTCGGGGGTGCGCATCAGTTCGGCGAAGCGCCGTGATTCTTCCCCCAGCATTTCTCTGCTGACGGGGTTGGCCGCATGCCGTGCCAAGTGCTTGATGTGGGCGACTGCCAGCGCGGGCCGGGCCGCGATCTCCGCCGCAATACTCTGTGCACGGTCGACGGCACGCTCAGTGGTATCCGCATCGACCATCTCGTCGATAAGGCCGTGTTCAAGCGCTTGTTGTGGAGTGAGCAGTTGGGCGCGCCACATCATTTGCAGAGCCTTGTGACGTCCGAGAAGCGCGCTCAGACGCTGGGTGCCACCGCCGCCCGGCAGGATACCCACTGATATCTCAGGCAAGCCAAAGCGATAGGCGCCATCTTTAGCGACCCGAGTATCCGTCGCCAGGGCCAACTCCAAACCCCCACCCAGGGCGGTGCCGTTGAGTGCCGCGATCACGGGTTTGGGCAGGTGTTCCAGGCGCAGGAGCACATCGTCCATGTTCACCTCCCACGCCGGTCCGTCCCCTTGTGCACTCTCGTCCAGCTCTTCCACGCTGAAATGCCGCACGAAGTACTCCTCGCCCGAGCCGGTCAGTACCACCGCGCGGACCGCATCTGCTTCCAGCTCGGGCAACAGTTCGTGCAACTCTTGAATGGTTCGTGCGGTCATCACACTCAGCGGCGGATTGTCGAAGGTGACCGTCGCTATGCCCTTGTGATGTTCGATTTCCAGATGTGCCATGTTTCCCCCGTCCTGGCGCTGCGCGGCCTTTGCTGGGCTGCTTACCCCGCCCGTTGTTTTGCCTACGGGCCCAGCTTAGCATAGGCATTGGGTTGGGAAATTGATCAGGGGGGTGGCTATGCCGATACCGGTGGTACTCGATACCGACATCGGGTTTGACGTGGACGACGTATGGGCACTGGCTTTTCTGCTCAAATGCCCGGAAGTGGACATCAAGCTGATCACTACCGCGACCGGCGACACCGGTTATCGCGCGCTGTTGGTGGCTAAGCTGTTGAAGCTTGTCGGGCGCGAGGATATTCCCATCGGGGTGGGTATACCGCTGGACGCCAGCCCCAAAACCCATGCCGGATGGCTGGCGGATTTCGACCTGTCGGATTACCGCGGCGATGTGCTGCGCGATGGCATCGGCGCGATGTGCGACACCATCGCGAAGAGCAGTGAACAGGTCGAACTGGTCTGTATCGGGCCGCTGCCCAACATCGCCGCGGCGCTGAGCAGAGAGCCCGAAATCGCCAGCAATGCACGCTTCGTGGGCATGCACGGCAGCGTTCGACGCGGCTATCTCGGCGCGGACAAACCCATGCGCGAATACAACGTGAGACAACATGCGCTGTCTTGTCAGGCGGCGTTTGCGGCCTCGTGGCAGAAGGTCATCACACCCCTCGACACGTGCGGCACGATCGCGCTGGAGGGCGAACGGTTTGCGCGGCTCAAGGAGAGCGACGACCCATTGACCCGCGCGGTGCTCGATATCCACTTCGATTGGTTCGAAGCCGTGCGCGAGTGGCCCAACGTCGGGCAGATGGACAGCGCCACGCGAACCTCAATTCTGTACGACACCGTGGCCGTATATCTGGCCTTCAGCGAGGCCAACCTCGTGATGGAAGAGATAGCGCTGCGCGTGACGGACGATGGGAAAACTATGGAAGATCCGACCGGGCACATGGTGCGATGCGCGATGGATTGGACCGATAAAGATGCGTTTCTCGATTTCGTGACCGAGCGCCTGGGCGGATGAACGCGCAGGACCGGCCCAATGTGGTCGTTCTCTTCCCGGACCAATTGCGGGCGCAGTCGTTGCCGCTGTTCGGTGAACACCAGATCGCCACGCCGCATATCGATCGACTCGCCGCCGAGGGGGTGGTGCTGGAGAATGCCATCTCCAACTGTCCGGTCTGTACGCCCGCGCGGGCGATGCTGGTGACCGGACGGTACCCCCAGACCACCGGGCATCTCATCAATACCACCCGCACCCGACACGCCGAGATATCGATCGCGGATACGTTTGCCCACTGGGGCTACAAAACGGGCTGGGTCGGGAAATGGCATCTGCACACCGGTCTGTGGCCAGCCCTGGACCGCATGCCGCAACACCCGGACTGGGTGCCCGAAGGCCGGGACCGTTTAGGCTTTGAGTTCTGGCGGGCGTACAATCAGCACATGGTCTACTTCGACGGGTTTGTGCACAAGGGGGATTGGAACTATGAGCGCTGGGAGGGTTACGAAACCGAAGCGCTGTTGAAGTATGGGGTGGAATTCATGGAATCGGTTGACGATCCCTTTCTGTTGTTCCTCTCCCCGCACCAGCCGCATTTTACGCCGTTCGATTTTGCGCCTAAGCGCTTCTACGAGAACCTGCCCGAGAAACTCTCCCTACCGATAAACGTCCCCCCCGAACAGCAGGTTGCGTCGCTCGATATGTATCGTCACTACCTGGCGATGATCCTGGCTGTGGATGAAATGTTGGGTGGCTTGTTAGCATATCTGGATAGCAGCGGCAAAGCGGAAGATACCATCGTGGTGCTGGCCTCCGATCATGGTACGCAGGGGGGTTCCCAAGGCGTGAACCCCTGGTCGAAGAAGAACCCCTACGACGCTTCGATCCGGGTCCCCGGGGTGGTCCGTTTTCCGGGGGTGATCGATCCCGGCAGTCGCCAGGATGTGATGATAAGTATGGTCGACTGGTTTCCGAGTCTGTGTGGGCTGGCAGGCCTGCCGGTGCCGCGCAGTGTTGAGGGGGCCGATTTGTCTGCAGCGCTGCGGGGTGCGCCGGACGCGCCCCAGCCGGAGAGCGCGTTTGTCATGAACTTCTCCAAGTGGTTTGACTGGTTTCGCGACGGGGCGGAGTGGCGTGGGGTGCGCAGCAAGGAGCACACCTATGCGCGCTGGCTGAACGGCCGTGAGGAGCTCTACGATCTGCGCGAAGACCCGTGGCAGATGCACAATCTGGCGGGCGGCGGGCTGGCGGTGGAAGCACAATTACGCGACATGTTGCACACGCATCAGCAGCAACGCCGCGATGAGTTGGTACCGTGTACCGATTGGCAGCATTGGCTCGATGAGCAACGGCGTGTGGTGCGCAACGCGTTTGGTGAACTGAGCCATCCAGAGTCGCAACCCGATTGGTCGCTGCTGCATTAGCAGCCGGCGGTAACGCTGCGTATGGTTAAGCGCGCGGAGGATGAGAGCACGCTTGCGGGGAGGCAGGTCTAGTGGAGCGAGTGGAATTTCCCTACGTGGTGGCGGGTGAGTTGATCGAGGCGTTTGCCCGGGACGGCTTTGTGGTGACCCCTGCGGCACTCGTCGCGGATGAGTTGGCCCGCTTTGGGCCGCTGCTGGACGCTGAAGTCCACCGCCGCACCGCGGGCGATGGGCGAGCGGTGGCGGACAAGACCACCTATGAGCAGTCCTTCATCCAATGTATGCGCCTGTGGGAAACCGAGCCCGGCTTGACGCCTCTGAGCTGCCACCACGGTCTGGCCGGCATAGCCACGCAGTTGCTCGGCGTGGGCGGGGTGCGGATGTGGCAGGATCAGGCCCTCTACAAAGAGGCCGGTGGGCGCGAGACCACTCCGCATCAGGATCAGACGTTCTGGCCCCTGGGTGAGGAACCGCTGGTCTCCGCCTGGATACCGTTCGATGATGTGACCGTGCACAACGGGGCCATGGCCTACGTGCCCGGGTCCCACAAAGCCGGACGTCTGCGGGTGGTGGACATTACCCACAGCACCGAACCCTACGACATCCTCCAAGACCCCGCCCTCGATGGTGCTAAGCCGCAATGGGTGGAGGTCAAAGCCGGGTCTGTGATCTGGCATCACGGCATGACCGTACATATGGCGGCCGCCAACCGCAGCGATGCCACGCGCCGCGTCTTTACCGTCGTCTACATCGGGGACGAAGCGCGACGCGTGAAGCCTTGGCCGGTGTTCCCGTTGGATCGGGCCGGGGTTGAGGTGGGCGAGATTGCCCGTGGTCTGGGGATGCCCAGGCTGTGGCCACCCGGCGCACAATGGCCAATCGCGCCGGAGCAGGTCGGCGGCAAGACCGGGCCACAGATCTAGCGCATTAACAGGCTCTTTTTTTGCGGGTTTGAGCAGGCAAACAGAGAGCCTTGGGCTACAATACGTGCCCGTTCCCATCAACCCACCGAAGAGACCATGAACAAGCTTGAGCAACTCAAAGCCATGACGGATGTTGTGGCGGATACGGGTGAAATTGCGGCCATACGCGAATTTGCCCCGCTGGATGCCACGACCAACCCCTCACTGCTCTTGAAGGCAGCCGCGCTGCCGGAATACGCTCCTTTGCTGGCCGAGGCCAAGCGCTATGCGGGCGCCCAGGGTGGCTCTTCTGCGGCAACGCTGGCGCTCGCCTGCGACAAACTCGCCGTCGATATCGGCACGGAGATCTTGAAGATCATCCCCGGTCGCGTCTCGAGCGAGGTGGATGCACGATTGTCTTTCGACACGCCTGCAACCATCGCCAAGGCACAACGCTTGATCGAGCTGTATGCGGAGAATGGCATCAACCCCGATCGCGTGTTGATCAAAATCGCGAGCACCTGGGAAGGTATCCGGGCCGCGGAGCAGCTCGAACAACAAGGCATCCAGTGCAACTTAACCCTGTTGTTCGGCTTTGCTCAGGCGGTGGCCTGCGCGGATGCGGGTGTATTTCTGATCTCGCCGTTCGTCGGGCGGATTCTGGATTGGTATAAGGCCGCTACCGGCGAGACATACACCGCCGAGACCGACCCGGGGGTGGTATCGGTGAAGCGCATTTATGACTACTACAAGACCCACGGTTATGCGACGGTGGTCATGGGCGCCAGCTTCCGCAACACCGGCGAGATCGAAGCGCTGGCAGGCTGTGATCGCCTGACCATCAGCCCCGGTTTGCTGGAAGAACTCGCCGCTGATGATGGCGAGTTGGTCCGCGCGCTCGATCCCGATGGTGCTGATGGAGAGGCGCGCGTGGACCAGGACGAGGGCAGCTTCCGTTGGGCGATGAACGAAGACGCCATGGCCACGGAAAAGCTCGCTGAGGGTATCCGGAATTTTGCGGCGGACCAGGTCAAGCTGGAACAGCTGCTGGCGGACTGAATGCGGGTGGCCGCGCCCAGCGCAAGATGCTTGGCGCGCGGATCTGCGGAGTACCCACCGTCGGTCCGCGTTTTTAATTCCTTCGCGGCTTACACTCCTAGCGCAGCAGCTCTTTTTTCACTTGTCTCTGACTTACCGTGTTCGTTGTCCCGGCGGTGCGCGCTACTGTCCGCTACCGCCCTCCATGCCGATGGTCGCCGCCGCAACCCGCTGATCAAATTGGGCCTGCATCGCCAGATAGCGTTGCAGCCGCGCGACCGGATTAGCCACCGTGCGCTCATGGCCGAAGCTCATCTCCTGCGGTGCGAGCCCGTCAAATGTGGGCCACGCGGGTAGACCGTCCCGGTTCGGGTCGCCGGTGGCCGCAAAATTGACCCAGTAGGTCTGCATCTGGGACGACAGCTCATCGTCCCGCTCGTCCCATGGCCACATCGGGATGAAACCACCGAACACATGGGCGAGTTCGAGTGCGTGACTGGCGCCGATGGTCTGGGCCTCGGTCGGCGGGTGGCGTTCGTAGAAGTACAGATAAGCAGGCAGCCCGCTTGCGCCGTGTTTGTGTGCCATATAGAAAGCATGGCGCCCAAACCAGGTATCGCCCATCAACTGCTCTGCGGCCTTAACTACGTCCTGATCGGTGTCCACCCGATAGTGGCTGTTCACGGCCTCGGCGTTGACGCCGAAACTGTCCCTGAGCATGGCCTCCCACTCTGCCACGGTGGTCGGCGGTGGGTTGGTCGAGCCATCCACGGGGGGCAGTCCGAAGTAGTACAGCACCGACCCTTCGTCCGCGTTGCTGCCGACCATCAGCGGGATGGCCGCTTGCGCCCCCTCGGTGAATATCTGGGCAGTGGATCGAGGCAGAACGTAACCGTCGATCTGCGGATGGAACGTCTCCGACAGTTCGGGGTCGGTGGCCAATGGCGCCAAGTCCTCGGTCGACAGGTCACGCAACCCATCAATCTCATCCTCGCCTGCCACCCCGGCACGACGGGCCAAATCACGACCGGCGGCAAAGCCGCTCACCCGTTCATAGTCGGCATCCGTCGCCTGAAACTGATAGAACCCGGTGCCGCTCTGCGCGATCGCGCGATGAAAGAGCCCGCGCGCTACCGGTGACGCCATCAACTGGCCGACCGAGTGCCCGCCGGCCGACTCCCCGAAGATCGTCACATTTTCCGGGTCGCCACCAAACGCGGCGATGTTGTCCTGCACCCATTGCAGAGCCGCGATCTGGTCCAGTGTCCCGTAGTTGCCGGTCGACCCATGCGGATCTTCGGCCGCCAGTTCGGGATGGGCAAAGAAGCCATACAAACCGAGACGATAGTTAATGCTTACCAGCACCACACCCTGGGCGGCCAGACTCGCCGATTCGTACGGCCCACCGCCGGACCCGAATTGATGACCGCCGCCGTGGATCCAGAACATCACCGGCAGATTCTTGGCGCCCTGCGGCATGGCGATGTTCAGCGTCAGACAATCCTCGCTTACCTCCAACTCAGCCAGGCCCGCAAAAGACGTCAGCAACCATTGGGTGAAACCGCCCATCCCGGCACCTTCGGTGAGACGCTCCAGGAACTGTTCGTTGCCGCTGTTGGTCGGTTGCCAGCAGGCGGGGCCGAACTCCTGCGCTGCTAAGGTTTCGCGCCAGGCCGGGAGCGGTTCCGGCGCCCGCCAGCGTAAATCCCCAACCGGCGCCTGGGCGTAGGGAATGCCGCGGTAAAATTGAGTCGCATCGCTCCTCACGCCGCTGATCGGTCCGGCGGGTGCATCGACCACGCCGGTTGGCGTCGGCCCGCACGCGCTGAGCAGCAAGATGACCCCGGTGGCCAGAAGCAGTGTTGTTCGCATCGTTGATCTCCCCTCAGGTAAGCGGGGTTGTAGCGCGTTTTGGCCGGGAAGTCGATACTGGTGCCATGGCGCCCGCAGCGGCTGCAAGTGTGTGTCCTCTGCACGAGGGTGGTACTCTGTGCCTCGTCGAACCTAGAGAGCGAAGAATTGGAGAGGAGGGAGCGATGGCGCAGCCGGTGTTGAGGATTTTTTCATATCTGCCGAATCCACGCGTGTGGAAGTCGTTGATCACCGCAGATTTGTGCGGCGTAGAGGTGGAGGTGATCGGGGCTAAGCCCCCCGAGTTGGGAACCTGGTTGTGGGACTACGATGCCAGACCGATGGAAGATGCTGAGCGCACCGATGACAGTCCCCATGCGCGGGTTTCCCGGCGCGGCTTTGGCGGCACGCTCTACAAGACCGATGCGTTCATGCACGCCCACCCGTTCGGGACGGTCCCGGCGGCGTTCAGCCCCGGTGGTGGTGTGGGAGTATTCGAGTCGAACAGCATTCTGCGCGCGGTCGCGCGTGCCGGAGCACAGAATCGTCGGCTCTACGGGCGAGACGATTATGAGGCCTCTCGGATAGATAGCTTTCTCGATGCCAACCTGGTCTTTGCCCGCGAGGCACAGGTCTATCTACTGGGGATGAACGAGTTGACCGCGGAGATGCATGGGCGCATGGCGGGGGCGTACGAGTTTTTTCTCGCCGGGGTTGAGAATGCGCTGACCGACAGTCCCTTCATCGTGGGCGACGAGATCACCATCGCGGATATTTCTTTCGTCTGCGACTTTGCTCAATATCTGCGTGAAGGGCACTACGAGGAGCAACTGCAGGCCGCCGATCTCAGCCTGATCAGTGCCGCTGGTCCGCAGGAGTATCCCCGGGCGTACAATCATATGTTGGGCTTGAGTGAACGCGCAGAGTTCGCGGCGCACATGGGCACCTATCTCAATTGGTATCGCAAGAAGTTGGCGGGTAATGAGTAACGAAGAACAGAAGGCTTACTGGAACGGCAAAGCGGGCGATACCTGGACGGACGCCCAGGAGCGCATGGATGCCATGCTCGCACCCATCTCCGCTGCCGTCCTCGAATTCGCGGCACCCCAAGCAGGTGAGCGTGTCATCGACGTCGGCTGCGGTTGTGGGGAGACCTCCCTGGCGATGGCCGCGCGTGGTGCGGCGGTGTGGGGTGTCGATATCTCGGAACGCATGCTCGCGCGGGCGCAGGAACGTGCCGCCGGTCTTGCCGAGGTTGCGTTTTCCTTGAGCGATGCGGCCACCCAGGACTACACCGCAGATCATGACCTGATCTTCTCGCGCTTCGGCGTGATGTTTTTTGCAGACCCGACCGCCGCGTTCGCCAACCTGCGGACGGGCTTGACCCCGGACGGGCGGATGGCTTTTGTCTGCTGGCAAGCACCCCGAGACAATCCCTGGGTATCGGTCGGTGGACGGATAGTACAACCCTACCTGGCCGAACCGGAGACGCCGCCCGACCCGCGCGCCCCGGGTCCGTTTGCGTTTGCGGACGCGGACTATCTACGCGCTATCTTGACGGATGCCGGGTTTGCGAGTGTCGAGATCGAGCCGCTCGGGTGTGAGTTACGGCTCGGCGCGGATGTTGAAGAAGCGCTCGATATGCAAGCCCAGGTCGGTCCCATCGCGCGGGCGCTGGCAGAGCTCGATGACGAGGATTTGGCCAGTGTGCGCGCCGAGTTGGGTGCGGAGCTGGCGCAGGCCCAGCGAGAGGATGGCATCTATCTTGCCGCGGCGTGCTGGCTGGTGCGGGCGCGCTGAGCTTCGCAGTACAGGAGCGGTTTTACAAGCTTGCGGACGATTTTCACGACAGACTGCCTCCAGGCGGCGCCGTATGTGTCAGCCGCCGGTAATCGGCAGCGCTCAGACAGGGGAGAGATATGAGCAACAACGAACAGGTTTTGATCGATGCGCTGCCCAGCGGTAAGTTGGAGGCCAGCCACTATCGGCTCACATCCGTACCCATGCCGAACGCCGGTGATGGCGAGGTGCTCGTCAAGACCATCGCGTTTGCCATCACCGCTGGTACCCGTGCCGGCTTGCAGGGCAGCGCCAGCTATGCGGGCGCGCCGCAGACCGGCATTGTGATGAATGGCACCGGTGTCGGGGAGGTAGTCGAGTCGAATTCCGCCAGCGTGGCGGTGGGCACCCGCGTGGTCGCGCCGACCGGTTGGCAGGCGTTTTCCGTTCACAAGGCGACCGACGTGACACCGGTCGCCGCGCAGCACGATCCCATCCACTATCTCGGTCCCCTAGGCGTCAATGGCCTGACCGCCTACTTCGGCTTGTTGGAAGTTGGTCAACCCCGCGCTGGAGAGACCGTGATGGTCTCCGCCGCTGCGGGTTCCGTGGGACACATCGTCGGTCAGATCGCTCGCATCAAAGGCTGTAAGGTGGTGGGGGTCTGCGGCAGCGATGCCAAGGGGGCGATGCTGGTGTCGGATCTCAGTTTCGATGCCTACGCCAACTACAAAGACGATGGCTTTCGGCAGAACCTAAAGGGGGCCACGCCCGACGGGGTGGATGTGTACTTCGATAACACCGGCGGCATGATCCTGGGAGCGGCCCTGTTCCGCCTCAACGTCGGCGGGCGCATTGCCTGTTGCGGTGTGGTCTCCCAATACGATACCGATCGCCCGGAGCCAGGTCCTAAGGGGATTCCCGGTCTCCTGGTTAATAAGCGAATCAACATGCGCGGCTTTCTCGTATTCGATTATGCCGAGCAGTACGCGCACGCCCGGGACGAGATCAGCGGATGGCTGGAGGACGGTCAGCTGAAAAGTCTGACCGACGAGGTGAACGGTCTCGCGGCGGCGCCGGATGCGTTTGTTGATCTTTTGGCCGGCGGCAATGTGGGAACACGGATAGTGCGGTTGGACGCTTGATCGTGAGGATCTGCCAGATTCTGGAATGCCGCACGCTGCGCTTCCTGCTGTTTGCGGCGCTGATGACTGCCGGTAATGTGCACGCTCACGACGACGTGCGTAAGGCGTGTACCGATCTGGTACTCGACTACGCGTACTATCGTGATCGCCCGGACGCGGACGCACTCGCCGCGCTGTTTGCCGAAGATGCCGAACTGAGCGTTCTGGGGCAGACCTACGTCGGGCGCGAGGCCATCACCGCGCGTCTACGCGGCGCCGAAAATGGCCCCAGCTTTCGCCACCTGATGAGCACCATCCGTATCTTTCCGGTCGATGCGACGTTTGCTCGTGGCGTGAGTTATGTGACGGTCTACTCAGCTCCCCATGGCGCGAGCGAGGTCGAGGGTTTCCTGGGCATGGGCGAATATCACGATGAATTTGTCCTAACCGAGCAGGGTTGGCGCATTGCCGCGCGTGAGTATGTGCCGGTCTATACCCAGGCCGCGGCGCCCTGAACTCGCCTGCTGAAATCTTCGAGGCGTTGTATCGGCCGCTTCGGCGTGTCATGCCTCAGTGGGTGATGCCAAGCTCGCGCCGCCAATAAAACTGAACTCGACCTGCCGTGCACTTTGTTGATGTCCTTGTTATAGCCCTGGTGATGATGGCCATCACCTGGTTTGGGCATCGTCTGAGCGGCTCTATCTCGTCGCGCAGGGGGCTCTTTCAGGCGGATGGCTCGCTGCCCTGGTGGGCGGTGTCCGCCAGTATCCTTGCGACGTTGGTGAGCGCGGTCACATTTGTCTCCGTACCCGCTGCGGTGTTCGCACCGGGTGGGGACCTGACTTATTTTCAGGTTGTTCTCGGTCTGGCGCTGGGCAAGGTGGCGGTGGCCGCTTTGCTCGCGCGGCCATACTATCTTTCGACCGGTGTGGACACCTGTTACCAGTACATCGGCGGCCGTCTCGATGCCCCATCCGGCGAGTTTTCGATGTATCTTGGACTGTTGCTGAACCTGATCAATTCGGGGGTCAAGCTTCTGACCGCTAGTCTGGTGCTCGACGTGATCACCGGTTGGGGCATTCCAGGCTGTGCCCTGGTGGTGGTGATGGTCTCCATCCTGTGGAGCGCGCTGGCCGGGATCAAGACCGTGATCTGGACGGACCTGCTCTTGTTCATCTTCTTCAGCATTGGTGCCGTGTTTGTACTCCTGTTTACCGCTGGGCTGGTCGAGTTGTCTTTCGTTGCCGCTTGGGCCTGGCTCGATGAGCAGGCGAAACTGGTGCTGTTCGATTTCTCCACCGACACCTCGCGTAGCTATACCATCTGGGCGGGCGTCATCGGCGGCATCACCCTGAACATCGCTCAGGGATGCACTCAGGGTACCTGGCAACGCGTGCGCTCATGCCGCAGCGCGGATGATGCACACAAGGCGTTCAGCCTGGCGGCACTGTTTTACGTGATGCACGTGGTGATTCTAGCGGTGGGCTTGGCGCTGGCGGTGTTCTACAGCTTGCAGCCGTTGCCGGCCGAGATGTCCCTGGAAATGCGCGACGCGCCGGATCGTATCTTTCCGTACTTCATTCTCACCGAGATACCCGTCGGCCTGTCCGGCCTGTTTATCGCCGCGATCTTTGCGGCTGCGATCTCCACCCTTGATTCGGCTCTGACCGAAACCGCAGACATGACCTTAACCCATATCTATGCCCGTCATATCTATAACCGTGGGAGCGAGGCTCACTACGTCGCGGCGTCACGCTGGCTGATGGTGTTCTGGGGTTTGGTATTCATGGCTCTGGCGCTGTTCTTCAATCGTTATTCGGCGGAAGGCCTGCTGAACCTGACCTTCAAATTGCCCAACTATGTGTACGGTACTTTGTTTGGCGTCATTGTGCTCGCGCGCTTCCGCGTTGGCCGCTTCACCACGATTCTCATCGGGGCGCTGCTGGCTACGGGGCTGACGGTTGCGATGTCCCGGGCGGGGATCGCCTTCTTCTATTGGTGCCCGGTGGCGGGTAGCACGATGGTGCTGGTGGTTTGGTTGCTGGAACGCGCTGCAGGGCGTGGCGCCCCTGAATGGCTTGGTGTCCTGGTGGCTACGAACCCGGGGCAGGGCGGACCGAGTTCGTAGCAGGCAGGGCTTGTCCTAGTTGCTGCGTCGCTCGGGACGCCGATTTTCGGTCCGTCGGGATTCTCGACGTTCCTGACGTTGCGGGCGCGCCGCACGTTGCGTGCGTTGTCGCTGTGCGCGCTCGACCCGCTGGCGTTGCTGCCGTTCGACACGTTGGCGCTGTGGTCGCTCGACACGTTGGCGTTGTTGTCGCTCGACACGCTGGCGTTGCGTTTGCCCGGTGGCTGCCCGGCGCTCGGCGCGGACCTGGCGCTGCGCCCTGGACTGCTCGGCCCGCCGCGCTTGGCGCTCGGCGCGTTGCGGTGCACGGGCCTGGCGTTGTACCTCCTGCTGGCGGCGCGCTCGAGCTTCGCGCTGGGCGTTGTTGCGTTGGGCGCGGTAGGCCTGCTGACGCTGAGCGCTGGCACTGCTCGCCTGCCGCTGGGTGCGATTGGTGCGATCGTAAGAGCGTTGCAGCGCGCGTCGATTCTCCGCCCGTTGATCACGCACAGCTCGATTGGTACGTGTCTGCTCCTGCGCACGATTGTCGCTGCGTCGTGCCTCGCGGTTAGCGCGATTATCGGTGCGACGCGCTTGACGGTTGGCGCGATTATCGGAACGACCTTCCTGGCGACTGATGCGGTTGTCGGTGCGACGGTCCTGACGGTTGGCTCGATTGTCACCGCGACGTTCTTGCCGCGCGATCCGGTTGTCGTCCCGACGCGCCTGGCGATTATTGCGCTGGGCTTGCGTCCGGCGGTTCAACTGCCGCTCGCGCACCTGACGTTGGGTCAGGCTGCCGTTCTCGTTGACCGCGCGATTGTTGTTGCGCAGCCAGTTGCGGTTCGCCCGTCGCTCGCGAACGCTCAGGCCATCGAGACTGTCGCCTTGATTGGCGCGGATGCGGCCGTCGCGTCGCGCCTGACGTTCTGCTTGGGCGCGCTGTCGCCGCAGGCCGCGGGTGTTTTCGGCCAAGGCCGCTGTACGGTAGTCGTAACGCTGATTGCGGCGGATGTGGCGGGCGCGGTTCTCACGCCGCTCCTGGCGCCGCGCATCGCGATAACCATTGCGATAGCCCCGGTTGTAAGGCCGCGCACAGCGCAGACCCTGGCGCGGACGCCAGTGGTGATCACCGTAGGCATACTGGTGTCGGCGCGCCAGCCGACCGGCGTGGTAACGCTTGGCCCAACGACGCTGGTGGGCGAAGGGGCGATGGTAATCCCGCGTGCGGCGGAAGTGGTTGCGGTGGTATTTGCGGTGGTAATACCGATGACTACGATGGGTGTGATGATAGTGGCTGAGATAGTGGTGGCCCCAGGTGAAACCGAAGATCGAGCTCACCCCCCAGAAGCCATAGTCGTAAAAACGATGGTGGCCGTGATAGGGATAGTAGTAGACCGGATAAGGATCGGGGTAGTAGTGATAGACGCGCTCGGTCTGCACCACGGTGACCTGCTCGGGTTCGTAGTAGGGTACATAGACCACTTCGGGATCTGCAGAGCGGATCACCACGTTCTGCTCATCGAGTTCGACCACGGTCTTGTCGTCGCTGGCCAAGTTCCCCGCAGCCTGGGCTTCGTTGCGAAACGCCTGGATGGCCGCCAGCAGATCGGTCTCCTGTTCGATGACCGCCTGGCCTAACTCCCAGGTCCATTCGAGGTCGTCGTTGAGCAGGGCCAGTACCTCGGGATAGTTCAGCAGTGCGATCACGGCCTCGTCCCAATCCTCGTCTGGTTTGAGTTCGGGATTGTCTTCAGCCGCTAGGCGATAGCGGGCGGCCGCGACGATCTGTAGGGGATAGGCTGACGCCGGGAGCACCACGGCGAGCAGGTCATCCGGGTACAGCGCCACCGGCGCTACCAGTACTTTCAGCTCCTCTGCGCTGAGTTCGATCACCGGCTCGACGATCACGCTCGGCGCATCGGCCTCGCCGTCGACCACCACGCTCTCGGCCTGCGCTGGCAATGACAGCGCCAGCGCGAGCCAGGTCATGATGGCCAGGCCCGACATCGGCCCCTTGCTCGATCGATCAGCCGACGTCGGCGTGTCCGCGCGCTGTGCTGCGGTCTGCGGTTGTGCGCCAGGGTCCATCTTCGCGCCGGAAAGTCGTCGTGTACGCATCTCGTACCCCCTGAAGTCTTAGGTGCTGCGCTCAAGACCGCGCTACCGCTGCGGCTTTGGCGTTGCTGCCCACCTTTTTGTCCCAGTTAGCACCTTAGCAAAGGTAAACTGAACTCAAACTTAACGTCTTACGCGTATTTTGAGCCGGTGAACGAATCGTTATGACGGCACTGATCTACAACCCCCGTAACGCGGTGACATTGTCGATCACCCGGGAGACCTACGCGGACCGCTCCGCCATCATCAAAACCCTGTCGGGTAACAATCGAGCGGACACGCCGGTCGAATGGCGCGTCAGCGATGACCAGCGACACTGGAATTTCTGGCGCCGCGAGGCGTTGGTGTACAACAGCGAGATCGATAGCCTGCTGTCTTCGAGCGGTGTGCGTTTACCGCAGCTGTTCGCCTGTACGCAACAATCGCGTCGCATTGTGTTGACCCTGGAGGACGTGCAGGGGCGGACCGGGTCCACCCTCAGCGACGCCGATTTCGAAGTGATGGCGTATGCCTGGGCGCTTGGCCAGGCGGCGCTGTCGAAGCACCCACACGCCTGGCAACACTTTGCCAGCCGGCGTTTCCTGCGCACGTATAGCGGCTCCAAACCGGTAAACTTTGCACTGCTCGATGAGGATGCGGCTTGGGCACATCCGCTGCTGGCGGAAGCTTGGCCCCGAGGCCTGCGCGAAGACCTGGGTTTTCTGTACGCCTATCGCGAAAGCCTGTACGCGATCCTCGAGCGCGCGGCGCGCATACCCTGTCATCTGGATCTGTGGCCCAACAATATGTTTATCGATCCGGACGGTCAGCTGGTGTTGATCGACTGGGGTTTCTTTGGCCTGGGTGCCTGGGGTGAGGACATCGGCAACTTTCTCCCTGACGCTGTATTTGATGGCTTTGTGGATGCCGCGCATTTGGATGTGTTGGCGGAGCGTCTGTTGGCAGCCTACCATCTAGGTCTGCGCGACGCGGGTGTGGCCGTCACCCTGGATTCATTGCGCCGCAACGTCTATGCGAGTGCAGTCAAGTACATCTGGTTAGGCCCGTTGCTGATCGAACGGGCCCACCGGGCAAAACATTCGAGCTACGGTGATCAACATCTGGCCGACGCAGCGGCACAATACCGGGAGCGAGGGGCGGCGTTGCAGACTATTTGTCGTTGGGCGCGCGCGGTACTTTAGCCGCAGGTGAGTAGACGCACCGCGACCAAGCGCGTCGGTGAAGTTGCCAACGGTACTGTAGTCGCAGGCGCTTAGACGCGCCTCCGACGTTGACGGCTCGGACTATTCAACCCAGCGCCGCTCGCCCACCGTCAAGTTCTACGACGCGCGCATCCCGCACGTCCCTCCCGTATCATGGGGGGATGGATATCACAGCTATTGCCCGGCCGATGCGCTGGGAAGTGGACAACAAGAGCCCCGGCGCGTCCCAGGTGACCCTCGCGGGTTGGGATTTTGGTGGCGACGGGCCACTCGCGCTGCTGCACCATGCCAACGGCATGTGCGGGGCCTGCTGGGCCCCGGTGGCAGAACGTTTGCGCGCGACCCACAAAGTGGTGGCGATCGATGCGCGGGGGCACGGGGGTTCTCCGCCGCTGCAGACGCCTGCGCTGGAAGTGCCGCAGGACTTCGGGTGGGACTTCATGGTCGACGATCTGCAGCAAATCGCTCGACAGCTCATGGCGCAGCAGGGGGTGGAGCAGATCGCGCTGGGTATCGGCAGTTCCTTTGGCGGGATCGTGACCGCGAGTGCGGCAGCGCGTTTCCCCGACCTGTTTGCTCGGGTCTACATGTTCGATCCGCCGATCCACCCCACCCAGGAGATCCTCGATCGCCTTAGCGTTGAGTTTATCGCCCCGCAGCACGATAAAGAAGCGTTGGTGGCACGGACGCGCAAGCGCAAATCGATCTGGGACAGCCGTGAGCAAGCGCGCGGAGCTTGGCGCGACAAGCCGTTGTTTGCGCCCTGGACCGAGGCGGGATTTACGCTTTACCTGGACCATGGTCTGCGAGACCGGCCAGACGGTCGCGTGGAGCTGGCCTGTGACCCGTTGGTCGAAGCGCACATTTTCGATACCACCGGGGTCTTGTGGTTGCCCGACTTTGCGGATCGGGTGAACGTACCGGTGGAACTTGTCCACGCGCGCCAGGGCTTCTTTCCCGAAGCTTTCTTCAAGGGATTGAGTGACTTGTTTGCACAAGGGCGGTTTCATCAACTGGATGCGGGTCACATGCTGCCACTCGAAGCGCCCGAACTGGTCGTGGACCTGATCAACCGCACCCGCTAGCCGGGCGCAGAGCTACACCGCGTAAAGCCAGGCGACGACGACAATCGCGATAGCCAGCCCCGCTGCACGTTGTTGATCTGCCTGGGATTTGCCCGCGAGATCGGTGTGGGCGAACAGCAAGCCGGCACCGAGTCCGAAGGCGAAGCCGAACAGGTGGCCGAACACGTCGATGTTCTCGCCGCCGAAGCCGGTGAAAGACAACAGCGCAATCGCGCCGAAGATCGGGGCGAACCCCCGCACCCAGCCGCGTCCGCGAAAATACCCGCGCCGCCAGCCGAACGCGGGCACCAGACCCAGAGCGGCGAAGGTAGCCGTAGAGGCGCCCAGCGCACGAAACGGGTCCGGCGAGATCATCGCGTTCAGCCCGTTGGCCAGAATGCCGCAGCACAGGACCAGCAGCCAGCCGAACCCCGAGCCCAGGTAGCGGCCGACAAACAGACCAAAAATGGCCCCGAACAGAGAATTGGAGAAGATGTGGCCGATATCGGCGTGCAGCGTCAATGCGGTCACCGCGCGCCACAGTTCCCCGTCCATCACCGCGCCGGCGTGCAGTACCCCCGCAGCGCGCAGATCGGTGTAGGTGAAGGACTGCCAGGTCGGGATTGCCCAGATCACGCACAGATACCCGAGCACGCCCCACCAGCCGGAGTCGACCACGTCGACCGTGGTGGCTGGAGTCGGACGGGTATTGTTCTCCTGCCAGTACAGGTCGAGTTGCTCGTGGGCATCCGCCTGGGCATGTGGCGGCACCACCAGGCACCACAAGTGGGCACGCCGCTCGACGCTGTGTTCAATCGCCATGGCACTCAGGACCAGAGCGGCATCGCGCACCGCGCGGGGTTGCTCAGCGGCGAAAACCTCGATCAGTTCATCGCCGGGTTGCATGATTTGCCGATTGGTTTTGTGGGTTAGTACTCACTTACTTTTTGCTGCCTGGGCGGTGTTTGGGTGCCGCGACGTTGCGGATCTCATGAATCAATCCTCAGCTTCGCGGTCTAACGTCACAGACCAAGGTAAGGCAGCCCCGGAGGGCTTGCAATCGTCAAAATTAAGCCCAATATTAGGGTATTGTTCCATCCAATAAACAGGTGACTATTAACTATGGACGCTCGTGACAATGTGATGCCCAACGCCACCGTCGGCGGCTTGACAGAACTCGAAACCAGCAAGGTACTGCGCAACACCTATATGCTCCTGGGGATGACCCTGGCATTCAGCGCCGTGATGGCGTTTGTGTCTTCGCTGATCGGCCCGGTATTCACCTCTCCGTGGCTGTTCCTCGGCGGTGTGTTTGCGCTCAGTTTTCTGGTGCAGTTTACCGCCAACAGTGTCTGGGGGCTGGTATCCGTGTTTGCCATGACCGGCTTTATCGGCTTTTTCATCGGCCCGATGATCGGCGCGCTGCTGAGCGGTGGGTTTGCTTCCCAGGTCATGATGGCCCTAAGCCTCACCGCCGTCACCTTCTTCGGCCTGAGCGCGTATGCGATCGCCACCAAGAAGGACTTCAGCTTTATGCGTGGCTTCATCGTTGTAGGCCTGTTCGTCATGCTCGGCGCGATTATCCTCGGCCTGCTGTTCGATCTGGGTGCCATTCAGACCGCCATCTCCGCGGGCATCGTGCTGCTGATGAGCTGTCTGATCCTGTATCAGACCAGCGCCATCATCCATGGCGGTGAGACGAATTACATCCTCGCCACCACCACGCTGTTCATGTCGATCTATAACCTCTTCATGTCCCTGCTGCACCTGATCATGGTGTTCACGGGCGGAGACGACTAACGCCGGAGCCGCAAGAGTCCCAAAAAGCCGCCACACTCCGGCGGCTTTTTTGTGCGGTTAAGAAACTATTCACGCTCCCACTACGACAGCTGAGAAGTGGAAGGGGGATAGTGTTAGGAGAGCACAGATGGATAAAGTCGCTTTCTGGGACAAAACCGCCGCCAAATATGCGGCCAGCCCGATCCGCGATGAAGAGAGTTACGCCTACAAACTTAAGGCGACCCAGGCTCACTTTGAGCCCCATCACCAGGTGGTAGAGATCGGTTGTGGTACCGGTTCCACCGCCCTGGCACATGCGGCGCACGTCGCGCATATCGATGGGGTCGACATCTCACCCAACATGGTCAGCATCGCGCGCTCCAAGGCAGACACCGCCGGTGTTACAAATGTCCGCTTTGTCGCCGCTCCCATCGACGAGTTTGTCCCGTCCGCACCCTACGATGTGGCGCTCGCGATGAACATCCTGCATCTGGTCGACGATCTAGATGAGGTGCTGGCTCAGGTGGCGCAGTGGTTGCAACCGGATGGCCTGTTGATCTCGAGCACGGTGTGTATGCGCAGTGGTTGGTTCCCGCTTCTGCGGCCGTTGCTGCCCGTGGCACGCTGGCTGCGATTAGCACCGGCGGTGGCGTTCTTGAGCCGGGCAGATCTGCATGCGGCTTACGCCGAGGCTGGTTTTACAGTCATCGAAGAATGGCAGCACTGGAAGGGCAGGGTGTGTTTCCTCGTCGGGCGGCGCACCGGCTCAATCGGCGAGGGAATCGCCGTCGAGGAAGTTGTGCCAGGCGAACCAGAAGGCCAGGTGCCCGGGCAACCGTGACAGAGAGCGCCCATCGGCGCCCACCAGCGCGGCCTCAGTCACCTGCCAGGCTTGTCCGTCGCCGCGCACGTTTTGCAGATTGCGGTCCTGCTTTGCGAACGTGATGCCGCTCGAACGATAGGCGCGGACCTGGCGGGTTTTGGCATCGCCGATCAACACCACCTTCAATACGCCCACTTGATCGTTCAGGACCTTGCCGCGTCGAAACGCTTTGAGCGGCCAGGCTTTGTGCGCGCCGCTGATGCGCAGGCCGAACACCTGAGATTTCTGCGGCAGCTGTCGATCCTCCGTCAGGGACGGGAACATCAACTTCGGATCGCGGAAGTAGCTGCCGTAGGGTGCACCGAGCCGATAGTCCCGCTGCACGCCGGTCTCGTATTGCATCACGGTAGTGTCCGGATTGTCCGCATACCATCGTTCCCAGGTGGTGGTCACCAGCGGTAGGACACTGAGCTTGATGCCACTGTCGGCGAGCACGCCGGTGACCGGCTCACCGCTGAACTGGTTCCACAGCGACGAGGTTTCCTGGTCGTACATCAGCTTGTTAGAGCGATATAGCAAGCCAGACGACCCGAAGGTATAACGCGCCGCTTCGGACTTGCGGGCGTCGAACAGAATGCCGCTCCCGCAGAGAGTACAATACGCGAGGGAAATTGGCATGCCACCGATGGTGTCGTTGAGCATCTCGTGCCAGTCCATGAACCGATAGGGGTATGCCCTGGCCTCGCCGTTGATACGGATACCGAAGACCCACTCCTCGTCGGTGATGTAGTCCGCCTCAGCCGGGGCGATCATCCGTGGATGATCGAGCGCGGGAATGCCATCCACGGCCTTGACGCCGCCCCAGACGATCTCCTGCAAACGGATGCGGTGCGGCATACCCGGGTAGACGAAGCGCTTGAAGTTGGGATCTATTGCGCTGAACACGCGGCTCAAGAACACATCAAAAGCCGCAAACGTGGTCAGTTCCGGCCGCGCCTGCTGATACTGCATCCAGCGAAACCAGTCGTCCCCGTACTCTTTGCGTGTGATTTTGGTCAGCGCTTCGACGATGTATTCGCGTGCATCCGGGTTCTGATAGCGCAGCGCGTAGAGCATCGGGGCGATCATCGCTTTATCCCGACGGTGGCTCGCCCGGCGCAATGCGCGCCGGCGCTCACCTTTGTCACCGAACATGAGCTCGAACGCGGTGCGGCCGGGATGATAGGCGTCATCGGCGGCGAGGCCGGTCGGGGCCAGGAGCAGGAGCAGGCCTGCGATGCAGATGAGTTTCAACATGGTGACTTTGGACCCTGAGGCGGGCGAAAAGGTCCGTGCTGTTTGCCTTACACGTATGCGCGCTGGGGCTCGTAGAACGGCTTGTCACCGCTGACCGTCACGCGGCGTAGGAGGCGCCGATGTGGCCAGTAGTCGCTGGTGGCATAGTGCTGACAAGCCCGGTTGTCCCAGAACGCCATCGATCCGGGTGCCCACTTGAAGCGGCAGCTGTACTCCGGCACGCCGTGTTGCTTGAGCAGCTGACGCACCACTTCGACGGCGCGGGCAGCTTCCCAGCGCTTGCCATCGCGCACGTCGTAGAGCGAATCGTGGTGGAGAAAACCACCGTGCAGGTAAAGCGCGGTTTTGCCGGTTTCGGGGTGGGTGCGCAACAGCGGATGGGAGACGCCAAACGGGATTTCGGCTTTGATCTGCGCCACCAAGGCCTCGGGCAGCGCGCGCTTGCCTGTGCCCAGGAACGTCCGATAGTCGTGGATACCCTGCACGTACCGCAGTTGTTCCTGCAACTCGGCCCCCAGGCCGTGATAGGCGGCATGACTGTCCGCGAACAGCGTATCTCCGCCGTGGGGTGGGATGTCGATACATTGGGCGATGGAACCGAGGGAGGGCTCGGCCATCCACGTCACATCGGTATGCCACAGATTGACCGCGCCGGGATTGTCTTTGCCGTGATACAGCTCGTAGATGTATGGGTTGTCTCCCGACTTCCCGAATGGGAATGCGTCCAGCGACCCAAAGCGGCGGGCGAAGGCAACGTGTTCATCTTCACCGAGGTGTTGTTCGCGGAAGAAGATGACCTTACGTTCCAGCAGCGTGTTGCGCACAAATTGCAACCGCTGTGCATCCAGACCATCGCGCAGGTCTATGTTGTGGATGACCGTACCGATGGTGAGGCCCAGGTGTTCGAACTCATAGCCGAATGCTTCGGCCTGTGCCTGTAAGGTGTTGCTCACCCGCGCTTCGCCCATCGCCTGCCATTCCAGCGCCACGCCCAGGCCGGTGCGGTTGTGCGGAGGGAACAATGTCTCCAGCGGTCGTGATCCGGCGCGGGAGGCGCGCGCTTCCTGACGCAGATTGTCGATGGTGTTGGCGTACTTGACCGCAGCCTGATTGTAGGTCAGACGTCGATCGTCGGTGAGCGTTGCAGACATCTTCTCTCCCCAACCAAGATGACGGATGTCCAGGGTAGCGGGCGCGAGCGGGTCAGGCAAATCGCGCTGGTTGGGTTATGGTGGGGGTATGCAGCGATCTTGTCTTTTTGTCGTTTCGCGTTAACGTGGCGAGACAAAGGTTCGGAAATAGTAGCGGTATGGACATCGTCGGCATCGACTTAGGGACTAGCAACAGCCTGATCGGTTATTGGGACGATGATCTCAGCCGCCCACAGCTCGTCGAGAATGTCCTGGGGTCGACCCTCACCCCCAGCGTGGTGAGCGTGGATGACAACGGCGAGTTTCTCATCGGTGCCGCCGCCCTCGAACGCCTGATCACCCATCCGGATCGTAGTGCTGCCCTGTTCAAACGGCAGATGGGCTCGCGCTCCGAAAGCCGACTGGGCAAGCACCGGTTTCGCGCAGAGGAACTGTCCGCCCTGGTCATCCGGCAATTGCTGCAGGACTTCGAAGCTCAGGTCGGGCGGCGGCCGACCGACGCGGTGATCTCGGTGCCCGCGTATTTCAGCGATGGTCAGCGGCGCGCGACCAAGCTCGCGGGGGAGATCGCCGGTTTGCAGGTTGAACGTCTGATCAACGAACCCACCGCAGCGGCTCTGGCCTATGGGGTTGAGCAGCGCCTGGACGATGCGGTGTTTGCCGTGATCGACCTCGGCGGCGGAACCCTCGACGTCACCGTCCTCGAGTATTTCTCCGGGGTGGTTCAGGTGCGCGCCAGCAGCGGCGATCGTGCGTTGGGTGGTGCGGATTTTGATCAGGCGGTGCTGCGTCATTGCCTGGCGGCCTGGGAGATCAGCACCCTCGATCTGGTGCCCAAGGATCTGGCGCTGCTGTCGCGCCGCGCGCGCGAGGCCAAGTGTCAGCTATCGAGCGCGGATGCGGCGACGATTCAATTCAGCCCCAGCACCCGGCGCAAGCATGGCGAGTATGAGATGACCCTCACCCGCGCCGGCCTTGAAACGTTGAGCAACGCGTTGACCCAGCGCATCGTCGCCACCATCGACCGCGCGTTGCGCGATTCCTCTTATCGGGCGTCCGACATGGATGAGGTGTTGCTGGTCGGTGGCGCCACGCGCATGCCGGTGATCCGCAACCTGGTGGGCCGCCTGTTCCGCAAGCTACCGCTCATGCACGTCAGTCCGGATGAAGCGATCGCGCTCGGGGCGATCACCCAGGCGGCCCTCAAGGCCGACGCCAAAGCCCTCGAGGACGTGGTCCTGACCGATGTCGCGCCCTACACCCTCGGAGTCGATGTGGCGGTTGAACAAGCGGACGGACAGTATGAGGTCGGTCACTTCCTGCCGATCATAGAACGCAATTCTCCGGTGCCGGTATCCCGGGTGGAAACGCTGCATCCAGTCTCCAAGAAGCAGCGCAAGGTGGAGTGTAATGTCTACCAGGGCGAGTCGCGCAAAGTGGTCAACAACGTCAAGCTTGGGCAGATCACCCAACCGCTGCGGCGCGAAGATGGTGAGAGTCTGGATGTGCGCTTTACCTACGATGTAAACGGTATTTTAGAGGTGGTCACCCAGCCCAGTTCGGACGCCACACCGCAACGGCTGGTCATCACGGGCTCGGAACTCGAACTCTCGCCGGGTGAAGCGGAGAAGGCCTTGGAGAAGATTGCCCATCTGAAGATCCACCCGCGCGAGACCACCGAAAATCGCACCCTGTTGGCCCGCGCCGAGCGTTTGTACGAAGAGTCCCTGGGTCAGGAGCGGGAGATTGTGGCCAGCCTGATCCGCGAGTTCGAACAGGTGCTCGCCACCCAGGATCATGAGTTGGTCGCGCAGCAGCGCGCCGAGTTCGAAGACCGCCTCGATGCGTTGGAGCGAGATCCTCTGCGGTGAACGATGCCTGGGCGATTCTAGGCATAGCGCCCACCGACGATCGCAAAGCGATACGGCGTGCGTACGCCGCGCGACTCAAACAGACCCGGCCTGACAAAGATCCGAACGGCTACCAGGCCTTGCGTGAAGCCTATGAATGGGCCCTGCGGATTGTCGAGGAGGAGGGAGCGCGGGAGGACTGGGAGTTCGAGCTCGATGCGAACGATGACGCGCCATTTGCTGACACCCAACAACCTGCCAGCGCCGTGCAATACGAGTCGCCCGATGGACTGTCACGTGACATCGACGAGTTTGTGCAGCGCCTGGATACCCTCTTGAAGATCGATCCTCTGATGGGTGACGAGGCGGCGTGGGATGCTTTGTTGCAGCACGATGTACTCATCAGTTTCGACGCCCGCGAGGCGATGGCCGAAGCCTGTTTTTATCGCCTGGCCGATCACTGTCGAGAACACCGCAAGGTCGTCTCCAACGCGCGCGCCCGTCGCATCATACGCCGCGTCAGCGAGAGCTTTGGGTGGAGTGCCGGAGAGTGGCGCTTCGATCACTTCTATGAGGATGAAGACACGCGCGATCTGATGCGGGCGATCGCGGGCCCTGGGGCGTTCCCCAACACCGTTCCGGTCGAGCCGCGGCTTACCGCGCGGGGGCTCTTACCGCTGTTCTGGCTCCTCGTCTGGCTGGTGTGGGTAGGTTACACAATCTCGGGGATATGGTCGTTTTTCACGGACGCTGCCAGCTATGACGAACCTCGGGGCGTACAGTCCGCGCGCGCCGCGTTGCGGCGTGGCGACTATGCCGAGGCCCAGGAGTGGATCGCCTACATGGCATCGGACATCCCTGCCCAGCGTGAGCAGGACGTGTTGCTACTTGCCAAAGCTTGTTATGCGACGGGCGATTACCAGCTCGCGGAGAGAATCCTCGATATCCGCATCGAGGCCGCGCCGACCTCTATCACCTACCTTGCCCGGGCGACCGTTTTGACGAGCATGGGCGAGGACATCTATGTGCGACGCGATCTCTTGAGCGCGGCGCAAACTCCTGCGCCACTTTTGGATAGTCTGCAGGCGGCGGCCTGGTTCCTGGCCACCCATCCCGACCCGCAACTGCGCGATCCCGCATTGGCCCTGCGTTTCGCTGAGCAGGCGAAAGAGACGGCCAGGCTGCGCAATCGCGAGGTGGAGAAGATCTATCGCGCCGCGCTCGCGGCCAACGGCGATTACACCGCGGCTTTGGCGCCCTATGGCGCGTCGGATGCGCGTCTTTCCGCCCGTCAGCGACAGGTGATCGCGGGTGGTGAAGCGCTCTACATCGATCCCCGCGAGGAGAATTATCTGCTGTGGCCGGAGCTGCGTTGAAGTAGGCCGCCTAACAGTAAATCGCGTCGCAATACACCACGGCCGCAAACGCATCCTGGGTGAACGGTAGCGTGTGCACGGCAAAGGTCTGCTCGTCCGTCGCTAAAGTCTGCAGATGCGGGTACTCCGGTGCGCGCTGATCACACAGGAAACCCAGATGGGTGGCACCCTCCATGATCGGGCTGGCGAGCACGTCACCGACCAGGCGCGCCAATGCTTCTATCGAGGTGAAGCCGTAGTCGAGCACGAAGTGCATACGGGTTTCAGTGCGCACGCCGTCAACGTCCTGCACGTTCAGTTCCGCTACCGGCCAGATGCCCAGGAACGCTTCGGCATCGCCAAAGATGCACTGTGGATTGTACGACGCCACCCGCGCCAGGCGTTCGGCCACCGCCTGCGCGGTAAACGGGATGAACAAGCTGCGGTCCTGGTGAGCAGTGTTGATCAGGGTCGCGATGTGGTCGTGATCGTGCAGCAAGGCGGGTTTTGGCCCCATGCTGGTCTCCGGGGCCGCGAGAGCCAATCGGGTGATATGTACGTTTTCGATCTCGGGGAGCCCCATGTGCTGCAGATGAGCGTTGTTGGGGTCGACAAATGAGTAGGGAAACTGCGCGGCGGATGCTGCAAACGTGCGGCGCGGGTCCACAAAGGTCGCCAGCGCCTGACTGACGCTGCCGGCCCGATAGTCGGGATGGACCCGATAGTGGTGCTGGTAGACACAGAACGTATCCTTTTCTTGGTAACGAATGGGGCGCAGGGCACAGGAAAAGAAGCCGATGACCTTGTCGTTCGCCGCATGGTCGATCGCCACCGCCGCATCGATGGCGTGCATCAATGACAGATAGTCATCGAAGTAGGTGCCCCGATCGATGGTCCACTGACTGCCGTCCAGCATCTCCATCGGGCACGCCTGCTCCAGCGCGACACAGCCCGGCGCATCGCTCGGTGTATAGGGGCGGATGCTGATATGTGCTGGCAGCGGTGGGTGCGACATCCAATACATGATGCGATAGGGCGCGTTGGTCTCGAAACGCACAATCACCTCAAAGATGACCGTGCCGTCCACGCTGAAGCTCGCATAGGTACGATCGGGCTCGGCGTGGTCAGCGGCGGTCACCTCGAAGGTCACGGGACCCTGCTGATCCAGGAACTTGCGCAGCGGCCGGTACGTGGCAGCGAAGTTGGATACGTGGAACGCGGGATTGTGCTCGACCAGCATGGCGTCGGCCACCTCGTCGCGCACCGCGTCGCCATCCTCGCTATAGACCCGTGCCAACCATTCCAGGCGTTCTGTCCTGGTTTGATCGCTCGTGACGTCCACCATCGCGCTCCCTTTTGCGGCTTCTGGAATCGTTATACCAGAGTTTGCGAATCTGATGTGGTCAGGGTGTTTACTTGGCTGCTGATAGGCAAGTGACAGGCGGGGTTGATCCCGCTCGCGCGGACACTGATATCATGTCCCCATGACCTTCAAGCGAGTGCATATATTGGGTGGCGCGGGTTCGGGCAAAACAACCCTGGCGAACCAATATGCTAGGCGGCGAGGACTCCATCACCACGAACTTGATGCGCTCTACTATGCGGACGTGCCATCTCGCCTGCGGCGCAAGCCTGCCGAAAGAGAAGAACGTCTGGCCGAAATACTAGGCGATGAAGGATGGGTACTGGAAGGGATCTTCTGGCAACCCTGGATCAAACCGGCCTTGGCGCGCGCGGATAAAATCATCGTGTTGGCCGTTCCAGAATTCGTTCGTCATGCGCGCGTGGTCAAGCGCCAATTGCGGCTCTTGCGTGGCGCGTCGCCGAGTGAGTGGTCGACGTTCTTTCCCACGCTGTTTGAGCTCCTGGCGCATAATCGCGGGTACCACAGAGGTCCGCTGCAAGAAACTCTCGGACTGCTGAGAGACTATCAAGCTAAGGTGGACGTGTGTAAGACAAACCTGGCAGCAGAGCGGTTGCTCGGGCTGCACGCCGGCAAGATGGAGGCCGAGGTAGCGTTGCTGACCACGCAGCTTTATCCACACTTCAACCACCGCCACCTCGAGGGCATCATGCCGCACTTCATCGCCGATGCAGACTGGCCAAACGGGATGACGGGTGGGCGCGTGGTGGGTCTTGCTGCCATCCGACGCTACTGGACGCAGCAGTGGTCGGTGATCAACTCACAGGTCACCCCTATCAGCTATCGGCTTACTGACGGGCAGGTCATTCTGGAGGTACATCAACTGGTGAGAGATATGCGCGGTAAACAGCTATCGGAGGGTGTTGTGTATCACGTCTATCGCTTTCAGGGCGGCAAGATTGCCAGGATGGACATCGCGGACGGTTTGCCTGCGGCTGGCGCATCCGTGCCAGCTACCATGCTCTAGCCGATACTCCCACTTTTGGCATCCAATGCCCGTTGGCCCGGAGAGTGGCTGATGCGGTTGGTGGTAAGTGTTGCGAGCTTGATCGGGCGCGCCTTGGCTTGGTTGGCCGCGGGGCGACGATCACTTTCCGGTCTGGTGCGCCGCAATTTACTTGTGCCGTTCGACGACCCGTTCGATGACAAGTTGCAGCTGACTTCGCGCAAACGCCTCGTCTAGCCCGTATTGCTGCGCCAATGCCGAGATTCGAGCGAATTGAACGGCTTCTCTTGCGACATCCTTTGGCGCCAAGCCGTTGTGTGCTTTGTACGCGCCCACACGATCGGTCACTTTGAACCGCTCGGCAAACATCGCAATGATGGCGTTATCGATGTTGTCGATGCTCTTGCGCATGTCCTCAAGTGTTTCCATTGTCGTTCCCGGTATTGATTGGTTTAATGTTGAACAACAGCTCAATCGGATGACACGGACGTCTCAAGCTTTGGCGCCTAACTGTCTACACGTGCCGGCAACAGTGGATCCATAAATTGACGGTTGAGCCGCACGATACACCTTGTATCCGCCGCGATCTTGGACGCGGCTCTGGCGTCCGCATCATGCTTGCAAGCCTCTCGATATTGTTCATACGCGTACAGGGAGTCGAAAGAAAACAGCCCTAGTGCGATATCGCTCGCGCCTTCCTTGGGCAGAAAGTAGCCGTGGTGCGTGCCACCATGCTTTTGAATGATCGGAATCCACGCCTCGCAGAACTTGCGGAAGCTATCCAATTTATAAGGATCGATTCGATATTCGATGTAACAAGTGATCATGTCGTCAGAATACCATGTCGGGCGAACGCTGACTTTTGGCCGCTCGACCCTCAAGCAGATCGCTGGGGCAGGCATATGTTCGGGCGCTTCAATTATCCAATAGATAGCTTCCGATCAGGTCGATCAACGCGTCGGTCAATTGCGGATCACTCAAGCTCGTAGGGGAACGTAGTGCATAGTCGTTTACGGTCGATGACATCACGCGCATCAGAAACTCGGTGATGAATTCAACATTGTTGTGTGGCCGCAGCTCGCTGCGGTGCATGGCAAGAAACGCGTTTGATAGCGGCACATAATCCTCAAGAACCGCCTGTTCGGCGTCTTCGATGGCATATCTGGGTACTTCGGTCTCGAGGGCCACATACAATGCCAGGTTGTCTCGGACGTATTCGATGTGGGTTGTGACCAAATGCTCCAGCATCGATCTAGGGGTGGTGGGCCGTGGTTCTTTGGTGAGCACGGCATAGTGTCGAAAGCCCTCTCTGCGGCGTAGCTCGCCAAATACGGCCTCTTTGCCGGGGAAGTATTCGTAGAGGGTTCCGATGCTGACACCGGCCTGTTCAGCGATCGTGTTGGTGCTAGCGTAGGCGTAGCCTTGTCCGGTCAGAATCCGAGCAGCGGATTCCAAGATGGCGTCAACCGTGGCGACGGAGCGGGCTTGTGATGGCCGCTTGCGCAGGTTGTAGCGGTCTTTTGTTGGGTTCATGGATAGGCGTTCCGCTTTTGTGATATCCGAGTATTAAATCCGAGTGATCACTCGGATAATACCTAACAACGACCCATAGCGAGTGGTTATGGCTGAATTCATCGAGAGGGTACCCGAACGCTCGTACGCGCTGCCGGGTGGAGCGTGTCAAGATCTTGCCCATCTGCCTGGCCCTGCCGGTCATTGGCTGTTTGGCAACTTGCGTCAGCTGGGAGCGAACCCGGAGCCCCTGCTGACCAGTCTGCGGGAGCAGCATGGAGACTGCTTTACGTTTGGTTTCTTGCGCAACCAACGCAAGTTGATCATGACCGGTCCGGAGGCCAATGAATTGGTCTTGCTTGATAGAGACGACAACTTCTCAAGCCATTGGGGGTGGGAAGTTGTGCACTCGTTTTTTGGCCACAACATTCTGGTGCGCGACTTTGAAGACCACCGCCTGCATAGAAAGCTCATGACGCAGTTGTTCAAGCCCGCGTCGCTCGCCAGGTACTTGGGGCAAATGGAAGGACCGATTGACAGAGCGCTCGCTACCTATGTGGGCCCAATCGATGCCTATCGTCAAACCAAGGTGATGGCGCTAGAGATTGCGATTCGTGTGTTTGCCGGTATCACCTCGGAAAACGTCGATGCATGGAATGCGAACCTGACCACCGTTTTATCGAACGTGATGGCACCGCGCATCCGACTACCCGGCACCAGATACTGGGCGGCTTTGGCGGCACGTGATCGCCTCCGGGCCATGCTTGAAGCGGAGGTAGCGCCCAGACGTGGCGCTGCCGGTGATGATCTGCTCACTCAACTGGTGAACAACACGGATCAGCGCGGCCGGACGCTGTGCGTGCAAGACGTGATCGATCATATGTTCGGCATTCTGTTTGCGGCGCACGATACGACGGCGTCGTCTCTGGCCATGTTGTTCTGGCGCTTCGCTAAGCACCCCGATCTGCAAGAACGCGCCATCGAGGAGTGTGGGCAGTTGTATGGGCGCTCCGGCTCACCCCGTCTGCGCTACGAAGACCTGGATGAACTGCCGTTCATCGAGGCATGTTTTAAGGAGACCCTTCGTCTGTATGCGCCGATCCAGTTCCTGCCGCGTCGCAGTTTGCGGGCATTTTCGTTCAATGGCCATGAGATTCCGGCGAACACGGCCATTCTGCTCGCGCCACAGGTCACCCACTTCGATCGAGAATTTTATCCGCAGCCCGATAGGTTTCTGCCCTCCCGCTTCGAAGGATCAACTTCTGCCCCCTTTGCCTTTGTCCCCTTCGGCAAAGGCAGCCACATGTGTCTGGGCATGCGTTTTGCGTACATGGAAATCAAAGCGGTGATGTATCGTTTGTTTCTCAGCCGCCGGATCAGACCAGCGGATGACGCCAATCTGGATCTCGAGTACTTACCCATCGTGCGGCCTAAGAAAGCGATGCAGGTGGTGTTCGAAACCTAATCCTGACGGTGTAGCGGGAAGGCGGTCGACGTCCGCGAGCGGTACAATTCGGACGGACCGCGTAAGATAGCTCAGGGTTCTGGTCTGGAGGAGATATGCTCAGAGTATACGCACATCCGGCGAGTCAGCCATCGCGAGCGGTCATCTGGGCGTGTGTGCTCAATGACTCGCCGATCACGTTGATTGCCGATCCAGGCGTGATCGCAGGTATCAACCCGCGAGGACAATTACCCGCCATTGATGACGATGGATTTGTGTTGGCCGAGATGCCAGCGATCCTCGGTTATCTAGGCGCCAAACAGGGCTGGGCAAACCTGTACCCGGAGGACATGCATTACAGAGCGCGTATGTCTCAGTATCTGCATGCGCATCACTGTTTGACCCGTCTCGCGACCCTGAAGCTAATGGCGCCACATGTTCTGGTCGCCTTCGGCGGTCTCCCGACCTCGAATCCGTTGAGCTATCTGGACAACACCTGCATTCGCGAAGCGATGGCGGATGGCGGACGCCTGGCAACGGGGCAGGCTCTGGTCGGTGAAGTCATCGACTTCCTCGAACGCGCTTACCTTGCCGAGCATGACTTTGTTGCAGGTACACCCCAGGCTAGCGTCGCGGATCTGGCATGTTATGAAGAGATCTCGCAGCTGGAAATGGCGAACCTATTCGATATGTCGGATAACAAGACAATGCAAGCGTGGATGCGACGCATGCGCGCGTTGCCGCACCACGACACGATTCATCTTTTTAACATCGCCCTGGGCGACATTCAGACCGAACCCAATTCGATGGAACGCTTTACACTGGCCAGCAGTCAGGCCATAGCGGCCCTGTCGGACCTGCCGTCGGTCACCGTCGAATGAGTGTAATTGCCCGCGGCGCGTGCATGCGGGGTCTTGGTGAGGGTCTCGTCTACATTTGTTTGAACAGGTGTCCGTAGGCCTGACTGGAGCGCAGCTCTTCATCCCGCGAACGCAGACTCAAGGTATAGCGTCCGCGCAGATCTCGGCGTGCGCTGACAATCTGATCCACGCGAACGATAAGGCCGCGGTGGATGCGCCAGAACTGGCCGGGGTCGAGTTGCTTTTCGAGTTCCTTGATACTCATGCGGATGAGGTGGTCACGATCCGGGGTCGCGACCGTGGTGTATTTCTGGTCCGCTTGAAAGTAGACCACATCTTCCACGGCCACCAGTTCGGTCACCTCCTCCAGACCTGTGCGCAGCCATTGGAGATATTGCGTATCCCCGCTCTTCAGTTGTTGCAGCAGCTGCTGCAGATCCAATTCTGGAGGCTTTTGCCGCGTGCGAAGTTTTGTGATCGTCTGCTCCAGCCGGTCGTCCGCTACCGGCTTCAAGAGGTAGTCGACCGCGTTGCGCTCGAAGGCCTCAACCGCGTACTGGTCATAGGCGGTGACGAACACGATCTGTATGTCCCTAGGCAAATCTTCGGCCATCTGCAGGCCACTCATGCCGGGCATGTGGATGTCCAGGAACACGATGTCCGGCTGCGTTTCTGCGATCAGAGCTAGCCCCTGGCGACCGTTTACCGCGCTACCCAGAATGTCGAGTTCAGGCCACAGCTCTTCGAGTTTGCGTTGCAGGTGTTCAGCGACCAGCGGTTCGTCGTCGACCACCACGGCGGTGAGCGTCATTCGGGTCCATCCTGCGGCACGTGGATGACCGCGCGCAGCCCGCCGCTGGGAATCTGTTCTATTTTGAGTGTGGCCCCGGTGAGTAGCATGCGGATGCGCTCGCGCACATTGCGTATGCCGGTGCCGGTGGGACTCGACGCCGGATCGATTCCCGGCCCGTCATCGGCGACAGCGATCTCGACGCCGTCGGCCGTGCGCTGGGTGCTGATGTGTATGTGGCCGCCTTCTTCGCGTGGGTCGATGGCATATTTGACCGCGTTCTCGACCAGCGGCTGGATGGTCAGCGGCGGCAATGCCATGTCGTCGAGACTCTTGTCATGGTCGATCTGGTAGCGCAGCCGATCCTGCATCCTCGTTGCGTGGATGCTGAGATAGGCGTCGACGATCGTCAGTTCCTGGGCCAGGGTGGTCTCGCTCTCGCGTGTGCGGTCGAGCGAGGAGCGCAGCAGCGTGGTGAGATTTTCCAGCATCGCCTCGGCGGCGACGGCATCCGTGCGGATGAGGGCGGCGATATTGGTCAGCGTGTTGAACAAAAAGTGTGGCTCGATCTGGGCCTGCAGGACTTTCAGGGACTGGTCGCTGATCAGGCGCTCCTGCCGTTCGCGCTCCGCCTCCGCCTGGGCGAGCGCGGCTTCTGTTTCCAGCAGGCGCGCGCGCGTGCCGATCACCAGGAAGCCGATGATGCCGAGAAAAACCCCCGAGACCAGGGTCCAGTAGTTGCTGGTGAAGAACAGCAGCGGGCGCCCGGCGACCAGCGTACCGCCGATCACCAGGCCGATCGCCAGGCCCAGTGCGGTGACCGGGATGGGCGTGATATACGGGCCGAAGAGCGGTTGCAGCCGCTCGCTCAGCATAAGAAAGCACGTATTGATGGATAAGCCGATCGAGAAGGAAACCAGTAGGCTCTGGAGCAGGCTCGTGTTCCAGCTGTTGATCCAGGTCACGAGCGCAACCGCTAAACAGAACAGGGACGTGTAGAGATAGCTGCGCCCGACCGGGTGAAAGGGTGTGCCCGCCTTCATCGCAGCAGTCAGCCCGCCACAAAGGTGCCGTGCAGGCCAAGCGGCAGCGCGTAAGGCAGGGTGGCGCTGGCGACGGGACCGTGGCTGATGTGCTCGGCGTCGAACACGTTGAGGACTTGTTTTCGCTGGCGCCAGTCGAGCGCACTGCCGACGACCCAGCCGCCGGTTTCGGGCGCGCGGTCGTGCTGCGGTACGTACAAATGCTCCTCGGGCAGTTGCGTATCCGGGTAGCGCCAGGTATCCCGCAAGCCCGTGGCATAGCTAAAGCCGGTGACCGCGTTCAGATTGTTGTGCGGCGCTTCCGTGCGTGTGTCGCGGCTGAGCATCACCAGCCGGTTGTTACGCCGCGTGCTCACGCGCGGATCCACGCTGGGGAATTCTGATTCAAAAGTCGGGCTGAACATCGGCATCTCCGCGATCTTACCCGCCTTGGTGTTGATGCGGTACTGATGGTGTAGGCTCGGACTGGCCGGCAGCACTTCGCCACGCATGATGGCGGTGAAGCTGTCGATCATCGCCAGCGGATCTTCCGCGCGAGCCGCGTCGAAGCGAATGACCCCCGCGCTATCCTCCCAGGCGTTGCCGAAGTGGAACACCCACTGCGCGGGTAACTCAAACCACTGTTGCTGACTGAAATCATTTTTGTCGATCACCAGCACTCGGGTCGGGTCGTTACCGTGCCAGGTGTGCGAGGCAAGGAAGTTGTCCGCGCCGGGATTGTCATAGTGGAACGGTGCGATCAGGAGTACCAGATGACGTTCGGTTACCACAAAGTCGTGCACCATGGTGATGGGGTCTGCTTTGATCTTGTCGATCTTGACCAAGCGGCCGCTTTTGTCGATGTGCCATAACAGCAGCAAATTAGCCATGGACAGATAGCCGAAGTTCCACAACGTGCCGTCGGCGTCTACCCGGGGGTGCGCGGAAAACGGGACCCCTCGGGTATGGTCGCTGAAGGCGTAGACGCCGCGGGTCTCAAGGGTGGCCGGGTCCATCTCCCATGGCGAGCCCGCTTCCCACAGCGCGAGCAGCGTATCGTGATGATGCAGCACGCTGATGTTGGCGGGGTTCAAGGTGTCTGGGCTGGTCACCGGCGCCTGCGCCTCAACCCCGGTGGCGAACGTGCTGTACAGGGGGCGACCGGCCTTTTGTTCGCTCTGGCGCTTGTAGGTGGCGATGAACTTTGCTTGGTGGGTAACACCCCGGGGACCGAATCGATAGGCCTGCAGCAAGCCGTCGCCATCGAACCAGTGATGGTAGCGGTAGCCGCCAACTTCGTGGCCTGCCGGCCCATTGCGATACAGTGTACCCGTCAGACCTTCGGGCCAGCGGCCTTGGACTGTGGCCTCGGCGGCGTAACTGTCCTTGCTGGCGTGGGCATAACCGGCCAGCCAGGGCTTGTCCGCCAGAGCCTGCTCGAAGCGGTCTTTCCAGTCGGTGCTCCCCCAGACCGAGTTGGGGAGCAACCCCGCCAACCCGGCAGCTGCGGCCGCGTTTAAGAACTGACGTCGTCGCATGTGGCGCTCCTCGCGAAAGCTGGGGTTATTTGTTCAGCTTGAGCTGTTGCGTCGTATCGCCGTCGACGATGAATTGCACGTCGCTCCACTCGGGCGGCCCAAAGTTGCCGGTGGCATTGTTGGAAAACGCCCAGGGTTCGCTCGGGATGCCAACAAAATTGGCATCCAGCTTGCCGTTGTCGTTGACGTCGTGCATGACCCGCAGCGCATAGGTGCCCGGAGGCAGGGTGACGGTATAGGACATCGGCCCTTTCTGTGCCTTCTGTTGAAACGCAGCGGTCGCTGGGGCTTCGTCGGCAAATTCGGCGGTGCTGCCCATGACCTGCAGCATGAGCGTGCCTTCGGCCACGTGGACATCTTCGATGTGGATGGTCAGCGTATCCGCGCGGGTCATCTCGGTGAGGGCCAGGGTCCAGACCACCACGGTGAGCGCGATCAGAAATTTACGGGCCATGTGTATGTCCTCTTGGGGTTGTGTGAGGCTGACAATACGGCGCGCGGGGCGGCAAGGAGGCGGCCTGTGACGAGGCGGTCCGTTTGCGGATGAAACGGTAGGTGTGGGGTTGAATCTGCGCCCCTCAACGGGCGGTCAGGGCGGAATACACCTTGGTCAGCTGCGCCGGTAGATCTTCCATCTCTTCGATAACCAGGTAGCGGGCGTCGGGACACATGCGTTTTAGGTAGTCCTGCCCGGAACGATCGACGGTCACGCAAAACGTCTCGACTCCCTTCTGTTGGGCTTCCTGGATCGCCTTGGCGGTGTCTTCGACGCCGTAATCGTGGTTGCCGCGTTCCGGGCCATAGTCCGAGTCCTGGGGAAAGCCATCGCTGATCACGATCAGCACCTTCATCGCGTGACCGGATTGATTGAGCTTGTGCACGCTGTGGCGGATCGCCGGGCCCATGCGGGTCGAGCGTTTGGGTTTCATCGCGGCGATGGCGTGCATGGTCTGTTGCGAAAAGCCGTGCTCGGGTTCTTTAGCGACAAATATTTCCACACAGTCTTTGCCGTACCCCGAGAAGCCGTAGATGCCGTAGCTGTCGCCCAAAGCTTCCAGCGCTGAGGCCATGACCACCATCGCTTCGCGCTGTACGTCGATGATCTTGCGCTTCGGCTCGTCGGGTTCCAGGTCGCCGTAGGAGGGGTCGTCCCAGGGGTCGCGCAGATTGACGCTGGCTTCTTCGTCGTAGTCGGACCAGTCCATCGGTTCGGGCGGCTCGATCGGATCGTCGGTGGAGGCGGACAAGTCGACCAGGAACACCGCGCACACGTCCCGGTGCATGCGCTCTTTGCGCGAGTAGAAGCGCTCATCCGGGCTCTTACCCGCCCGGATGTCCTGGCGCGCTTCGATGATCGCGTTCAGGTCCAACTCGTCTCCGTCCTGGACGCGCTTGATCCGTTGCAGGCCGGTCGGACGTATCTGCTGCAACTGTTTCTGTACCAGCGGCTGGAAATTGCGGATTGCGGCTTCCAACTCTGCGGTGTCCTCCTCCGATTCGCCGTATAGCGGCTCTTCGAATACCCGGCACCAGTGGGTCAGATACTTGTGTTGCAGGTAGTCCCACTCGTCGTAGCGAAAGCTGCGGGCGTTGGCCCGATCGGCACCCAGTGCGTGTTGTACCGAGGACTTTTCCATGTCGATACGGCGCTTCATGGTGTCGCGCTCGTCCACCAGCGACTTGATGTCCATGTCGGCCTCGCGCACCGCCTCATCCCCGGTCTGGCCGCGCTCGGCTTCCACGTCTTCGGCGGCGAGAAATTCCGCGGCGATGGCCATGTTCAGCGCCTCGAGATTTTCTTCCCATTCTTCGACACGCTGTTCGCGATTCAGCCAGTCGGGGAGCGACTCTTCCTGCTGGGCATAGGGTGTAGTCTCGGTGAAGACATAGCTGCCTTCAATCTCTGCATAGAGTTGACACAAGCCCGCACACGAATCGTAGACGCTGCTGTTGGGGTGTGCCAACCGGTCCAGCACATCCGCCAGATGAAACCAGCGTGGATCGCTCACCGCTTCACCGTAGATGTGCCGTTGGCCGCTGATCAACGCGTCGCTGCTGCCGCCGACCAGGCTCAGCACGTGCGCGTGATAGGTGTCCAGATGCTTGTTGCAGCCCGGATAGGTGCGGCGCAGATAGGCGAGCACACGGCCCTTCTCCAGCAGGTTGAAGATATCTGCAGCGAGCCCCGGTTGCGGGAAGCAGCCGAACAGGAGATGAAAGTCTCCGGTGCGGGCGGTCAGCCCCTTGGGAGATTCGTAACGGGCTTTGAGTTCCGGCACTTGTTGCAGCGCCTCGGCCATGCGAAAGCCGAAGGTCCCGCACTCGCGCAGCCCGATCTGTTCCAGCGCCAGCACGCGATAGCTACTGCGATCGGGACCATCGAGCTGCTCGGGTAGGAACAGCGAGTCGCTGGTCTGACCCGTACCGTCGGGACCGAGACTCAAGCGCCGATGGTTGGCAAACTCATCCGAGGCGCGGATATGGAAATAGCGTCCGGCGATGCCCTCGCAGAAGAGCGCGAGCGTCTCTTCGTGGTCGGCCAGTTGCAGCATCAGGGCAGGATAACGTCCACGATGTCGGCCACCGCCTGTTGCACCGTAGCATCATCGGAGATTGCGGTGATGATCGCCACTTCCGCTGCACGGCGCGGGTCGATACCGCCGCGTATCAGATCACCGGCGTAGATGAGCAGGCGGGTGCTCACGCCTTCTTCGAAACCGTGCTGCTTGAGATTGCGCACCCGTTCGCCGATCGTGGCTAGGCGCTCGGCCTGTCCCAGGTCAATGTTGGCCTCGTGCGCGATGATGGTCGCCTCGGCCGCAACTTCCGGGTAGTCGAACTCCAGGCTGACGAAGCGCTGGCGCGTGGAGGGTTTGAGGTCTTTGAGCACGCTCTGATAACCCGGGTTGTAACTGATCACTAGCAGAAACTCGGGGTGTGCGGCCACCAGCTCGCCGGTCTTGTCGATCGGCAAGATGCGGCGGTGGTCGGTCAACGAGTGGATCAACACGGTGGTGTCTTTGCGTGCCTCGACAATCTCGTCGAGATAACAGATCGCGCCGCTGCGTACCGCGCGGGTGAGCGGACCGTCGGTCCAGACCGTCTCGTCCCCTTGCAACAAATAGCGCCCAACCATGTCGGTGGCGGTCAGGTCCTCGTGGCAGGACACGGTGACCAGCGGCACGTCGAGCTGATTGGCGGTTTCGCGATACAGTCGCCAGGTCATGTGTTCTACAAAACGCGTTTTCCCGCACCCGGTCGGTCCCTTGAGCAGCACCGGTAGACGCGCGCTGTAGGCGGCGCGAAAAATCTCGACCTCATCCCCGAGGGGCAAGTAGTACGGCTCGGTGTCCGCGGAAAAATAGTTTACTGCTTCTGTCATGGTTGCCTTAAGTGCCGGGGCTGAACTGTTCGTTGCCGCGCCGATAAGTAAAAAAGTTGGTGGACGGATTGCGGTTGACCAACGGACGACGGTACATCGCGTGGCTCAACGAGCGCACTTCGTGTTCAATCTCGTAGAGGAGTTCACCGCTATCGGGGTCGACAAGCTTCTCGAACCGGTACTGGAATCGGTCGGACTCTTCGCTGATGAGATCGCGTTGTTTGAGCCACGCGTGGGGGCCGGAGAAATCGGACACATAAATCGCGATGTGGTGGCCGTCGTACGCTGCGAGCGGCGCATCGGTCTCGACGAACACGAGTTCCTGATTGTGCCCCATGGAGATGCGTGCGGTATCGCCCTCGTGGCTGACCGGGCAGCGCAGTACCTGCGCATAGAAACGCGCGATGCCGGCGCTCGTGTCCGGAGGGACGTCGAGCTGCACGTAGGGCATGCCGATGTCCATGCGCGGAAACGAGGTGGGTTCGTAGGCGCGGATATCATTGCCGTAGGGGCAGGTGAGCTGCAGGTGGTCGTTGGCTTCGCGACACGCATACTGGGTATCGGCCAGGCCTTTGCCCGCAAACTTCAGGCGCTTGGCGAGACCCTCCAGATCCGGCACGACCACACCGACATGTCCGCGCAGAACCTGGGCTTTGTTGGTCGGCAGATGGAACTGCTGATCCCCCAGGTTGACCCACATGTTAAAAGTGCCAAAGTCGATGTACGGGTCGCGGGTGTAGCCCAGGCCCGTGACATAGAACAGCGCTGCGATTCCCTGGTCGGGGACCGTCAGGTTGACATGTTCCAGCATCTGTACGTTGCCCACATCCTCGGCACTACGGTCGAAGTGTTGTTCGGCGGCCATTCGCTCGTCTCCGATAAGCACTGGCGGTAGAAGCAGACTATACAAGAAACGCGCAAGCGGCGCGTTGCCGGCTCGGCCCGTTGCTGTTCTGTTGGTTGTTCATTCTCGCGTGTGAGGTCGGAGCCGCCGTGGTGCGGGCACATCTGCCGTTCGTGCCCGGCGCGATGGTCACAACCCCGGCGCGTCGTGCGGACGGCTTTGCGTAACTCCCATAGGACCCGTAACATTCTGATCGATCGCCGTGGAGACGTTCTGGAGAGGTGCTCGTGATCTGGAAGATTCTGATCTGGATAGTGGTTTCGATTGGGGTGCTGGTAGGGTTGGGCGCGGCATTGGTCGGCTACTTCCTGTCCAATCCGGTGGACAATTTCTCTGCCGTCTATGTGGAGAACTGTGGTGCATGCCACGGAGAAAGTCTGGAAGGTACGCAGATCGGACCCGCCCTGATCGGCCGGGATCTGGTTCACGGCGAGAGCGTGGCCGAGCTGGTGCACAGCATCTCCAACGGTTTTCCCGAACGCGGCATGCCGCCGTGGTCCAAGAACTTCGATGACGGCACCATCGAAAGCCTCGCGATCTACGTGGCGGAAAAGCGCGCCGATCAGGACTTTACCGACTTCAAGAACGATCAACCGCTTGAACTGCCCACGGACGTGGTGCGCTCGGAGTACTACGACTTTCGCGTTGAGCTGGTGGCTGAGGGTATCCATCACCTGCCGTTCTCGATCCAACCGTTGCCCGACGGACGCATCCTGCTGGTGGAGAAGACCCAAGGTATCCGCATCATCGAACGCGATGGATCGCTGTCCGATCTGATCACCGGTGCACCCCAGGCCTATGAGGCGAGCATCGACGTAGGCATCGAGCTGATGGGTATCGGCTGGTTGATGGACATCGCGCTGCACCCGGACTACGAGAACAACGGTTGGGTGTATCTGCACTATGGCGATCGCTGCGAGGAATGTGAAGGCATTATGCCCATCTCCATGAATCGGGTGGTGCGTGCGCGGATCGAAGATGGGCAGTGGGTCGACGAACAAGACGTCTGGAAAGTGGATGAGTCGTTCTATACCTCCATGACCGACATGGCCGCCGGTGGGCGAATCTGTTTTGACGACGCGGGTTATCTCTACATCAGCATCGGGATGAAGGGCGCATCCAATCACCATGGCATCCAGGACATGACCACACCCTATGGCAAGATCCATCGGGTGCACGACGACGGGCGCGTGCCGCTCGACAATCCATTTCTCGCCCAGGCGGGTGCCTGGCAGAGCGCGTGGACCTTCGGACATCGCAGCCCCCAGGGCCTGGAGATCGATCCCCGCACCGGGGCGCTGTGGGGGACCGAGATGGGACCGCGGGGCGGGGACGAACTTAATCTGCTCGCGCCGGGTCGCAACTTCGGCTGGCCGTTGACCTCGAAGGGTGTGGATTACGACGGTTCGCCGGTGGAGTACGGCAAGGACCTGGGTATCGAATTTGATATCGAAGACATCGAACAGCCGAAGATCGACTTCACCCCGTCGCCGGCGATATCAAGTTTTGTTTTCTATGACGGCGCGCCGTTTGCGGATTGGGGGCATAATCTACTGATCGGGTCCCTGCGGGCGACGGAACTCTATCGGGTGGTCACCGACGGTGAACGTATCATCGAGCGGGAGACCATCCTCGAGGATTTCGCCCGCATCCGCGATATCGAGATCGGTTTTGACGGTCTGCCTTATCTGCTGTTGGAACATAACCTCGGCAGCTATGTCGTGCGGCTGGTACCTGTGGCTCGGCACCACACCGAGCAGAACACCGCCGAGCAGAATACCGCGTCGTTGGGCGCCGAGCCGGGAGAGATCGAACATGGCTGATACCGATGAATTGTTGGAGGCGACCACCGCCCTCATCCCCCCGCTGTTGACGGGTATTGACGTGTTAGCCCACGCGGGGCGTCACATGCACCCGCCCAATATCCCCCAACTGATCGGCGAACTCACGCCGTACCGGGAGCCCGTCAAGGAAGGGCTCGATACCTTTCGCGCGGTCGAGTGGCCCGAGCACTTGCAAGGATTTGCGGCCCACGCTAACAAAGCCGGCGATCTGATCATGCAGAGCTTCAACGAGTTCCTGAGCGCCCAGAATCAGAGCAATCCGACCATGGGTGCCTATCGCGCCATGGGCTATAACACCAAGGCGACCGAGGCCATCTATCCGGTGTCGATGATGTTGCCGCCGGTCAGCCGCTTTTTCCTCAATCCCGACCAACGGGATGACGATGCCCTGCTCGCGCGAATCGCAGCGGCCGACGCCACCCGTGAGCACGTTGGGGTTATGCATGCGGCCAACACCTCGGACGAACGCGGCGGCTTTTCCATGTACGTGCCGGAATACTATGACGGGGAAGAGGTGCCGTTGATCGTCGCTATGCACGGCGGCAGCGGTCACGGTCGCAGCTTCCTATGGACGTGGTTGCGCACGGCGCGCTCCGTGAACGCAATTGTTATCTCGCCAACTTCGAAAGAAGGGACTTGGTCGCTGATGGGGCCGGACGTCGACACCGACAATCTCGATGCGATGGTCGCCTATGCCAAAGAGCATTGGAACATCGACGACCAGCGGGTGTTGCTTACGGGGATGTCCGACGGCGGCACGTTCAGCTACGTCACAGGTCTGCGCGAGGATGCGCCGTTTACCCATCTCGCGCCCAGTTCGGCATCCTTCCATCCTATGTTGCTGGAAGCCTACGAAGGCGCGCGGATGCAGGACCTGCCGCTCTACATCATGCACGGCGCACTCGATTGGATGTTTCCGGTGGACGTCGCCCGCGCCGCACGGGATGCCTTTACGGCAGCGGGTGCGGTGGTGGAGTATCGGGAGATCGCCGATCTATCCCATACCTACCCGATCGAAGAGAATGCGAGGATCATGCAGTGGGTGGACGAGACCGCGGACGTCTGATCGGCTACGACCCACGTTTTCGTACCGCTTTTGCGGCGCTGAACTACGAGTGGATCGAGCGCTACTTTGCGGTCGAGCAGGAGGATCGCTTGGCGCTCGAAGACCCCGAAGGCTACGCGCTCAACAAGGGCGGTGAGATTTTCTTTGTGGTTGAAGACGACACCGCGGTCGGCACCGTGGCGATGGTGCCCGACAAGGAAAGTAACGACCCGGGCGTGTGGGAGTTGGCGAAAATGGCGGTGCGTCCGGACCGTCAAGGGTATGGCTATAGTCGCCTGTTGATGGATGCCTGTGTCGATTTTGCGCGCGCCCGCAATGCCAAGGAGATTATGCTCGTCACCAATGACGTGCTCACCCCCGCCCTGGGACTGTATACCAGCTCCGGTTTTGTGGCCCAGCCGCAGATGACCGATCAGCGTTACAGCCGCGGCAATCTACAGATGCGCCTGCGTCTATAGCGCCGCTGAGACGAATAGCCGGATTTCGGATAAGGGCGTGCTCTCTTGCGAGTGGCGAACCATCCGGAAGATGACCGATTGCATACGGAGCTGCAGGGGCGCCTGACGCTCGCAGGGTCACACCCTTCTATTCTAGGCACCTGCGCTGATACTGAAGTTCAACTCCGCGGCCGCCTTGTACGCCTCCCTGCCGGTGTGTAGCGTCGCGTAAGCCTGCAGGCGCGGGTCGATGTCGATGCCATAAGCGACGGCCCAGGTCAGCACCGTGGTCATCATCAAGTCGGCACCGGTGAATTGCTCACCGACCAGAAAGTCTTGGTCCGCCAAGGCGGTCAGCGCGACGCTGACCTGTTTGTTAAACCCCTCGATGGCGGTGTCGATAGCGGCCGGGGCCTCGCCGTACAGGTGGGCAAGATCGCGGTGTTTGCGCATCACGTACAGCGTATGCGCGTCGAGTTCCATCTGGACGAAGGAGAGCCATTGGTTGTAGAGCGCGCGTTCCCGGGTGTAGGGGGCCGGGACGAGGCCACTCTCCGGGCCATAGGTGTCGCCGAGATACGTGACGATCGCGGCACTTTCTGACAGCACAAGATCGTCATCGACCATCACCGGGATCTTCTCTTTGGCGTTCAAAATGCGGAATTCTTCACTCTGGGTCTCGCCGGTACGGGAGCCGATCAGCTTCGGCGTATAGTCGAGCCCCAGTTCGTGTGCCATCCAGTGCGCGCGTATGGTGCGCGCGGTGGCACCGCCCCAGATCGTGATCATAATTGCCCCTCTTTGGTCCCCAGCGCGGCAAGCCTAACATGTTTGCCCCCGGGCCGTGTCCGCCTCAGCCCATCGGATTGATCTCGTTCACCTCATAGAATTTGACGTCGCTGCTGTTCGGCGGGTGGGCCGCCAGAGTCTTGCGAAACTCCGCCATGTGCGGGGTGGCGAAGTGCGCCTGCAGAGCTTCGACGCTCTCCCAGCTTTCGGTGATACGCATTTGTGCCGCGTCGTTGACCTCGACACTGAAGGTATAGTCGTGGCAGCCCGCTTCGGCGCGGCTGGCCGTTTCCATGGTGGCGAGCGCGTCTTTGATGGCGGGTAGCGAGGCAGGGTCGATGGTCAGGCGGCCGTTGACAACAATCATGGAGTTCTCCTTTCGTTCTCGAATTGGTCGCGCGCCGTCAAGCGACGGGCGAATGATCTACAGGCTTTCGGACAGCGCTTTGGCGTAGGTGACGCGTTCCGCAGTGCGCATATTACGCGTGCGCATGCCCTCCAGATGGCGCAGCACCGGCAGCAATCCGCGGTCGTTGGCGATCTGGATGCTGAGCCCTGGCCGTGCGTTGAGTTCGAGTATCAACGGTCCTTGGCGCTCGTCGATGACAATGTCGCAGCCGAGATAGCCCAGCTGCGTCACCTCATAGCACTGTGCGGCGAGGTGCAGCAATTGATCCCAATTGGCGATTTCGATGCGGCGCAGCTCGGCCTGTGTGTCCGGGTGATGGGTGACCAACTGATTGTGTTGCACCGCCTGCACCGCCTTGCCGCTGGCGATGTCGAGCCCGACCCCGATTGCGCCCTGATGCAGATTGGCTTTACCATCCGACGCCTTGGTGGCCAGGCGCAACATGCCCATGATCGGAAAACCCTTGAACACGATCAGGCGGATGTCCGGCACCCCCTCGTGGGAGTAGCTCTTCAGATCGGGGCTTACGCGCACCAATTCCTCGAGGAAGGCAACGTCGGTGCGCCCGCCGAGGGAATGCAGGCCGCTGAGCGTATTGGAGAGGTGGCGCTTGATGTCGCCCAGGCTGATGATGTCACCGCTGGCCTTTTGGTAGCCATCTTCCACCTTGTTTGTGATGACCAGAATGCCACGCCCGCCCGAACCCTGAGCGGGCTTGGCTACAAAGGCATCGAGATCCTTGAGAATCTCTTCGATACTCTCCACCTCGTATTGCGTACGTACCACCTGCAGGAGTTTCGGTACCGCTAATTGATGTTCTTCGGCGACCAGCTTGGTGGTGAGTTTGTTGTCTACAACCGGGAAGTGCTCACGATCATTGTAGCGACTGATGTACGCCACATTGCGGCGGTTCATGCCGAGGATGCCCTTACCCCGCAGTCGCAGCGGTGAAACCCAGTTGATCATGATTTCTTAAACACGCCGAAACGCCACAGCTCCAGCAGGCGGTACCCGGTATACCGTCCGGCGAGTAACATGCCGGCCAACAACACGAGGTGCAGTTCCGGGAAGTTGAACGCAAGGTGTTCGATGGTCGGCAGGCTCATCAGTACAAAGGCGATGACCGCGACCAGCAGAGACCCGCCTCCCTGGATCAGCACCTCCTTGGGCCCTTCCTCTTCCCACGCGATGGACATGCGCTCGATGGTCCAGGCCAGAATGATCATCGGGAAGAACGTGATCGTCAGGCCCTCGATCAAACCCAAGCGGTAGCTGATAATGCTGAATAGGCTGATGATCGCAATCACCAACACCACCAGCGTCGCGATTCGCGCTACCAGCAGGAGATTCAAAGCGGACAGGTACGAGCGGATAAACAGGCCGATAGCGACGACTATGATAAAGCTGACGAGTCCGGGCAATAGATCGGTCTGCAGGAACGCCAGTGCGATTAGAACGGGCATAAACGTTCCCGATGTGCGGATGCCGATCAAGACTCGCAACAGCACAACAACAAACGCACCCACGGGCAGCAGCATGATCAGTTGGAACATGCCCTGTTCAGCGATGGGCAGGTTGTAGAGGGACAGCGCCAGATCCCCGGCGCGATCCTGGGCCAGCAGCAGGGATGAGCGGCTCTGGCTCAACATTGAAAAACTGACCCGGCTATTGCTCCCGCCGAGTACCTCCAAGACACCGGGGGTGCCGGTTTGCCACAACAAGAGATTGCTCTGCTCGGTCACCAGGCCCGAGCCTGGATCGTACAAGCGCCACGCATTGTCCTCCCAGACCTGCAGGTATTCGCTGAGGGACTGGCGTCGCCGGCCATCCTCGAGGACCAGCACCTGGGTCGTGCGAGCTATGACACCGGCGCTTGCCAGCAGGCTGCTGAGTAACTCCGCCGGCGTGTACTCGTCGAGCAACAGGTTCAGGCTGGGATCGCGGGGGGCGCGGTTGAGCTCCCGGATCATCTGCAGCGTCAAGGTGTGCGCGTCGGCGCTGATCGGCAGGATGTTCTGCAGCACCGCGTTTGCCGCGGTCAGATAGGGCTCGTCCCAATTCGGGGCGTTCACATCCTGCGGCGGACTCTGCGCTACGCGGCGGTTGTTCGTGGTGACGTCTAGCTTGTAGAACAGGGTCTGTCGGCCGCTGGGTGCGCGTTGTGACCACAGCGCGCGCCGCTGAGCCGCGCTCGTCTCGATCCCGAATCCCCAGCCCGAAGAAGCGGCGGATTCGCTGACGTAGGTGAAGCCACTCTGTTCCGGGGGCAGCGTCAGCCACACCTTGGCGGGCAAGCCCCTGGCGTCGAAGGTGATGCGCGCCTCGACTTGCCAGAGTTGTGATTCTTCGCCGGGTAGCCAGGGGATGTCGTAGGTTTGGTGACGAAACTGGGCGGCACTGATCCCCGCGATGGTCAACAGGCCGATGAGGAATAAGAAGGGGCCGCGCTGATTCATGCGTCGCGTGCTTGTGTTCCTGTGAGTGAGTCGTTGGCCGCGCGGGTCACACCGTCCCCGATACCTGGCAGCAGCTTATTGTTCTACAGTCCACTAGTCTCTCGCCACCGAGCGCCAAGTGCAAATCCAACGCGTCGCTCGCACGCGTGGGGGCGGGAGACAGATCCGCATCAGAAGCCGGACGGGGTGGTGGTCTGAACCTGAGCCTGGGGTTGCACGTGGCGACGGCTGACGTCGACGAGCGCTATGTCGCGCAAGAAGTTACGCCCGAGAATCATGCCATGTTCCAGGTGACTGCGATCCGCGAGTGTGAAGTCGAAGGTGTCTTGGATATTGCCCACCGCCACGCGCATGGCCACGACCGGTCGCCGGGTGCCAACTTTGTCCGCCTGCTGGAACACCCTGACGTAGCGCAGAATTTCCCGTTCGACCGTCAGCGGCGTATCCCCTTCCGGTGCGTTTACGGTGAAACGCACCCAGTCTTCCCCATCCCGTTCGAACTCTGTGATGTCGGTGGCATGCAGAGAACTTGAGCTGGCACCGCTGTCGATGCGGGCCACCACGGCCAATCCGGGTGGGTTTAGAAGAACCCGTTCGATCTCGCCGAGGATGAGCTTGCCGTGCTCGTCCACCACATACTCAGCGCTGGGCTCGCAGACCTGCACGACGGCGGGCGAGGTCTGGGTCGGGCATGAGTTGCGTACCTGCGCGGAAAGACTGGCCATCGCATCGCGCAGGCGGACCACCTCGGCGTGCATCGCATCGTTCGACGAGACCACGGCGGTACTACTGGCATTCTGCATCTGACCTTGGGCGCTGATCGCAGCCTTCAGCGCATCGAGTTGCAGGGTAAGTTGCTCCATCGGTTGTGGGTTCGGCGCGGGCATTGTGCAGCCCGCGCCGGTCAAAAGCAGCAGTACAGAAAGAGCAATAGAACGTATCGGGGTCATCGGTATTTTGTCTGTCTGGGATTTTTTGTGTTTTCAAGGCACCGATTAGCGCCGACGGTCTGACGGTGCGATCACGCTCCGGGCTGCTGCTCTGCGCAATAACGCCGCCCAAGCATCGGCTTCTGAGCCGCTCTGCGCGCTTGTCGGTGCGCGTCTTGTGTGTCCTTCCCGGCACCCTTCTTGTCGTCGGCGAGGGCGCTCTGGGTTGGGTAGTCTAATTTGCTTGGAAAGTCCTTGATACTGTATGTATATACAGTTATAAAGATCGGCCGTCCAGAAAAATATGCGGCTTAGCTGATTAGTTTTTGAAGACCGGGCGAGAGACTTTAACAGCGTTTTCGGGGGAAGGGTTTTCGGGGGAAGGGTTTTCGGGGGAAGGGTTTTCGGGAAAAGCGTTCTCGGGAAAGCTGTTTTAGGGAGAGGCTTTTTAAGGAAGGGCTTTTTAGGAAAGGCGTTTTCGGGAAAGGCGTTTTCGGGAAAGGCGTTTTCGGGAAAGGCGTTTGAGATTGAGGGCGGGCAAAAGGCATTGCGAAAGAGCGTTGAGGTTAGAAAGTTGAGAGGAGGGCGAACGGTAGACCTTGCGAGGGTAGCAATCGTGACGCTGGGCGGCGCCCGATCGGCGGCGCTAGGATGGGCCGCGCAAAGATGGATCGCGCAAAGATGGATCGCGCAAAGATGGATCGCGCACAGATGGACCGTGCAAAGATGGACCGTGCAACGAAGGATCGCCAAGTGACAGACGGTTGGACAGACCGTTGGACAAACAGCTGGACAGACGGTGGAAGGATGGACCGCACCAGGATAGACCACAAGGAGATAGACCGACGATGGCCGATGTGACTGCGGATGGACCGAGTGATCGTATCGCGATCGACGGCGCGACACCGACACCCACGAGTGCGATCAAAGGTCGTGGCGCGATCAGCAACGCCGAGAGTCGCTTTCTGCCCACCCGGTCCATTGCGGTTGACGACGGCTGGTATCTGCGCGAAGACAGTGCCACAAGCGCACCGGCAACACAGTTTTACCCGGACCGCACGCGGACCCTGATCACCCGCAACAAGAGCCCGGATCTCTCCTTCGAGCAGTCCATCAACCCCTACAAAGGTTGCGAACATGGCTGTGTGTACTGTTATGCGCGTCCGACTCACGCCTACCTGGATCTTTCGCCGGGCTTGGACTTCGAAACGAGGATATTCTTTAAAACGGATACCGCCGAGCACCTGCGCAAGGAACTGGGCGCTGCAAAGTACCGCTGCTCGGTGCTGGCTATAGGTACCAATACGGACCCATATCAACCCGGAGAACGCAGGTTGAATGTGATGCGGGAGATCCTAGGCGTGCTGCACGAGCACAAACATCCATTGAGTATCGTGACTAAATCCGCGCTGATCCTGCGCGATCTTGAACTGCTTCGGGCGATGGCCGCTGACAATCTGGTGCACGTCTATGTGAGTATCACCACGCTGGACAAGCAACTGAAGCGGCAGCTCGAACCGCGCACCGCAGATCCGGGTGCACGCTTGCGCGCGGTGCGCGAGCTGCATGCGGCCGGCGTGCCCACCGGCGTCATGATGGCGCCGATCATTCCCTTCATCAACGATGCAGAGATCGAAGACGTCGTGGCGCGATCCGTCGAGCACGGCGCACGGGTGGTGAGGTACGTCCTCCTGCGCTTGCCGCTGGAAGTGCGTGGTTTGTTCGAAGAGTGGCTGCAGACCCACTACCCGTTGCGCGCCCAGCGCGTGATGGCTGCGGTGCGCGCTACCCGCGGCGGACGCGACTATGATGCTCAATGGTTTAAACGCATGGTCGGCCAGGGACCGGTGGCGCAGCTCATCCAGCAGCGTATGTCAGGCGCGCTGCGGCGGGCGGGGATTGTCGATGCACAAATGCCCGTGCTGCGCACCGATCTGTTTGTGCCGCCGCGAGAGGAAACGCCGCAGTTGAGCCTGTTTTAACCCCTCTGTAGCCGGGTCGCCGTGCGTTTGCGTGTGGTGACTAATTTTCGAATCGACGGTGCACAACGTAGCTGTAAGCGATGATGGCGACGATAAGGATGACACCAACACTGATGGTCGTTACAACCAGCGTTGCGCCGCTCAGCGTGACCGAAAAAACAAGTGCACAAACACCAAAAAGGGAGAATGCCCAACCGCCGAAGCGATTGGTTTTGGCCCAGACTTCGTCGCTGGCGAGCGCCCAGGGCGTGCGTATACCAAAAAAGAAGTTGCGTGTGGCCTTGTTGATGTAGTTGCCGATACCGATGAACAAGACCGCGATCGCGGCCACAACCTGGGTGGACGTGAGGCCGGGTTGGCCCTGGCTGAGCTGCCAGATCAGCATAATGTGCAAGGCGACAACCAGGGCGGTGATCATCACGCAGACCTTGTAAAAGGGGTTTGTAAACGCTTCCATCGCAAAGTTCTTGGGGCTGATCCCGGGCAGGATGCGCATGACCGCGTAAGTCGCCAAAGCGATCAGGGGCATCAATATTGCCCCCCAGGGTTGCGAGGTCCAGTCGTCTGCTTCGCCGTGGACGTTGAAATGGGTAGGCATGGGATCAGGCAGTTGATCATACAGTAGGAAGCTCAGCAGCAAACCCGCGGCCACCAACAGGATTGCCGCAATGTCATAAGGTAGGGTCGAACTTGTGGTCTTTGTCATGACTGGTCTCCATCTGTGGATTTTCATCCCCGTTCATAAGATCTAGAACGAACCTCGCGGTGTCTTCCAGTACGGATGTGTTAATTGTGTAGATGATGTTCTGGCCCTGGCGCTGGGCGCGCACCAAGTCCGCTTGCTTCAAGGCATTGAGGTGGTGCGACAACGAGGGTTTGCTGACTTCGAAGTGGGCAGCAAGGTCCCCGGCGCTTTGGGAGCGCTGTGCCAGCAGTTTCAGAATGTCTCTACGGGTGGGATCGGCCAAGGCTTTGAAGCGATGCTGATTTTGCATGCGTATTCACCCGCTCCGCGCTTGTCCTAGTTAGATATTTAGATAGTTATCTAACTATATAAATGGAGTCTAGCCTAGTCAACCCCCAGGACGGTCACGGGGATGGGTCCGCGGTTCGCTTGTCGGTGTGGTGCTTGCAGGCGATTCTCAGGTGTCCGCACCGCAGTGTAGGCGCCGCGGTGCTCGCCAATCCCTGCGGAGCCGACGCTTGGTTTCGCTTCGGCAATCGGGTACAAAGTTGCTTAGTAAGAGGGGTGCGAGCGACAGCCGGTCAAACCGCAGCGGGGCTGGTCATTGGTGTGATCCGCACCTGACGCGCAGCAGCCAGCGATGATAATCGATGGTTACCCGACGCTAAGGCAGACCTAAAAGCCTTGGGGTCTGACCGCTTCTTCGTTTGAGCGGTCTATCGTTTTGCCGGTCTTCCGATTGACCGGCTCTTGAGTTGCCTGGGTGAGTCGCGCAAACAAGATGCAACCCACCGGCAAAATACTGATAACTCGATATTGAGTCGAGAATCTTGGAGTGTGGAGGGGTGATGGACTTAACGTTCTGGTCGTGGATTTTCCTGGTCGGTTATATCGGCATGATGCTCTATTTTGGCGTGGTGGGTCAGCGCAAGGTAGGCAATGCGGATGATTTTGCGACGGCTCGCAATGCGTATGGTCCGCTGTTTCTGGCTTTTGCGTTTGCGGCGACTACCGCCAGCGGTGCCACCTTTGTCGGGTTTCCCGGCATCGGCTACAACGCCGGGTTGTCTGCCATGTGGTCCGTATTCTTATATCCCATCGGCGTCTACCTGGGTGTGCTGCTCTGCCTGCACCTGGTCAGCAACAGCGGGCATGAATTTGGCAGTCGTTCGATCCCGGAGTATCTCGGTATACGGTACCAGTCGGATTGGATCCGCATTCTGGTGTCGTTATTTTCGCTGTCGCTGTTTTTCTATCTAGCCGGGCAACTCGTATCGGGCATCGTCATGTTCGAGATCATGCTCGGTGTTTCCCCGGCGGTAGCGCTGGGTGTCACCGCTGCCGTCTTGATGATCTATGTGGTGATGGGTGGCGCCCACGCCGATATCCTCACGGACGGTGTGCAGGGTTTCATCATGGTGGCTGTCGGCGTGCTTGTGCTCGTGATGTTCCTTACGGGTTTTGGTGTCGAAGGTGGCCTTGGCGGCATGCTGGATCAGCTGGAAGCGAAAGACGAGAATCTGGTCAAAGCCATCAACCCGACCGACGTCCTATATCATTCGTGGTGGTCGGTGTTGGCAGTTCTGTTAGCGCACATACCGTTGGGGATGCTGCCACACATCGGGAACAAGTTGTGGGCGTTGAAGGAGCCTCGCCAGCGGCGATCGTTTATTCGTCTGGCATTCTGTTTTGGACTGCTGCTCGGGATGCTGGGTCTGGGTGGCATCATGGCGCGCGTAATTCTCGGCGATGGTGTGAATGGGAATCAGGCGCTCGCTCTGTTGTTTATCGAGCTATTTCCCACGTGGTTTGCAGCGCTACTCGGGGTGGGTATTCTGGCCGCCGTGATGTCCACCGCGGATGGCCTGGTGGTTTCTTCATCGCAGATCGTGGCCAACGACCTGTATCGCCTGAGCATAGTGCCCCGGTTCCAACCCCACCTGAGTGAGGAAGAGGTAGAGCGTCGCGTTCTAAGCATTAGTCGCATCGCGACGGTGGTGATCATGGTCCTTTGTACCGCACTGGCCTGGTCGATGCTCGATATGAACGTGACGATCATCGTCTGGATCGGTACGGGTTGCATGATGGCTGCATTCGCCGGCCCGTTGATCCTCGGAGCGGTCTGGAAAGGGGTCACCAAGGCGGGCGCGTTTGCGGGTCTATTGGCCGGGGGCTTGGTCTTCATCATAACCTTCAACGCGATGATCGATCCCGAGTGGTTTGCCCCGGGCGCGTTGCGTGAAGCCGCGGTCTGGCTGCAGGGAGAGTCTCCGAATCCGTGGTCTTGTGCGGCTATGGGTGAACTTGTGTCCGTGCTGATCACCGTGCTGGTATCCAAGTTGACCGCGCCGCTTCCGGCCGACCATATGCAGCGGCTGTTTAAACCCGCCTGAAGCCGCGGTCTGGCTTGAGCTGCATTATGCGGCGCGGGACCTGCCAAACCGCGAGTGCCGTTAGAAGGCGGGGCGATGTCGGCTAGAGACATCACACAAGAGGGGAGGTGCGCATGCGGCTGCATTACATCGCCCGCGGGGTTGCGGTGCTGGGTGAATCGGTCCTGCTGGCCCGGGACCGCAGTGCCAGCAATACGTTCCTGCCTGGCGGTCACATCGGCGACGGCGAATCGGCGCCCGTTGCACTGCGGCGCGAATGGCAGGAAGAGTTGGGGATTGATGTCGAAGATACCCGCTTTTTGGGCGCGGTCGAGCATCGCTTTGACAAACCCGACGGGGCTGCGCACTGGGAGATCAATCTGGTGTTTGCCGTGTCCTCGACAGATTTGACCCCCCACACCCCACCGCGCAGTCGCGAAGCCCACCTAGAATTCCTGTGGGCGCCGGTTCCTCGCTTGCAGGACTTCCGTTTGTTGCCTCCGCCCATGGTGCCGCTGGTGCTCAGCGGTGTCGAAACCCAAGCGTTCTGGGGGTCGACCTTTTAGCAGCCAGCGCGGTACTAGCAGGTCGTAGCGGAAGGCGTCTGTTTAGTCAATCGATGGCTTTGGTTTAACAAGCGGCCAAACTAAAGGCGCAGATCAGACGGCGTGATTGCGTCGGGCGACAATAACCGCTAGACCAATCCCACCCCAGGTCAGGATCAGCAGCCATTCCTCGCCGCGCAAGCCGCTGGCGCTCCAAGGCAGGAAGGCGGCCAATAAACCGAGCGAGAGCGCGATAGCCCCATAACCGACCAAGTTCGGATGGCTGATACGAAAAGGGCGCGGCATGTCGGGCTCGGTGCGGCGCAGCACCAGAAACGCGATAGCGACGAACAGAAACGCGATCGTCACGGAAAAGCTCCCGCAATTGACCAGCCATACCAGGATGGTGCGGCCGAAGAACGGTGCGATCACCGACAGACCACCGATGACGAGGATGGCGACGTAGGGCGTCTTGTGGCGCGGATGAATCCGGGTGAATGCCGCGGGTAGCCATCCGGCACGGGCCAGGGCGAACATCACGCGCGACGCGCCGATGATAAATGCGTTCCAACTGGTTAAAATGCCGCCGATCCCTCCCAGCACCAGCAGCGTTCCGGCCCAGGAGCCACCCCAGAGCGTGGTGGCGGCGTCGGGCGTGGCCATCTGCGCCGTGGAGAGCGCTTCGGGTGTAAGCGCCATGCCCACCGCGCCGGTGATGAGCACGTACCAGAGCACTGCGCAGAAAACGGAGAACACCAGAACCTTGCCGATCCGGTTGGGGGGTAGATCGATCTCTTCGGCGGATTGCGGAATTACATCGAACCCGACGAGCAGCGCCGGGACCATGATCAGGACAGCGAGGATGCCGCTCGCGGGCTGGGCGATCCAGGGTTCGGCATTGGCCGGACTACCGAACGAGACAGCGCCGGTGACCAGCAGGATGCCGGAGCCAATGATCAAGGCGGTAACAAAGGTCTGAAAGCGGGCCGCGGTGCGAATGCCACGATAGTTCGCGTAGCAGACCCCGATTGCGCCCGCCGCGCCGACAAGCACAAAGCCGATATCGACATCAGAGCCGAGCACGGTCCACAAGGTGCCGACTTTGATCGCGGGAAAGAGGTATTCCACCGCGGTCGGTAGTGCAACGCTCTCGAACAGGCATACGTTAAGGTAGGAAAACAGAAGCGCCCACGTACAGACAAAACTCCAAACGGGTCCCATGGCTCGATGGGTATAGACGTGTTCGCCGCCGGCTTTTGGCATCGCGGCTGCGAGTTCGCTGTACGTGAGGCCGATCAGAGCGATCGCAAAACCACCGGCGCCGAAGGCGATTAGCGTACCCACCGTGCCCGCATCGCGCAGCCAATCCCCCGTCAACAGCACCCAGCTCCAGCCGATCATCGCGCCGAAGGACAGGGTCAACACCTCGCGCTGGCGAAGCACTTTGGCAAAACCCACTTCCACCAATTCTTCTCTCCATAGTTTTTCGCGGCAGCTTAGCACGGCGGCGCAGAGTGTGCGGACCCTCGGGCACGACGATGCGAAGGACACTTTCGATGTGAAGGGTTACACTGAAGCGTTCTAAGCTGAGCGAGTGCCCCCGTGGCCACGATTGTTCCCTTCCAACATCGTCACAAACACTTTGAGCTGCACCTGACCGACGATGGCGCGATCGAGCTCTACCTCGATGACTGTTTGCGCAAACGCCGGGAAGCTGGCGAGGAACCCCAGTACGTATGGACCAACGTGGAGTTGGAGTGGGAAGAGCACCACTATATCGAGGTGCGTTTCTGGGCCAGCAAAGCGTGGCTGCGCGTCACGGTCAATCGCGAGCTGTTGCTCGAACAGGAACTGCGCCTCTCCGTTTGATCGGCTTGGTTAACTGCGCAAGTGGGGATTTTCGCTCTCAGGTTTGGCAGTCACCGGCGTCGCGCGCATGTCCGGCGCATCGGGGGCGTCATCGGTTGCGGGGATCGCTTCCAGGATCGCGTTTAGCAGCTTGCTACGATCGATGGGTTTGGTGACGTAGTCGATCATCCCTGCCGTAAGAGCGCGTTCCTTGAACTCCGCCAGGGCATGAGCGGTCAGGGCGATGATGCGCGCCTCGGGTGCGTCCTTGGTGATTTGTGCTGCGGCTGCGTAACCATCGAGCTCTGGCATTTCGCAGTCCATCAAGACCACATCGATCGTGTCCCGGTGTTGTTCGAAAGCATCGATGGCTTCAAGGCCGTTGTTGGCAAACAGCACCTGGGCGCCCCAGTTCGCGAGCAGACGGCCGGCGATCAGACGATTGGTCGCGTTGTCCTCAGCGACCAGAATTTGCCAGTCCTGCAGAGGCTGTTCTTCCGGGTCCTCTTCGATGGTCGCATGTGCCTCCTGGGGGTAGAGCAAACGTCGCAGTTCTGCAAATACCAGCGGCAAATCCAGATCGTTGCCGAGGATCGTGCAGGGCGTGTCTACCTGATCTGCAAGGTGAGCATCCACGAGGATGGTGGTATTGCTTGGATTGCTGGGGCCCGAGGCGCCGGTGCTGTAGGCAACCCGGCGATGATCGCACCAGTCCTGCAGGCTTTGCGCGAGATCCGGGTCGTAGCCGCTGTAGTGGACCGGGGCAAATTCTTTCTGGTGCGGTGCTGTCTGGCTGGGAGCAAAACCAAAAGTGAACTCGAAACAAGAGCCGCGCCCGGGTTCACTGGTGGCTTCTATGGTGCCGCCCATAAGTTCGGTGAGGTGTTTGCAGATCGCAAGGCCAAGACCGGTGCCGCCAAACTTGCGCGAGATTGACGAGTCGGCCTGCTTAAAGCGATCGAAGAGGTGGTGGATGATGTGCGGCTCGATACCGACACCCTCGTCCTGCACGATGCAGCGCAGCTTTTGTGCTTCGGGATCGCCTGCGGTCTCAATGCGGATGGAGACCTTACCTTGTTCGCAGAATTTAATCGCGTTGCTGACGAGGTTGCCGATGACTTGTTTCAACCGGGTCGGATCGCACATAAAACGGTTGGGGACCGACCTATCCACAGACGTGTACAGCCGCAGGCCTTTGCGTTTGATCTGGTCGCGATAGAGGATGACCACGTCGTCCAGCAGTTCCCAGACGTTGGTGTCCACGCTCTCCAGCTGCATGCTGCCCGCTTCTACCTTGGAATAATCCAGGACGTCGTTGAGGATAGACATCAGATTTTCGCCCGAGCGGATCAGAGTAGCGACGTAGTAGCTTTGCTGCTGATCCATCTTGGTCTGTTGCAGCAGCTGGGCCATCCCTAGGACACCGTTCATCGGGGTGCGGATCTCGTGGCTCATGGTCGCCAGAAACGCTGATTTAGCACGGTTCTCCTCGTGCGCCGCCTGCGCCTTCAGGGCTGCTTCTTTCGCCTGGTAGTTGGCTTGCAAGATCTCGTCCTGCGCTTCCAACTGGGCGTCGGTCGCGAGCCGGATGCGCTGTGCGAGCGTGACGGCCAGCGCGATCGACACCAGAGTGCTGGCGATCAGCATGCTCATCTGGCTAGCTTCGACGCTCCAGCCCAGGCCGAATATCCTGTTGGATGCTGCTCCCGACAAGACAACGAACAACGGGCTGAAACAGAGCAGAAACTGACGAGCCTGGGGGCTGCCACGAAAGGCGCGGCGGGCTGCGTAAGCGCAGGTGATCGCCACCGGCAACACGTAGATCGCCATCAATCCGCGCAGAATTTCGGGAGCTGTCCAGAGCGTGGCGGGGACAAACGCGAGAACGCTGAACCAGATAACAAACTTTCGGACGTTCCGGAGAAGTGTGCTGAACCTGGCGCCGAGAAAGTGGAACGCGAATTCGACCGACGCGTAGCCGAACAAAATGATCGCCGACGCCATCACATGCACGGTCAGCTCAGGCATGTGGGGCCACAGATATACGATCCCCAGATCTCGGGTCACGGTCTGCAGCCCCAGCAAGGCGAGCAGGAAGATCGACAGGCGCAGGAAGGCCTGTTGGGCGGTGAAGATGTAGATGATCAGATTGTAGACGGCGAGGATTAGGATCACGCCCAGCAATGCGCCGAGCACGAATCGCTTATTGATCATCGCCTGTGCGTATTCGTAAGGCTGCCAGATGATCGTACGCCAGTTCATCACATCTCTGGACTCGGCGTAGACGTAGAGATCGACGCTGGTCGCGGCGGGAACCTGCAGAGTGAGCAATGGCTTGGTGGTCCCCAGATTGGTCCGCTGTTCGAGGTTGATCAGTCCCGCGCGTTCGAAACTCAACGCCTCCCCCCCCGCATAGACATAGGCGCGCGCGTCGCGGATATGAATATTGTCGATCTCGATCAAGCGGGTGAGCGGTTGCGCTAGAGGATTGTGCAGGCGGGTGCGGAACCAATAGCCGCCACCGTAGTTGTCAAATGCGGCAGGCGCCGGGTGCGCGGGCATATAGTTTGCGGTTCTTGGCGGGGTCTCAGAGGGTTGTAAGGTTACCTCCCAAGCTGTGGTGATGTTCGCTTTCTTGCCGGAATTATCCAGCGTGAACGAGAATGTTTCGGCCAATGCCGGGCTGCTCGAACACGCGATAACCAACCACAAGAAGAAGCGACACATAAAAATAGTCTAGAAGTTTGCACAAAAAGCGCTCCGTAAATTGCGTGTTTTTTGTGCGCTGTGCCTAAACCTGGGTCAATTCCGCGGTCTGTCGGCGCGCGTGATCGGCTCAATTGTATTGCAGTGCGTCTGAAGGCGGCGACCCAGGCCTACTGCCAGGGCCTGACCATGATCTTCGCAGCCTGTTCTGGGTGGCGCAGATCCTCGAACGCCTGTGGGACAGCGTCTAGGTTGATCTGGTGCGAGATCAAGTCGGCAACGTCGAAGCGACCATCGCCGATCATGCCCAGGCTGTCGGCAAATTCATGCTTGCTGTAGCCGAGCACAAACTGCAGCGACAGTTCTTTGTTGATTGCGATCAGGGGACGCAACTGGTCGGTCTGCAAACAGACACCCACCACCACTATCTGG